>NZ_CP134606.1 GCF_031844685.1 Streptomyces sp. ITFR-21
CCCGCGGAGCGGGTACAGAGGCGGGGCGCCCTCTGACAGACCGTCAGCGCGGAGCGCTGACCGGCCGGCCCGCGGGGCCGGCCGGGAGCCGGCCCGCGGGGCGGGCCGGGGGCCGGTGGGTGGTCGCGGTGGTTATCAGGCTTTCTGTTTGCGGGTGTTGCGGTTACCGATTGGCTGGCTAGGTGGTGGGGGCGTCCCCGGTTTTCATGCTGGCCTTTCGGCGGTTTCTCGGCGGTTTTTCTCTGGGTTTCCGGGGTGTTTCTCGTCCGGGTCCGATGTCCTGCTGTGTGGAACCAGTATAGGGGGCCGGGGCCGCCTTTTTCAGGTTATGCAACGGGAATTGATGGGGCATCGGGGCCGGTCGCCCGGGGTGGCCCCGGGCCGGTGTCGTGCGCCCCTCTGTACTGCTCTGGTGGGAGCCTACAGCGTCCGGGGCGGCGGAGGGAAGGTGAGAGAGGGCGGTAACCGGGCGGGGGCGTGAGGGGCCTTTCTGGGCTTTCCGGAGGTGGCGTTAGATTCGCGCGCCCGAGTTGGCGGGGCGTTAGATTCGCCGGTTTCCGGTGGCGTTAGATCCGGGCCGCTCCAACGGAGGTGCGGGGGCGGCGCGTTAGATTCGCGCCCGGGATGGCGGGGCGGCTTTCCCGATGGTGTTAGATTCGCGTTCCTGATTCGGTGGCGGGGATCGGGCGGCGGGTGCCGGTCGGCCCCGGGGTGGGTGGTGGTCGGTCGGGGGTGCGCGGGTTGCGGGCCGGGGTGGGGGGCTGGGTGGGCGAAGTTCCTAGTAGGGGCCTGGTTCGGTGAAGCGTTGTAGGGGTGTCCCGTTCGGGTGTTGCATAACTCGATGAACCCATGTACTGTAGTTATCACGAGGTCGGGGGAACGAAGAACCGGCCGAGAAACCGACTCACCACTGACCCTCTGGAGGGGATCTTCATGTCCGGTACCAAGTCCTTCACCACCCAGGCCGGTTCCACCTACTCGTACTCCGTCGAGACGGGCGAGAACGGCGAGGCGGTCTACGACCTCTCCCGCGTCTTCCAGGAGGGCGCGATGCCGATCGGTTCGATCGTGGTCCACCCGGACTACAACCTGAACCCGGCCGTCCCCGGTCTGCTGAACATCCAGTTCGGCAAGGGCAGCACCGACCGTCACGAGCGGGTGGACGTGCCCATGCTGGGCGACGGCGACCTGATCTACGTGGTCGGTCACCAGCTCGTCAACCCGGCCGATCTGGACGTCAACCCGGAGGACGAGAAGAGCGACCCCAACCCGAAGATCACGTTCCACCGGACCGTGCTCGGCGCGCACTTCCCGACCAACGCCCCCTCCGGGCGTGCGAGCACCGCCACGTTCGAGAAGGTCCGCGACCTCGTGACCGCCCTGGTCACGGAGTACCGCGCCGACAAGGCCACGGCCAAGCGCGAGGCGCAGTACGCGGCCTTCCTCAACGGCCAGCGGGCCGAGGCGATCCAGCCGGAGATCGACAAGATCGACTCGCAGATCAAGGCGCTCCAGCTCGCGCGGGCGGAGCTGACGGAGAAGCTGAACGGCTACAAGGCCGCGTAAGCACCCCGACCCGGGCCGGGCGGCCCCCAACCCCCCCCGGGGCCGCCCGCGCCCACCACGGCCCGGCCCCGGCCCCCCACACCCCCTCCACCCGGGAACCGGGGACCGGGCCACCCCCCACACCAACCCACCCCCTGACCCCGGCCCGGGGCACCCCCCACCCCGGGCCGGACCCCCACCAACAGGGGCGGGCGGACCTGAGTCATCGCAAATCGTTGCACAACTCGATATTTAGATGTACTGTAGTTACAGCAGGTCGGGCGGGTACCGCAGGCCGGCTTCTCTGCCAACCCAAACGCCCGGTGTCGTAGCTCAGCCGGACAGAGCGCGCCCCTGCGAAGGGCGAGGCCACGGGTTCGAAACCCGTCGACACCACCACCCCCGAACACACCAACTCATCGAATCTCACGGGAGATCGCTATGGGCAAGTCCGTCATGCGCCGTACGGCCATCATCCAGGCGTCGCACCACCTCGTCGAGGGCGTCGCCGCCTTCCTCGCCGTCCGGGACTGACGACCCCCCGACCCGCCCGGGTGCACCGCGTCGACACGGCGTCAGGTGCCCGGACGGGCCGGAGGGCCGGGCAGCACCGCCCGCCTCACCACCCAAGGAGACAGACCCCATGACGACGCACCACAGCTCGACGGCCGCGGCGCCGGCGGCATTACACGGGGCCCGCTGATGTGGCCCGCGATCCTGGCCGTTGCGGGCACCCTCCTGGGGGTCCTGGCCACCGGCAGTGTCCAGCGCCGATCGGATGCGGACCGGGAGCGCGCCCAGCATCGTCGGGAACAGCTCGCCGCCGTTACGGCCCTGATTTCGGCCCTGGTCGATCACCGCCGGGCGATGTGGTCCCGGGAAGACGCCCGCCTCTCGGGCGCCCCGGCCGCCGTCGTGGCGGAGGCCCGCGCAGCCAGTCACGTGACCCGGTCCGCGGTGACCCTCCCCGAGGTGACGACGCTGGTTTTCGCCCCGTCCCTGCAAGACGAGGTGCGCACCGCGATTCGGACCGCCTACGCCCTGCGGAACGCCCCGGACGCCGCCACCCTGGCCGCGCTCCGAGAGGACGCGGTCAACGCCGCCGACGCTCTCACGGCCGCCGCCGCTATCGGAGCCGTCGCCGCCGCTGCCGTGTTCCACATCCTCATTTCGGCCCCGCCGTCGCCCTGGTGGGTCAACGCCATGGTGCTGACCACCGTTGCAGTGTGCACCTACACCGCCACCGGTAACACCCTCCACAACCGCGAGATCCGGCGCAAGGCCAAGTGACCAGGCCCGCCGGCGCATCCGGCGGGCCGTACCGAAAGGAAACCGATGCGGGCCTTTTGCCTCGTCATCGCGGTGGCGACGCCGATTCTGGCCGTCCTCGCCTTCGCCTACGGCAAGCGCCACGGAGCCTGACCCGATGGCCCCGCGACTCACCCCGAAACGGCTCGCCGCCATCCGTACGGCGGCCGAGCACCCGAAAGGGAGCATCGACCCGCGCACGGTTTCGAAGGCCGACGAGCTTGCCCTCGAAGAACTCGGCCTCGCCGACTCGATCGACGACTGCGGCCACGTCCAGCGATCGCCCGACCCCGAGCACACGCACCGGGGGCACCCGCACTTCTTCCGCCTCACCGACGACGGCCGCGCGGCTGCGCGTGGTCCACAGGAGGAACCCCGCACATGAATGACCAGCACCGGAGCGCGCTCGCCAAGCTCGCCAACCTCCAGCGGCGGGCCGATGTCCTGCTCGTCAAGACCCGCACCCGGGCCGTGTACGACGAACTCGTGACGGCCAAGGACACCGCGGCCGAGTACAACCTCGAAGGCGAATACGCCGAGGCAACGCGCGAGCTGGCGAAGTTCACCGAGGAGCCGCCGAAGGTGACCGACGAGGAGGTATTCGCGCACCACCAGTTCAAGGCGGAGACCCTCCGCGGCCTCATCGACGAACTCGGGGCCGAGGGCGACGTGTTCCGGGAGGCCCTCGCCGAGGCCGAGGCCGAGCTCGCCGACCTCACCCGCGGCGCCGACGTCCGTCTCGTCTCCTTCGGATACCTCCACCACGGCGACGGCCTGCCGGAGGACCTCCGCCCCGAGATCGTCCTCGACCTGCGCCGGCACTTCCGCGACCCGCACGTACACCCCGAACTCGTCCAGATGAACGGCCTCGACCTGCCCGTGCACCGTCTCGTCATGGGCACCGACGGAATCGCCGAGCTGCTCGACGCCACGGCCGCCGCCGTCCGCGCCTTCCGGTCTGGCCCGTCCGCTGGCCCGGTCACCGTGGCGGTTGGATGCGCGGGCGGGCGCCACAGGTCGGTGGCATTCGCAACTTCCCTCCGATCGTGGCTGGACAAGGAGATGAGCGTCACCGTCGAGCACCTCGACGTGCAGCGGGACGTCATCGACCGGTCCACCGAGCCCGAGGCCGTTCCCGAGCAGCACTGACCCACCCGCGCAGCAGCGCCCGGCCCCACTCACGGGGCCGGGCGCTGCTGTCGTTCTACGAGGCAGCGGCACGATTCCCACTGGCCGCGCGCTGGTGTTCGACGGCCCGCCGCGTGGCCCGCATCGTTGCGAGCCCTATCCGGACCCGCTCCGCCCGCCGCCAGAGCAGTAGGCGCCGTTCCTCGGTTACTGCCAGTCTCCCGGCTGGACCTCGGCATAGGTCCACTCGGAACGGCGGAACCGAGTGTGCCCGGCGTCCCGCGCGTGCTCGGCCATCCACCGGTCCAGCTCGGCCGCGCTCGCATGCCGGCCGGAGTCGGCGCCGCAGTCGGCATCCTCGCCCGTGACGCACACGGCGTGGAACTCGGGCAAGGCGGAGTCGTCGGCCGCGATGGTGTAGTTCTGGAATCGGAACCGTCTCGTTGCCACCGCGAGTCACCCCCTGCCGTGATGTGTTGGGGCGTATCGCTCCCCGGTGTCCGGGTCGGGAGAACTCACGGTCATGGTGACGTGCCACTCCCATGCGCCCTCGGTCGCGCCAGGTACCCGGGCGAGCGTGAGCCCGTGCGGTTCGAGCGACGGTGCCCGACGGGCAGCGTCGGCAGCGGCCTGCAAGGCATCGGCCGGTGTCGCCCCGACGCACACCAGGGCGGCAAGCGCGCTCACCGAGACGTCGCTCGACGGGCTGTCTTCGCCGAGGGCGCCGACAGCAGCCCGTGCGCTGTCGAGCGAGCGGACAAGATCATGGGCGAAGGGCGGCGCCGACTCGACTCTGTCGACGGCCCGCCCGTGGTTGGCGGCAGGGAGCAGCGCGTTCGGGCCGCTCTCCGAGTCATCAGCGGTTGCATGGGCCATAAGGGGGGTCACTGCGAGCGCGGGCGGTGGCCACCGCGCCGACGCGTCATCCAATCCGCACACACAGGCACCGCTTCAGAAGGAGGGGAAAACTTCAATACTTGTCATGCCTACGGCAATCCGTCAAGGAGTCTCTTCAGCGCGTCGCTTACTGCCCCGCTGCCGCTGGTTTTTCAGGGACTGCTCTTTCACACCGAGATGGCCAGCCAGGCGCCCCAGACGCCCGCGCGCCTCCCCGGTCTGGGTATCCATCGCAGCAGCATGCCGGTCAGCCTTGGCGCGCGCGTCAGCGAGATCCCCCTCCAGGCGCCGCACCTCGTCCATAGCGGCGAGGTACGCGGCCACATTGCCGTCCGCTTTGTCGAAATCGGTGAGACGTGCGTGCTGCGAGGCGCCCATGGGCACGCATAGTACTAATCTAGAGTACCTTTTCGCAACACGCCCTGCGGTTGGTATACGAGCGCCGGTGGCTACTGACGGCTGCGGCCGTGATGGCTACGAGGGCGACCAGGGTCCCGGCGACCAGCAGGATCTGGTCGAGCAGCGCCGTGCCGTACGTTGATGGGGCTCCTTGAAAATCCCCACCCCCTGCTCGGGGGTGACCCCGCACCTGCTCAGTGGAGCTCCCCACCCACAGGCCATCTGACCTGCGAACGGGCGCCGCAAGGGAGGGGCCGCCCGATAGCCAGCCAGGTCCAGGGGCGGGTCGGACTGTCCAGGGTGGCCGAAGGCCAGCGCGGAGCGCCGCCGCAGGCGCCCTTGACCGGCCGGCACGGCCCGCACACTCCACGAGCGGGCGGCCCCGGCCGACAACGCGCGCCACGCTCGCTGAAACTCCCCACTCAGTTGAACGCCGGAGCGAGTGGGGCGACGAGTAGCCCTGGCCGTTTTCAGAGAGCCTCATCAACGTGTAGAGGCGGGCACGGGCGATCACTGTCGGGTGGTCGTGGCTCAGTGCGGCGCCGGCCATCCCGGCCACGGCGGTGCCGAGTACGAGCGCGAGGATGTGGCCGGTGGGGGCGGTGGAGACACGGTGTACGTCCGACTGACCGAACACCGAGTAGCGCTCTCCCCGGTACGCAGATGCGGGCAGCGGTCACGGCTGATCTATCAGCGCTGCGACGCGCGCCAGGATTGCGTCGACGTTGGCGGCGAAGACCACCTCAACCGCGACGACATCGAGGACACCTCCCTGTACCGGGAGGTCCGTGCCCATGCGACGCTGCTGGCGACCGACGTGGTCCGGGCATCGGCCCATCGAGCTATCGGGCAGACTCCGGTCATCCCAGTACGGGCCCGCGGTAGTGCCAGACCAGCGGGTCCTCGCCCTCGGCCGGCCGGGCGTCCACGGCCGCGACCCCGGGGAGGGTCAGGCGGATGCGGGGCGGCGGGGATGGCGGATCGGACGTGTGTTCGAGGATATGCCATGTGAAGCGCGCTTGACAATGCCCGGTCGGACCGTCAATTTATGTGAAGCGCGCTACACAACGTGGCACCGGAGGGGAGAATTATGCAGGTCACCGTTCAGCAGATCAAGGACCTCTGGGCTCACGGCGGCAGGATCGACCGTGGCGACGACTACAGCCCCGTCACCACCGACGATCTCAGCGCACTCGACATCGACACCGACGATGACGGCGTCCCGCTCGACAGCGAGTGGCAGGTCATCGCCGACCAGATCAACAGCGAAGTTTCCGCCGAGGCGGCGCCCGGCTCCGGCCATGAGCTCCTGCTCCAGGGAGTCGAGGACGCGGCCCGCGCCATCGATGACGCCGTAGAGGAGCGGGACGGCAGGATCCGCCACGCAGTCGCCAGCCGCGTCCCGGTCGCCGCTATCGCCAGGGCCGCCGGCCTCACCTGCAAGCGGATCTACCAGATCCGCGACAACCGCCGCTGACCCGGTGTGGCCGCGCCTCCGACAGGCCGGGGGCGTGGCGCACTGGGCCCACCACGACCCGGCACGGTCCCTCCGTGCAGTCGCAGCCCGTCCTCCGCCTGTGCCCGCCGGAGCGGGCGGCCGTGCGCCGGGCCGGCGCGGTGTCAGCCGGCGTCGAGGTTGTCGCGCAGGTCCCGCAGGTAGCCGTCCAGGCCGGGGACCACGGCGACCCCGCTCGTGCCGAGGGCGGCGAGATCCGCGGTGATCGCGGCTGCGATCTCGTCCAGGCGCTCGTCCGCGGTGTCGGCGGTGATGCCGTACTTCTCCGCCTCGTAGCCGCTGATCGCGCTGTCGATGTCCCACTGCGCTACCAGATCGCTCTCGGTGAAGCCCGGGGTCTCGCCGAACTGGAACGCCTGCTCGTCGTCCAGGCCGAGGTGCTTCGGGATGGCATCCTCGGCCTCGTGGGCGTCGGCCCCGAGGCGGGCGATCCGGTTCTCCCCGTCCCAGTGCTCGGACCAGTCGGCGAGGACGCGGTCGGCCAGCGGGCGGAGCTGCTCCATGGCCAGGTTGGCGGCCTCGGCCGTCAGGCACGGTACGCCGTAGCGGCGCTCGTAGCCGCGGAGACATGTGAGATCTCCTGTCGGGGTGTGTGGCGTGGTGGGTGCCGGCCCCCGGGCGGGGCGGGCGGCGGGTCAGGCGGCGTCGCGGGCGGCGCGGCAGGTCTCCCGGGCGATGCGGTTGCGGGGGCGATCGGGCCTGTACACGTGCTCCCCGCGGTCGCGGGGCCGAGTCCGCGCCTGCTGGTTATGGGGCGGGGACTCCCGCCTTCTTCTGGCTACCGCCGCACGGTGCGCGGGTCAGGCATGGGGGGTGTCCCGGCTGCCGCGGTGGTTCCCCCGGCCTGGGCGGGTCGCGCGTGCGGCCTCGACCAAGTCCGCCGGGTAGAGGTTCTCCCCGGTGCGGCCGGGCTGCCGTCCCTCTGCCGGGATGCCCCACCGGCGCAGCTGGCCGCCGGTGGCATCCGCACTGGACAGGCCCAGGAGCCCGGTGATGTGCGACACCGGCCACAGAGTGCGTTTGCGCTGTGCGAACGCCCGCACGGACTCCGGGCGCCATTGCGGGCGGCCTGCGGCGTACCGGTCCGGGCGCATCAGATCCGTGCGCTGCAGCGTCTGCCATCCGGTGAGGGACAGGCCGGCACCGTACTTCCGGAGCAGGTCCATCGCCTGGTCCCGGGTCACGTACCGGTCGGCGGCGCCGGCCTGCCAGGACGGCACCCGCGGGAGACCGAGGACGCCGATCGGGTACCAGTGGGGCTCCTGCACCCGGGCCTGGTCCTCCAGCCAGCCCGTCAGCGGCACCACGGACACTGACGGGAGGATCTCCCATCGGACGGTCCGGATCGCCCGCCTGTCCGCGTTGCGGACGGGGCGGTAGGCGTCGGGCAGGCAGTGCAGGTCGGCTAGCTCGGCATTGGTGAGGTCGCACTCGAACTGGACGAGCATGGTCCCGCCGGGCACGGCGTGGGATGTGGCGTCGTGGAGGGCCTCGGTGAATGCTCGGGCGCGGGGGGTCAGTGCGTCCAGGTCTACCTCTTCGTGGTAGGCGGGGACGAGGCGGCCGTTTTCGTGTTCGTGGGCGTCGCGGCGGAACTTCACGCGGAGGATCGTGGGCACGGCGGCTCCTTCGGGTCGTGGGCGGAGGGTTCTTGGGCTACTCGTAGTAGTCGTTGAGGTAGGCGTCGTCCGCCGCGTCGGCACGGGCGTCAGCGGCTGCCGACCGGGCGAGGGCGTCGTCGATGATGCGCCGCAGGAGCGGCGCGCCCTCCAGGCGGGTGTCGTCGACGAGGTAGCAGGCGCCTTGTACGTCGGGGTGTGTCGGGTAGGTGCCCATCTCGTAGTCCAGGCCCCTGGGGCCGCCGAGGTGGCGCCCGGCCCAGTCGCGGGGGGTGTGGCCGAGGTGTACGCGCTGGCCTGTGTATTTTCCGCCGAGGGTGATCGGGGTGTCGGACTCGAAAGCGGCCCGCAGCGCGTCGGCGGGGCCGATGACGCCGAGGAGGGGGCCGGGGGTGCGGATTTCGTTGGTGAGGACGAAGGGGAGCTCGCTCACGGTGGCCTTCCGGGTTTTGAGGGCGCCGATGGTGATGCGGTGGGCGAGGGAGGCTGCGTCGATGACCCACCGGCCGGCGGTCTTGGTGGCGGCGATGACGCCACGGCGGCACCAGGTGCGGATCGTGGCAGCGGTGACGCCGGCGCACTGGGCGGCTGCGGTCGTGTTCATCGGGTCCCTCCCTCTCGACAGCAACCATAATGCTCGACAATCGAGCAAAATGCAAGGGGCACGGGGAACCAGCCAGGCGCTCCAGGCTGCTAGAGTGGGCACCGCAGTGAACTGCTGCTCCCCGCACGGCGGGGCTGATCCCCGCGTTCAGTTCAGTCACGGTGGGTCGTTTGCAGTGCTCCCCATCCCGTGGGGCTGATCCAATGCCGGTGGCCGCGAACACCCTGCTCCCCGCACGCCGGGGGCCCCCCACCCGGTATCCCGATTCACCCCAGTGGGGTTGAGCCCCCGCCGGTATCGCACCGGCGGGGGCTTGCTGCGCCTACGCCTCCCGCGCCGCCGCGTGCAGCCCCTGCACGGTGGCGTAGTCCTCGGTGAGGCCAGCTTCTGCGATCCCCGCGTGCAGCGTCTCGGCCGCCGGAGACGTGCTTGCGGACCGGTACGCCGCGCAGGACAGCGGCCAGTTCGCCGCCCGGGCCGTCATCGCCTGCTGGGACCTGATCACGCAGGAGCGGGTGGGCAAGGCGGTCGTGGACGTCGCCGAGGAGAAGCGCAAGCCGGTCAAGCTGCGCGCCGACCGCCGCCGGGGGATCACCGATGACGGCACCGTGCGGCTGGTGACCATCCGCGGCCGGCAGCCCTCTACCCCCCGGCCCCGCCAGGAGATCGGCGCCGACGGCGCGGTACCGACCCGGCACTACGACCGGGGCCGGTGGTGGGTGCACGAGCACACCCGCGACCACTGCATGAACCCGTCCCTGCACGCCAGCAAGGGGTGCACCCACCAG
This sequence comes from Streptomyces sp. ITFR-21, assembly GCF_031844685.1. Taxonomy (NCBI): domain Bacteria; kingdom Bacillati; phylum Actinomycetota; class Actinomycetes; order Kitasatosporales; family Streptomycetaceae; genus Actinacidiphila; species Actinacidiphila sp. ITFR-21. The sequence goes on from NZ_CP134606.1 coordinate 9,805, forward strand.
GACATCACCATCCTGAAGTACCCGAAGGGGCCGCAGGACAAGCCGTTCCTGGACACGGTGTACGTCTTGCGGGCCGAAACCGAGTAGCGCGTCACCCGGCACGCGGACGGGCGCCCGAGGCCATGAAGGTTGGCTTCGGGCGCCCGTCCGCGCTGCGGGCAGCGGTCACGGCTGATCTATCAGCGCTGCGACTCGCGCCAGGATCGCGTCGACGTCGGCGGCGAAGACCACCTGGTCGCCGTTGTCGAACTCAGCCCGGGGGCGGTACTCGGACCGCTCGGCGACGACGCGCCACCTCACCGAGTGGTCTTCGTGGTTGCGCACCGGCCAGTCGGCGACCTCGGGGTGCTCCCGCTCCAGCTGGATGGAGGCCATGGTGGGGAGGTAGTCGCGCAGGGGCATGACGGTTTCGCCCGGCTGGGAGTGGACGGCCCGTACCAGGCTGATCCCGACCGCGTCCAAACTGGCGGGCCAGTTCACGATCACCGTGATCGCGCCGGCGCGGGAGAGGTGCCAGGCGCCGTTGTCGTCGGTCTCCAGCCAGCCGCGGGCGGCCACACCTGCCCGCATCCGTGCCCATGACTCCTCGCTGTTGCCGGCGCCATGCAGGCTGAGGACCACCGGCAGCCGCACCGGCGGGACGTCGGCCGGGGGGACGGCGTTGAGGTACTTCGTGATCCGCGTGCGGTCCTTGATCCCCATCGCCGCGGCGATGGACAGCGCCGACATGCCGCCGACGTTCTTGGCGTCCCTGATCGTCTGCTCGTAGGCCGTGGCGGCGGTCTCCTTGGCCTGCCGCGCGTCCCGCAGACGCTGCGGCCAGGACTGGTCGCCGGGGGTTCCGTTCATGCGTTGGTTCCTTCCAGGGGGCCGTGCCGGGCGGTGCTCGCCCGGCACGGCGGTTCGGGCGGTCGGTCAGTGGTTGTCGGCGGTGACGTACCAGCGTCCGTTGTGCTGGACGGCCGTGACCTTGCCGGTGCGGCACCAGCCGAGGACGGTCGCCGCGGTGCGGCCCACGGTCTGCGCGTACTGCTGGGCGGTGGGGGCGTCGGGCGGGCAGGTGTGGGCGCCACACCGGCAGTCCCGCGGCTGCTTCCGCTCCTGTTCGGCCGCGCGCTGCTGCTCCTCGCGCTGCCGCTGGTCCTCGGTGGCGCGCTCCGTCTCCCGTTCCTGCTGGGCCTGGACGAGTTCGCGGATCGCGTCGGCCTTGTCGCGCTGGTGCTCGCGCCGCAGGCTGGCGCCGATCTCCTCGGCCAGGCGCTCGCGTTCCTGGTCCCTGCGCCGGGCCTCGCCCTCGGGGTCGAGGTCGAGCAGGAGGGTGTTCAGCTCCCCGACCTGCGCGAGGAGTTCGGCCCGGCGGGCACGGAGCTGGTCCGCCTCGGGCTGCGGCTGCACGGTCGTCTCACTGACGATGACGTACGCGCCGTCTTCGTACATGCCGAGCGCGGAGCGGGGAATGTCCCGGACTTCGACGCTGACGCCGTCGGCGTCGATCGCCGGATACGTCATCGAGCCGCCGCGGGGCGGCAGCTCGCCCTCCACGACCACCACCCCGCTGGCGAGCCGGACGGGGGAGTCCCGGCCGGGCCGCTCGGCGATGATCCGACCGGCGAACTGCGCTTTGGCGCCCGAGTGGTAGGACAGCTCGTACCTGGCCAGAGGGATGCGGACCGTCACCAGGTCGGTCATGTCCTCGGGGGAGCCATCGGTCCCGAAGTAGTCCCGCACCAGGTCGCGGGCGCGCTCTTCGTCGCGGGCGTCCACGCTCCACGCCTTCCTCTCCCGCTCCCACTTGCCGCCGATCTCCTTGACGCCGGCGACGAAGTCGGCGTTGTACGGGGTGAAGATCAGCAGTCGCTTGCCGGTGGCGCTGGGGGTGATGCGAATGTCGGACACGGGTTCTCCTCTGCTGGGGATGGACCACCCCGGCCCATCGTCTGCATGTTAAGCATACACACATGTAGGCCATGCATACAACGACAGTTCGCGAGGTCTGCCCCTCCCGCTCGACCACCCCCCGGTCATCGCCTGCGACGGCTGCGGCACCACCACGGAGCGCCCGGCCGGCCGAAAGGGAAAGCGCGATCTGCACGAGCTGGGCTGGCGCGGCCGGGGCAACCCCGCCGAGCGGCCCTTGCGGTTCGCCCCGCACACGTTCGTGTGGGGCGGCCCTTGGTGCCGGGTGGGGCTACCCGGCTTCGGCATACCGGTCGCTCGCGCCCTGTAGAGGCGGGCGTCGGTGGTGGCGAGTACGGGCGCGAGGATGTGGCCGGTGGGGGCTCTCAGCCACCATACGGTCAGGGTGCCGGCGGCGAGGCCGCGGGCCCGACGGCGATCATCGCGAGCCGTGCGTCGGGCCCGATCAGCGTGGATCCCAGCCAGGCTCCGGCGCTGATGAGCAGCAGGGTCAGGACCAGCACGGTGACGCAGCGCCATGCGGCGCCGGTGCGTGTGCAGGGGTCCGGTGTGCGTATTTCTATGTCCCCGTGGCGTGCCATGGGGGGCATTATTGCCTCCGTGTCAAGAGTTGATTTGGACAGGATGGCGATGGCGGGATGCTCACGCTCGGAGCTCTGATGAACCGCCCGCCGGGCGGGCTGCGGCTGGTCGCCGGTGAGGGCGAGCTGGGCCGGATGGTGGCGGGTGTGTGGCCGGTGGAGATCGGGGCCCCTGTTCGGCCTGGCGGGTGGACGGACGTGCTCGCGCTGGTCGGGCAGTCCGCGGCGGCGGCCGGTGGGTGGGCGGACCTGGTGGGGCAGCTGGTCCGCAGCGGGGCCGCGGGTGTGGTCACCGCGGCTCCGGCGGCGGACGGGCTGCTGTCCGCCGCGCTCGGCCGGCTGCCGGTCCTCGAAGCGCGGGAGTGCTCGGGGGCTTGGCTGGCTCAGCTGGTGTCGGACGCGCGGGAGGCCGAAGCGGGCAGAGTGGCGCGGGCCGCCGCGGGCGAGGCCGAGCGGCTGCGGGTGCTGCTGGGGCTGGTGTCCGGGCGGGAGGACACCGTGGGGGTGCTGCGGTGGCTGGCGGGGGCGGTGGACGGGCGGGCGGTCCTGGTTGTCCCGGACCGGCGGGTGCCGGTGGTCCGGGGCGGCCTGGTCCTGCCGGAGGCGCGGATCGCGGCCGTGGCGGAGGGGGTGTCCGCGGCCGTGGCGGAGGTGCCGGCCGGTGAGGACTGGGTGGTGCGGCTGTACGGGCTGGGGCCGCGGCCACCGCGCGACGTGCTGGTGGTGGCGCGGCGCGGCGGGTGGCCGCCGGGGGCGGTGGAGCCGGTGGCGGCGGCCGTCCGTGTGCTGACCGGGTGGGCCGCGCAGCGGCGCGCGGCCGAGGCCGACCGGGCGCACCTCGGCGCGGCGGTGCTGGAGATGCTGACGGCCGGTCAGGTGGAGGCCGCGCGTCGGGCGGCCGGGCCGCTGGGGCTGAGTCCGGCGGTGCTGGCGGCCCGGGAGGTGCGGGTGCGGGTGCTCAGCACGCGGACCGGCCGGCGGGATGCCCTGGTGGCCGAACTGCAGCACCGTCTGGGGGAGAGGGCACTGGTGGCCCCCGGATCCGCCGGGGACCGCGTCGTCGTGCTGCACCCGGTCCCCGACCCGGAGGGAGAGGAGGAGGGGGAGGGGGTGGGGGGTGTGCTGTGCCGGGTCCTGGACCGGGACGCGGGCCTGTGCCTGGGGGCGGGCCGGCCGGTGCCGCCGGAGGCGGTGGCCGCCGGGCGCTCCGAGGCGGAACGGGCCCTGAGCGCGGCGGTGGACGCGCCCGGCCGGTGGGCCACCTACACCCCGGTGGTCGACATCGCCTCCGCGCTGCCGGGCGCACCGGCGCACCGGTGGGCCCGGAGTGTGCTGGCGCCGCTGGAGGAGTGGCCGCGCGAGCGGCGCGTGTCCTTCGCGCTGACGACGCGGCTCGCGCTGGCCTACGGTCCGGGCGAGGTGGCCCGCCGGCTCGGCGTCGACCGGGACACGGTCGGCAACCGGGCGTGGGCGGTGGCGTCCGCGGCCGGGCTGGACTGGTCGGACCCCGGCGACCGGATCGTGCTTGATGTCGCGCTGCGGGTGCGGGAGCTGAGGCTGCGCACCCTCCCCTACACCGGGTCGCTGACCTTCGGGGACCTGCTGAGCACCGGCCCGGTCGCCGAATGGGCGGTCGGCCTGCTCGGCCGCCTGGCCGGCGGGGACCTGCTGGACGTGGTGCTGGCCTGGATCGGCTGCGGCACGGACACCGTGCGGACGGCCGCCCGCCTGGGGATGGACGTCAAGACGGTGCGGGCTCGCCTGCACCGGGCCGAGGAGCTCGCGCAGCGGACGCTGATCACCCCTTCCGGCCGGGGCGCCGCACGTGACCGCCCTCCCGCAGGTGTGCACGACCTGGTGCTGGCCGCCTACGTGACCGGGCGCGCGCCGACCGTGCTCACGCCCCGCCACCTGCACCACTGACCACACCACAGCAGCGCAAAACGCCAGATTCATGCCATTGTTGACAAACGAGAACATCTGGCTCGCGTAGGCGAGGCACGGCGCCACTGGGTGGCGGAGGCGATGTGATGGACGACGAGGACGACTCCCTGCCGCTGCGGCTGAGGTGGGTGGGCGACCCCGGTGAGACCGCGGACCAGGCCGGTCTGCTGCGGCTGGCACTCACCCAGGCCATCGGCGACCTGGGCGGGCTGGGCGGTCTGGCCCACCTGTCCGGGCCGCAGGGATCCCTCCGCCTGGCGGCCGTCGGCGGACTGCCCGAGGCGGTCACCCAGCCGTGGGAGCAGCTGCCGGCCGACTCGGCAACGGCGCCGATGCGGGCCGTGGCCGCCTCCGGCGTGGTCTGGTCCGCGGTCTGGCCCGGACCGCCGCCGACGGGCGGCCCGGTGGGGGTGCTGTCCGCTCCCCTGACCGCCGCGGACGGCACGCCGGTCGGCACCCTGTCGGTGCTGCTGGCCGCCCTGCCGGAGGAGGAGACCCGCCGCAGGCTCAGCGCGCTGGCGGAAGCGGCCAGCGCGCAGCTGCCGGCGGTCCGGATCTGGCTCAGCGGCGCGAGCTGGTGGCGGGACTCCGACCCCCGGGGCCTGGGCCGCCAGATGATGCGGGAGGTCCAGGTCGGTTTCTGGAGCTGGGACACGGAGACCGGCCGGATCGACTACGACCAGACCACCGCGGGCATGCTCCCGCTGGCCGGCCTGGACCCGGCGACCTGGGACGGGCAGATCTCCGGGTGGCTGGAGCGCATCCACCCCGCCGACCTGCCGGGCGTGCAGGCCGCGATCGAGACCTCCTTCGAAACCGGTCGGCCGTATGCGGTGGTCTACCGGGTGGTGGACCGGGAGCGGCGGATCTCCTGGCTGGAGCTGCGCGCCGCTTTCGAGGAGCCCGGGGAGGGCGAGCCGGTCCGGATGACCGGCACGGCCTGGAATGTCACCGAAGCCCACAGCCGCGAAATGTGGCTGGGGGGCGTACTGGAGCAGAACCCGGACCCGATCTTCGTCGTGGACACCGGGGACCGGGTGGAGTGGGCCAACCGCGCCGCACGCGACCTGACCGGCCTGACCGCCGAGGAGGACGTCCCCGCCGGCCGGGCCCTGTGGGAGCTGGCCGGGCAGCTGCGCGGCCAGGGGCTGCCCGAGCTCCTGGACCGGGCGAGGGCGGCCCCGGCCGCCTCGCATACCGCCACAGTGACCATGCGGGCTGTGCGGGCCGCCGGAACTGCCTGGTACCAGGTGCGGGCCGCCGAGGTCGGCGGCTACGTCGCCGTCCAGTGGACGGACATCACCGCACAGACGATGGCCGAGCAGGAGGCCGCCGAACGGGCGCGCCACCTGGAGGACCTCAACCGCGCGCTGATCCAGGCCCCAGACACCGACGGCATCGCCGCGGCGATCAGCACGCACGTGCTGCCGATGGTCGGCGCGGACGGCCTGGTCCTGCACGACCTCACCGGCCACCAGCCGCGGCTGGTGGCCGTCACCGGACACGGGGACGGCTTCCGCGCGGAGATGGCCGCGGTGCCCTGGCCCGACCGGCTGGAGGCCACCGCGCTGGAATCCGGACCCCAGTACGTCTCCAGCCGGGACGAGCTGGCACGCCGCTGGCCCCACCTGCTGCCGCTGGCACGCCTGGGCGGGCAGCGGGCATGGGCCGTCGTGCCGCTGATCGCCTCCCACCAGGTAACCGGCACGGCCGTGCTCACCTGGACCCGGCCCCGCCACCTCGGCGCCGCCGACCGGTCCGTGCTCGGCACGGCCGCCGTCGTCATCGCGCACGCCCTGCGTGCCGCCGCGGCACACGAGCGGGACCGGCGCCGCTCGGACCGCCTGCAACGCGAGCTGCTCCCCGGCCCGCCGCCCGAGCTGGCCGCCGTCACCGCCGCCGCCCGCTACCGCACCACCACCGGGAGCGAGGGCGACGTGGTGGGCGGCCACTGGTACGACCTCGAACCCCTGCCCGGAGGCCGGGTCCTGGCCGTCATCGGCTCCGTCACCGCCGGCCCCGACGCCACCGTAGCCATGGGCATCCTGCGCCAGGCCGTCCTGCTCATGTCCGTCCAGGACCTGCCGCCCGACGAACTGCTGGCCTACGTCAACGACACGATGATCAGGCTCGGGCGGCGGCTGGGCGGCGGCGCCGTCACCGCCACCTGCCTCCTGGCCGTCTACGACCCGACCACCGGCCGGTGCGCCATCGCCTCCGCAGGCCACCCCCCGCCGGTCCTGATGCGCCCCGGCGGGATCCCGGCCGCCGTGGACATGCCCACCGGCGACCGCCTGGGGGAGGCGCGGGTGCCCGCCGAGGTCACGGAGCTGTCCCTGCCCCCCGGGTCACTCCTGGTCCTCCACGCACCCGCCACCGGCGACGCGGACCCCCAGGACCGGCCGCTGACCGAGATCATCGCCTCGCACCAGGCGGCATCCCCCCTGCCCCCCGCCGTCCCCGACCCGCCCGACGGGTGGCTGGACCGCCTGTGCGACACCATCACCCGCGACCTGCCCGGCCCGGACGGCACCGGCGACCTCGCCCTGCTCACCCTCCTGACCCGCCGCCTGCCCACGGAACACATCCTGGAGTGGGACCTGCCGCGCCACCCCGAATCCGCGCGGGCGGCCCGCGACCTGGCCGCACGCGCGCTGACCGGCTGGGGCCTGGCCGACCTGGTACCCGCCGCCGAGCAGATCGTCTCGGAGCTCGTCGGCAACACCGTCAGGCACGCCGTAGGACTCGGCCAGAGCGCCGACGAGGACAGCAGGGACGGCCGGGACGACATCCGGCTGCGGCTGCTGAATCTCCGCGGCGGCGAAGTCGTGTGCGAGACGTACGACGGCTCCAAAGCCGCCCCGCAGGTCAGACACCCGAGCTTTGAGGATGAATTCGGGCGCGGCCTGGTAATGGTCTCCCTCTACGCCGCCTCCTGGGGCACCAGGTACACCCCGTCCGGCAAAGTCGTCTGGGCAGCGGTACGCGCCGAGGGACGTGAGTAGCCCACCACACGCCACACGTGCCGGGGACGGGAATCGAACCCGCAGGTGAGACCGATTTAAACCGGCTGCGTCTGCCATTGCGCCACCCCGGCCGGACCGGACGGAAACCGATGGCCGTATTCACCGTCACCCGCACCACCGCCACATCCACCGGTCCCGCCGCCGAACCGCGACCCGCCCCAACGGTCCCGGTGCCGAAGCTCGGCACCGGGACCGTCTGCACCCCCCCGGACTCGGCGCCGGGACCAGTGCGGAGCGTCACGGCCCGCACCTAACGTCCACCCCGCACGGGGGCGCCGCCGCCCCGCGGCCCGCGTTCATGGCCGCGGGCGGGGGGCGGCGACGGCACGCACCGGCAGTCGCTACCAGCAAGGGCACCCCGACTCGCCCTCCTCACACGGCAGCTACGGAGCACGAATGAGCACCACCCGACAGAGACGGCGCCGATCACGACGCCTGTGGAACCTGGCAGCCGCGCCGGCGGTAGCCGCGCTGGCCATGCTGACCACCACCGCGGCCACCGCCTGCACGCCCACCACCGCCACCACCACCGTGTTCGCTACGCCGCCGGCCGGCAGCCCCGGCCACCTGGTCGGCATCGCGACCGACCGCGGCAGCGTATACGTGGGCACCCACCAGGCCGCCGACGGCAGCCCCAACCTCCCCAGCCACATCTACCGCTACAACCAGTCCGGGCGGCTGCTCCGGGACTACACCATCACCGGCCAAGCCACCACGGGGCAGGGCCTCACCAACATGGCGGTCGGCCGGACCGGGCTGCTCTACATCCTGGACCGCCACCCCGCCCGCATGATCACCCTGGACCCGGAGACCGGCGTCCAGCGGACCTACGCGACCTTCGCGGACGTGCCGTCCTGCGGCACGGCCGGAGCCCATCCGGGCAACTGCTCGGCTACGCAAGTCGATCTGCCTGCCTACCCCGACGACATCGCGGCCGGCCCCGACGGCGCCATCTACGTCACCGACATCTCGCAGGCGCTGGTGTGGCGGGTCCCGCCCGGCGGGGGTCCGGCGCACGTCTGGCTCACTGACAGCCGGCTGGAGTCCCTCTTCGGCCCCTGCGGGATCCGTCTTTCCGGTCCGCGCACCATCGTCCTCGCCCAGTGCAGCTACGGCCTGAGCGATCCCGCACAGATCCTCACCGCGTCCGGCCGCATCTACACCCTCCCCATCGAGCCGGACGGCTCGGCCGGAGCCCTGCGCCAGATCTGGCAGGGCAGGGCCGGTGAGGCATCGGACGGGATCGCCATCGGCCAGAGCGGCCGGATCTACGTCGCCCTCGCCGTCGGCAACGCACTGATGACCCTCTCGGCCGACGGCCGGGAGATCACCCGCACACCCGCCACCGCGGCGGACAACGCCAAGCTCACCGTGCCGTACGACAATCCGGCGAGCATCGCCATTCTCCCCGACGGCCGCGCCGTGATCACCAATCAGGCATTTCTCGGCGGCCCCGCCGGCGATCAGGTCGTGCTGCAAGCACGGGTCCCTGACCGGTCCGAACGGCTGTACCACCCGTAAACCACCCCTGAGACTGCCGTTTCCCGCCACCCCCCGGCGGGAAACGGCGCCACACTGACACACTTGCTGGGCCCGGCTTCCCTCTACGGGGCCCAGCGCTGAATCATCCGATCCAGCAGTGCTAACGCAGACAGCGAAGTCGGGCCCGGATGGTGAAACGCAGACACGGCGACTTTAAATGTCGCTGTCCCGCAAGGAGCGTGCCGGTTCGAATCCGGCTCCGGGCGCTTTTATCAGAAACGCCTACTGAACCTGCTCACAATGTTGTCAGCGGCGGGCGTAATCGAGAACAGGGCTTCTACTGATGTATTCCATTGAGGAAGCGCGCGCGGGCAGGGATCAGCTGCTGCGCGAGGCGGACCGGCAGCGCCTGATCACCTACGCGCGATCGGTCCAACGCCAGGAGCGCCGGGCCGCCCGCCGGGAGCGCAGGTCGGCGCTGGGGGTGCGGCCGTGGGTATGGCTGCGTGCCCGTGTGGCCGGCCTTCTCGGCACAACGCCCCCCGCGGGTTCCGCAGAGCCGGCCGGGCCGGGGCCGTCGACCGCCCCTTCCTCCTGCTCCCGTGCGTAGGACGGCACTCGCAGACCGCCCGCGCCGCCCGCCCATGGAGACCCCCGGTGCTGCCGTCCTCTTCCGCTGATCGCTCACGGACGCGAGCGATTGGAGCGAGCCTGGCCCTGCCAGTGGCCGCGATCCCGGCCGCAGGGCTGCTCCTGCGTGCCGGACAGCCGGATCTGCTCGGCCGGTCCGGGCATCTGCACACCCTCTCCGCGGTGCTGTCCGGCTCCGGGGGCGCGGTGCTGGACTTCCTTCCTCTGCTGCTGGCGGCGGGTATCGGCGTCGGTCTCCGGCGGGGACGCGATCCGGTCGGGCCCGTCCTGGCGTGCGTCGTGTGCTACCTGATGCTGTCCCGCGCCTGTTTGGCGGTGGTTCCGCTGCCGGCAGACCGGCCCGATGTTCCCTCACGGTGGCCCTACGGGGCACTCGCCGGAATCACGGCCGGTCTGCTCGCGGTCGCGGTGTGGCGGTGGGCGGAGCGGTGGGCCGGGCGCCACGACGGCCGCCGGATTCCGCCGTTCGCCGTCTACGGCGTGGTCGCCGCGGTGGCCACCGGAAGCGGATGGTTGCTCGGTCTGGCGTATCCGTCTGTCAATGGCGCTCTGACCTGGTTCGGGACTTCCGTCGTCGGTCACCCGGTGATCGGCGGGGCCGCTTTCGGCGTCATCAACCGTCTTCTGGTCCCTGCCGGACTCCATAGCGTGCCGAATACGGTCGTCTATTTCATGACCGGCACGTGTGCGCACGGGATCATCGGCGATATCCCGTGCTTCTTGAGCGGTGACCGGCATGCCGGGATTTTCCAGGGCGGACTTTACCCGGTCACGATGTTCGGGCTCCCGGCCGCAGCGCTGGCGATGTGGCGCTCTGCACCCCCGGGAGAACGGCAGGCGGTCGCCCAGATCCTGCTACCTGCCGCCGCAGTGAGTGCCGCTTTTGGCGTGACCGAACCCGTCGAATACTGCTTCATTTTCCTCTCGTTCAGACTGCTGGCCGCGCATGCCGCACTAACCGGGCTGAGTATGGCCATCGTCAACAGCATCGGAATACGCGACGGATTTGTTTTCAGCGCCGGTCTGACGGACTACGCACTGAATTTCCGGCTTGCGACCCGCCCGTTGCTGCTACTGCCCATCGGCGGCGCGTTCGCCGCGGTGTACTACGCCGTCTTCCGCGCGGCGATCACCCGGTTCGGCATCCCGACTCCCGGCCGCCAGACGCGCCCGGTTCCCCTCCCCCTGCTCACCGAGGAATCCGCGGATGACCGCCCACTTGCCCCCTGTCTTGGCCGGCTTCTACGGGCACGGGGCCGTTTTCCCCGTCGTCGTCCTCGGCGCCGCCGGGACGTGGTGGCAGCCGGTCCTGACGGGCCTGCCCGACAACAACCCCGGCACGGTGCTCGCCCTGCGCTGGTCCGGCCCCGACACGGAGGAGCCGGCCGCCCCCGCCCTGCTCACCACAGCGGCGGCCCGCGCACCCGAACTGCCCGCCAACGGGCCGCAGATCGCACGGTACGCACAGACCCTGCCCGCCCACATACGCCTGGTCACGCTCACCCAGGACGTCCTCATCGGCCGCTGGGACCAGCGTCCCGGCCAGGGCGCCGCGAACATCAACCGGCCCTGAACCGCGCCCCGAACCGTCGCTGGAAGGACTTCTCTTCATGACACGGCCTGTGTTCACCACCGCCGTCACCGTCATCACACCGACCCGCCTCGCGGCTACCCGCCTGCCCTTCCTCCGCGAGCTGTACTCCAGCCTCCTCGTCCAGGCCCCGACCGCCTGGCAGTGGGTGCTCGCCCTTGACGGCGCCGACCCGGGCAGGGTGCCCGCCGAAATCGCGGACGCCCCCCGTGTCCTGGTTCTCGCCTTGCCGGCGGTCGGCGCCGCCGCCGCGCGCAACCTGGCGCTGAACGAGTCGACCGGGGTCTACTGCGCGTTCTGCGACGACGACGTGCTGCCCGCCGACTCCCTGGCCCGGCGCTACCGGCGTGCACAGGAGACGGGCCACGGGTGGATCGCAGGCCGGTCCGCGGACCTCCTCCCGGACGGGTCAACCCGGCTGGAGCCGGCTCTCCCGCCCGGCGTCTACCAGCCCGGCGACGTGTGGGCAGCGTGGACATCGCCGGAGACCAGCCGGCCGCCGGTCGGGCACACCACGCTGCTGGTCCGCACCGAGCTGGCCCGCGCCGCCGGCGGGCAGGGCGGCCTGACCACCGGCGAGGACTACCTGTACTGCCTCCAGGTTACCGGGCGCAGCCCCGGGGAGATCATTCCCGAGATCTGCTACCTGGTCCGCCGGCACCCCGGGCAGATGACCGCCGCCAGCGGATACGACGACGGCCCGCTGGAGCAGAGGGGCCGGCGGTTCGCCTGGCTTCACGGGCGGGCGCTGTACTCGTCCACCCGCACCGGCGAGGACGACCTGCTCACCGGCCGCCAGCTCACGCTGATACCGGGCCAGCGGCCGGACCGTACGCAGGCGGACGCGACGACGTGCGGGCGGGCACAGTGACCGCTTCCTCATACACTCCCGCGCTGCTGTCGCAGCTCAGCAGTCTGGTCCGGCTCGGACCGGTGACCCTGATAGCCGGACGGCACGGCGGCCGGTGCCGCTGCCTGCTCGGCCCCCGGTGCAACCTGCCGGGGGAGCACACGATGGCGGCGCGGTACTGGACGACCGCCAGCAGGTCTCCTGCGGACATCGCGGCGCAGTTCACGCGGTATGCGCCCTGCGGCCTGGGCGTGATCCTGCCGTCGCACAATGCGGTTCTCCAGGTGCCGGGCGCGCTCCAGGCTGATCTGGCGGACTACCTGGACGATCGGGGGCTGGCCCCTCCGACGGTCCACGGGCCGGAGCGCTCATGGGTGTGGCTGACGGTGCCCTCCGGCCTGCTCCGCCGCTACCGCACGACCCTGCCCCCTGCGCGGGTGATCGCCGCGATCGGTCCCGGGGGCTGGGTGCCGGTACCTCCCACCACGCTGGGAACAGACGCGGCGCCGCTCATCTGGAGACACTCGCCCACCGGTCACCCCCTGACACCGGAGCGCGGAATGGCGCTTGTGCAGCACCTGGGCGAGCGTCTTCGGGACCTCGCCTGACTCATTCCCTTCCTCCCACCTGCTACACGGGGACGCACCATGCGAGCGCACCGACCGACACTGCTGACCATGCCCGCCGTGCTGGAGTATCTGCGCGCCCACCGCGCCGGTGTCGACGTCCCCCCCGAGTATCTGGCCAACCTCGGGGAGAGGGACCGGCTGCGTGCGCTGTCGGCCTGTGGCCTGAGCCAGAGTCTCGTCGCCACCATGGCCGGGGTCGACGTGCGCACCTACGGGGATTTCGAGCGCAGGGGCCTGTCGTCGCCCGGGGTGGTGCGGTCGGTGGCCGGCATCCTGGGGGCCAGCTGCGCGCAGCAGGTGGCGATGTGGCGGTGGATCCGCCGCGCTGTGCCGCCCGACCTTCGGCCCTCCGCCGACATCGACCCCGAACTCGCCGACCAGCTCACCGGCGCCGAGCGCTCGCCCGCGGTGTGGCTGACGCCGGAGTGGGACGTCCTGGGCGCCAACCAGCCGGCGTCTCAGCACCTGGGACCGCTCGCCCGCCTCGGCGCCAACTGGGCGACCGCGATCCTCGGACCCGGTGGTGAGGCGCGGGACATGATGGCCGACTGGTCCACGTGCGCGCGGTGGATGGTCGCAGCCCTGCGCATGGCCACCGTGGACCCCGATCACTCCGCCCGGACCGCCGAGGTGGCGCTCGAGGTGCGGCAGCACCGACCGACCGCGGACCTGTGGGACACGTGCGCGGAGATGCTCGACGGGCCGGACGGGATGATCCTGCGGGCGCGGCTGCCCGGCCTGTCGTCCCGCCCGGTCGATCTGCGGCTGTCCACCCTGTCCCGCGGGGACGTCCGCCTGGTGGTGCTCCGGCCGATCGTGACCGTCGGGGCAGCGGAGGCGGTTTCAGCCGCGCAGGTCGACCAGCATCGGCGGCGCTGTCTCGCCCGTGACGGCGGTGACCGAGAGGACGGCGTGCCCGGCCGGCACCGCAGCGAGGTCGGACGATGACCAGCGGTCGCGCTCGACCCGGCGGACGGTGACGGCCTGGGTGGTGACCGCCTCCCCGGTGAGCAGCCGGCGGATACCGCGCGCTAGCCGCCTAGTGGCGCCGCCGGACTGGTCGGGGGTGCGGGTGACGTCGGAGTCCTCCACCCACGCGGTCCCCCACGCCCGTGCGAACTGCCGGCCGTCCCACGTCGAGATCCCGGCCAGCGCGATCCGGCAGCCCGCCGCGCCGAGCAGCGGGCCGCGCAGGTCTTCGGGCACGTCGTCCAGACCGCGCAGTGCCATCACAACGCCGGCGTGCGCGGGCCGCAGCCGCTGCAGCGCCTGCACGGATTCGGCGGTGACGGTGTGAGTGGCGTCATCCAGGACCAGGCCGGCGAACAGCGATCGGTCCGCCCGTGCAGTGGCCGCCACGGTGAACTGCGCGAGCAGTAGCCGAGTCAGGATCCGGGACGCTTCGGTGTGCCCGTCCTGGGGCAGGTCGACCCGCACCCGTACCGGCTGTTCCAGGGTCAGCGCGAACGGCCGGGACCGGCCGGTGGAGTCGAAGAACCCGGCGAGGGCTGGCCGGTCCAGCAGCGCGACCCGGTCCGCCAGCAGCGCCCCGACATCCCCCGCGCGCCCCGCCTGCCGGCTGCGGGCGTCCAGCTCGCGCGCCCAGCCCGGCTCCGCCGCCTCGTCCAGCTGCTCCCGCAGCGTCGTCACGGCCGCAGCGTCGCCGTCCAGCAGCGCGCGCAGCTCGGCGACGGAGGGGAACCGGCCGCGGGCCGCCCGGAACGGGCCGAGCACCTGGGCGAGCGCACCCACCGCCCGCCGCAGGTCGGCCCGCTCCCCCTCGGACCCGTCCAGCAGCGCGGCGGACAGCAGCGCCGCCGCGGCGTCCGGGTCCGACGTGCCGCCGTACAGGTCAAGGCCGTACGCCGAGTCCGGGTCACCGGCCGTGATCACCACGTCGAACGACCCGTCAGGCCCCAGTCCGGCGCCCCGCGTGCCGACCGCTACCACCACGGCGGCGCCGGTCAGGGCTTGCAGGCACAGCGACTCCACGACCGGCCGCACGATGTACCAGGTCTTGCCCGATCCGGACGGCCCGACCGCCACCACCGACGTCCCCAGCACCGCCGGCTCCACCGCCGCGCCCACGCCCCGGAACCGGGGCGCGTTGCGCGGGTCGTCCACGACGGTGCCCAGGCGGACTTGGCCGGTCATCAGGTCGTGCCGGGCGACGCGGGCCTGCAGGCCGCGGGCGCCGGACGGGTGCGGACACGCCGCCGCCCCCCGCTGCACCACCGCCTGGACGAACGCGTCCGCCACGGCAGGGCCCGCCGCCGCGGCGGCCGACCACGCCCGGGTCAGCCGGGCGTGGTCGACATCGCTCATCCGCCCGGCCGCCAGGTCGGCCGCGAGCCGGTCGGCCGCCGTGTGCCGGCCGGCCGCCCGCAACTGCGGCCACTCCGCCGGGTCCGCCGGGGTCGCAGCCGGATCGGCGGCTGGTTGCGCAGGGCGCGGGAACGCGCGGCGCAGCGCGGGGAGCACGTAGCGGCGGCCGGCCTCCGGCCAGTGACCGGCCCGCCCGAACACGATGGCGAGCAGCACCCACCACAGCCCGGTGTAGATGTCCTGCGCGACGATGAACCGGTGCACCTGGGCCAGGGTCCACCGGTGGCCCGAGTTCGGGGCGAGGCCGGTCCAGACCAGCGGGCGGACCCACAGCCAGTACAGGTAGTCGCGGGCGGCCGAGTTCGTCAGCCACATCCCGACCAGCGCGCCCGCGGCCGTGCCGACCAGCCGGCGGTCGGGGATGCGATCCGGGTCGGCCGGCGGGCGCGGGGTGTGCCCGAAAGCGTAGATCCCGGGTCCGTCCGGGCGCCGCGGAGTGAGCAGCCACGCCTCCAACGCCGCGCCGCGCCCGGCCGACACGGCGGGGGGAGCCGTCGGCATGGGCGGCACGGCCGCCGGCTGGTCGGCACAGCCGCTGGACGAGGTGCCGACTTGGTCTTTTTGGTTCACGGCTCCTCACCCCCGGGTGTGCCGCGTCGAGAGGGCCGACCCGGCCGGGCTCGCCGTGTCCCGGCGTCGGCCTGGCCGTCGCGGCTGTCGCAAGCGGTGCCGGTGCGAGGCTTGGTCAGCCGCTGGACGGACAGGTCGGCGCCGTCCTGCTCACGCTCGATCCCGATGGCGGTGAATCCCTCAGCCGCCGCTGCCTCCAGAGTGGAGCCCGTCCCGGCGAAAGGGTCGACGATCACTCCACCGGGCGGCGTGACGAGCCGGACCAGCCAGCACATCAGTGAGAGCGGTTTCACCGTGGGCCATGCGGTCCCGTCGGCGAGCCGCGGGCGCTCAGCGGACGGGGCTTTCGCCTGGTAACGGAAGGTGGGGAAGAACCGGGACGCGCCGCCCTCGTCCCGGTGCTTTGCGTATGGCACGCGGGACTTGATCTCGCCGTAGGTGTCGGTGAAGCGAGGGCTCGGCTCGTTGCCTGAGACATCTCCGCCTGCTCGCCGGACCCCGCTCTGCCGGTCCATCTCCGAAACCGGGCACCCGGGCACGCACCCGTCGGCGCAGGCGTCTCCGATGACCTGCCCGTCGGCGTCGACCGACGGCTGGTGTGCGAGCAGGACGTTCGTCGGCCAGCGCCCGGCTGCGTGCGCGGAGTCTTCCCGGGCGCCGGTCCGCACTCCGCCGGTGTCGCCGTTGCAAGGGCTGGCGATGCCCACCACGGAGGCGCACTTGTCGCGGTAGTCCTGTCCGGCCGGGGTTCGGCAGGCGTCGACGTTGAGTGCGCCGGTGCCGTACTGGAGGACGTTGGCTGCAACGGTTCCGGCGAGGGGCTTGCGGGCGACGATGATCGGCTCCGACGCTGGCTTGAGCGCGGTGCCCCAGCCTTCCCAGCGGGCAGCGTCGGCGCTGCTGGGTGTCCAAGTTCGTTTTCCTGCGTCCATGGCCGATCCTGCACCGTGGTCGTAGTTGACGCGGCCGCGCCCGGACGGGGTGTAGTCTCGGCCGCCGCCGGACTCAATCGCCTTGGCCACGTTCAGGGACTTCGGGAAGCCACTGTTGCCGGTGATGAACACCCGGCCGTTGCGGCGGGCGACGAAGGCTCCCGTCGGGACGCGAACGCACCAGACCTCGCCGGTGTAGTCCTCCCACGTGTCACGTAGATGCCTCGCTTGAAGCTCGGTCGTCGCCGTGTCGCGGAGGTACACGGCGCCGCCGGGGCGGTTGCTACGCATCCCGACCTTGCCCGCCTTGCCAATCAAGGCGAGGAGGGTCTGTAGCCACACCAGGTCGTCCTCGTGCTTCTGGTAGAACTGCCAGGCGCCGCGGTCCCCGTTCCGGCTGCGCTGCTGGGACTCGTCGCCGAGGAGCGCAGCGTTAAGGAGCGCCCGCTTCTCCAGTCCGGTCATCTGCCACAGCAGTTCGTAAGTGGGCCGCTTCGCAGGCAGGTCGCGACGTACCGACTTAGCGAGGTCTCCGGTGAAGAACCAAGTGGTCTCCGTGTAGGCGCGCCCCTTGTACTGGCGCTCTCGGTCGTATCGCTTGTGTGCGCCGAGGCGGTCCATGAGGGTGGCTATCTCGGCAACCTTGTCCGAGTTGACGCTGGACTGGGTGATGCGCACGCCGGTACCGGACGGGTCGAACCCGCCCTCGGTCCACACCCAGCCGAGAAGCGCGGCGTAGTCCGTGCCGCCGATGCCGGGGCCGTCGTGTTCGCCGGCCAGCGGCAGGACGACGGAGTTCCAGCTGCTGAGGGTTCCGGCCTCGGCTACCTTCCAGGTGTCCTCGTACCAGACCTTCCGGACGCCGTCGGTCATGCGGCGCTGACGAGGCCGATGGTAGACGCGGTGGTTGGGTGTCAGGACCTGATCCGTGTCGGCGTTGCGCAGGACCCGCATCGGCCCATCCCACGGGGCGCGGTAGGCATGTTCGACGGCGGCCAGACTGATTGTCCCGGTTGTGTGGTCCCACTGAGCTACGCGCTCGCCGACCTGAACATCGATGCCGCGCTTCCAGCCGTGTTCGGTCAGGATCTCGGCGTCGTCGGTGAGGCAGCCGTAGTTCCAGGTGATCATGTCGCGGATCTCGAACCCGGCGAGGCGGATGGACAGGCCCATCAAGTCGGCCGTGCGGGGCGCGGAGAACGCCACCAGGTGACCTCCGGGTTTGAGGACGCGCAGGCACTCCTCCCACACGGCCGGGGGCGGCACGAACGCGTCCCAGTCCCTGCCCAGAAAGCCCCGGCCGCTCGGCGTGTACGCCCGGTCGCCCGCCAGCCACGCGGCCAGCACCTCCGCGATGACCGTGGGATGGTGGCCGGCGAGCCCGTACGGCGGGTCGCAGATCACCGCGTCCACGCTCGCGTCGGGCAGCGTCTGGAGGACATCGAGACAATCCCCCAGGTAGAGGCAGACCGAACCGTTTTCGAAGTAGGGGGCCCGACCGTCCCGGCGGGTGCCGTCCAGGGGGCGTCCGGGCAGCGGCAGCTCGGACTCCACCTCGTACAGCTCGGGCGGTTGTTCCAAGCGCTCGACGGTGTTATGGGCGCAGTCGGCGGCGGGGCGCTCGCAGTCGCAAGCCACGGGGTTCTCCGTTCGGTGGCGCTGGTCGGGAAGGCGGTGGGTGGGTGCCGGGAGCGGGAGTCGAACCCGCAGGTGGGCCGCTTTTAGGGCGGGAGCGTTTGCCGTTTCGCCATCCCGGCGGGGTGCCTACCTGGGCTAGGTGGCGAGGTCGGGCAGGTCGGTGATGGGCTGTGGCGGGGGCTCGAAGGGCGGTTCGGGGAGGTCGGCTGGCTCGGCGTCGGCGGCGTGGTGGAAGCGGCTGCCGGCCTGGCAGCCGGGGTCGGCGCACCAGTGGATGCCGAGGAAATCCACGCCGCCGTAGGCGAGCAGCGCGGCGACGGCAAGACCGCGGGCGAGCGCGTTGAAGACCTCGGTGGTCTCGCCGCGGCGGCCGTGGAACTGAAGGATGTCGCCCTTGCTGCCGACGATGGCGGCGGATTGGGTACTGATGGCCATCAGCGTGTCGGTGGTGTGGCAGCGCAGTTCCTGAATGTGCAGGGGCACGGTGAGGCGCAGGGTCTCCTGGAGGACCATCTGCTGGGCGCTGATGGCCGCGGTTTCGGACGGGCGGGTCATGCTGTCGCCGTCTTTCTGGCGCGGCGCGCGGCGTCGCGGGCCACATCGCAGGTCCGGCAGATTCGGGACCGCGGGCGTCCGGGCCGGCGGATCGTGTTCTCCGGCGTGTACTCGTGGCCCTGCGGGCAGTGGGTGGGGACACCTTGCGCCCTGGAGCCGATGCGCCGGTCGGTGCCCTTGATGGCAGGTGCGGTCTCGGGTGCGTACCAGTGGGCACGGAAGCGGCGGCGGGCGTTGCTCATGCGGACGGTCATTGCCGTGTATTTGATGCCGAGAGAATCGGCGGCCTTCTGGTAGTCGTCGAGGGCCGCCAGTGCGACGACGGCCTCCCGCAAATGCTCCGGAAGGGTGGCGAGGATTTCGTGGACGGCGATTCGCTCGGTGACGCCTTCGTCAGCCGCGTGGGTGGCCCCGCGGGTCCAGTAGGCGACGAAGCGCGGCGCGGAGGCGACTTCGCCGGAGCGGTCGGTGGAGTCGACTCCGTACAGGCGCCGGACGGCCTTCACATCGTGGTAGATGGCCTGCCAGCCGGCACGCGTCAGGTCGTGCCGCGTTGGTGGTTCCGGGGCGGCACAGAGTGTTTCGGCGATCGCCGACCAGGCGGTGTCGTAGCGGGTCGTGATGTCGGAGGAGAGGGTGCGGTCTGCCGCGCAGGCGGCACGGGCCATGCGGTCGATGTCGCGGAGGGTGTAGCCGTACCGGATTTCGTCCGGGCCGGCCGTGGGCTGCGCGGTCCTCTCCTCCTCGAGTGCGGCCTCGGCGAGGGCAAGATCCGCGACGTGCGCGGTGCCTCGGTGCGCCGTGCCCTCCATTCCGTCGAGCCGAATGGCGAGGCCGTTGCCGCCCAGCAGCCCTCGCACGTGCCGGTGGACGGCCTGGGCGAGTTTGTCAGGTTCGGCGGTGATGTGGCGGACGGTGGTCTCGCCGGCGGTGTGGATGGTGAGCTGGTAGTCCACGAGGGGTTCCTTCCTGTCTGGTCGGTGAAGTCCCGGGTCAGTTGAGTGGCCGACGTGCCAGCCGCCGCAGGGCGCCGCGCGCGGCTTGCGGCGTCGGCTCGCTGGCCCTGCGCTGGGGAGCGGGTTCATGACAGGGCCCTGCGGATGTCGGCGAGGCGGTAGGCGGTCGGCCGCCCGGCCACGCCGTCCAGGCGGGTCGTCGGGACGGTGAGGCCGGCCTCGTGAAGGCGGGTCCTGATGGCACGGCCGATCGCTGCCGAGCGGGTCGTATGGCCGGTCCACCGGCCCCATGTGGCCGGGTCGGCGGCCTCCAGGCGGTCGGCGAGCTGCGCGACGGTCAGCACCTCCGGGTCGCCTTCCCCGGCGAAGATTTCCAGGAGCAGTTTGGCGATGGCGGGGATGTCGGCCTGCACTTCGGCGGCGCCGTCGAAGACCGGCAGGCCCGCGGCGACCCGCTCGGCGGCACGGGCCGCCGCGACGGCCGCACTGATAGGCGGCACGTACCGCAGCACCGGCCCGCGGTGCCGGGGGGTGATGCAGTAGAACCGCCCGGCGTCGGCCGGCTCCCAGTCGCCGGGGCTGGGAACGAGCAGGTGCGGCAGCCATCCCCGGGAGACGGCGTCGGCCTGGCCGACGACCAGCGGGACATCGGCCTGGCGGCACGGCAGCATGATCCGCACACCGAACACGTCGGCGACCGCGTCGCCGAGTACGTCGGCCGTGGCGTCCTGGGTGCACACCACCAGCGTGACCCGGGCCTTGCGGCCGATCCGCAGCAAGGAAAGCGCCAGCTGCTTGCCCTGCTTGGACAGGCGCGGCCACTCGTCTACGAAAGCGATGACGGCCGGGCTGACGGGGGTGACCAGCCAGTTGTCCTCGGTCGGTCCCAGCGCGGCGATCCGATCCTCGGCTGTGGCCAGCAGGTGCTCGAGGAGCGCCTCGGCGTCCTTGGGGGTGAGTGCGCGGCGGGCGGCGCAGGGCCCCAGCGGACCGAGTCCGCGGCCGGTCGGGTCGATGTCGACGGCGACCGCGTCGGTGCAGGCGGTGACGTAGTCGGCCATCGTCCGCACCATGGTGGATTTGCCGCCGCCGGTGTCGGAGACGATCAGCGCGTGCTGGCCGGCCAGCACGACCGGTGTCGCTTCGCCGTCAATCGAGATGCCGAGGCTGACCGCGTCCGTGATCGAGCAGGACAGCGGCGGGCGCACCGGGGCCGGCGGCGGCTGGCTGAAAGGGTCGCCGGTGAGGACTCGCAGGGCGATGGCCGCGCCGTCCTCGGTGTCGGTGCGCTGGGCGAGCAGCCGGTTCTCGCCGACCCGCAGCGTCGTCGCCATCCGCGGCAGGATCTTGATCAGGTCTCCGAGGGTCCCGCCGGACAGCACCACCGGCACCGTCCACCCCCAGTCGGTCTCGGCCGGCACCGCGACGTCGGCAATTTGGGCGCGTTCCTTGCGCAGGGCGAGGGTGACGGCCTCGCGGGCCCGCCTCGGGTCCCGGCCGGCCTCGCGGATCGGGAAAGGCTCCTGTTCCGGGGGCGCCTCCAGTTCGGTGTGCGCGGGCGCCGAGGCGGGCACGAAGAGCAGCTTGGGGACCGGCGGCCGGCGGTGCGTCGGCCGCCGCCCCTGCGCCCACACCAACGTCAGCGCGAACACGCTGGCCATCGCCGTGAGCAGCAGTGCGAAGGGCACCGACACCCACCACACACCCACCCACGCCGCGGGCAGCCCCAGCAGCCAGCCGGCGGCGAGAAGATGCCGGCGGGAGCGCACCTGGCCCCGGCCGACTGCCAGCATGCCCAGCGTGACTTCTAGGTGCTTGAACTCCTCGCTGTTCATGCGCATTTGGAGCTGGGCCCACTGCATCATCCGGTGGGAGATCATCGGCGACGCGCCGCCCCCGCCGCCGTAGCCCCGGCCGCGCTGCTGCCGCTGCATCTGCATGCGCTGCATCTGCATGGCCGCGGCCGACTTCTGTTGGTCTTTCAGCAGGCCGATGTTCTGTTGGACCTCGGCCGCGGCCCGCTGGCGGAGCGACCGCCACAGGCGGTACTGGTCGTTGAGGACGCGGTGTGCGATGTGTGTGTCGGTCAGGTCGTCCGTGCGCCACCAGCGGCCCCACTCGGCCCGCAGGTGGCGCACTCCGGCGGACAGGGTGCCGGTTCCGGTAGTCATGTGTGTCGCCCGCTCAGACCTGGGAGATCAGCAGGTC
Source organism: Streptomyces sp. ITFR-21 (assembly GCF_031844685.1). Taxonomy (NCBI): domain Bacteria; kingdom Bacillati; phylum Actinomycetota; class Actinomycetes; order Kitasatosporales; family Streptomycetaceae; genus Actinacidiphila; species Actinacidiphila sp. ITFR-21. The sequence continues at coordinate 31,720 of NZ_CP134606.1, forward strand.
GCCGATGGTGGTGCCGGAGGTGCGGATCAGGCCGAGGGACAGCCCGATCAGGCCCGCGGAGGTCCCCAGCCATACCCCGCACAGCGCTCCCCGGAGCACCGGGCTTTTCAGATCAGGGCGCCCGGATTTGAAGAGCCCGAGGTAGAGCGCGAGCAGGCACAGCCCGGCGACCACACCGGACACCCCGACCTGCTCTCCGCCGGTCAGCGGCCGGTGCCCGCCGGCGGCAACGGTCGTGCCGGTGCCCGACTCCAGCGCGTACCGGCCTATCCCGTCCCCCAGCGCCGCCGTCGTACCGCCCATCGCGCCCAGGATGCCGCCGCCCAGGAACAGAAGCGTGGCCATGGCCAGCCCGGCGAAGAAGTGGACTTTCGGGGTGGGGTCCCCGCCCCGCCACCGCCCGATTTGGTAGAAAAGGACGGTCAGGCCGAGGACGACCGCGCCGATCCCACCGGCAGCGGCTCCCGTTGTGTTCATGATCAGACTCCTGTCAGCCAGTTGATGACGGCACGCCACGTCAGACGGCCGGCGGCTACGACGAAGGACCACCCGGCTACGGCCACGGCCAGGCGCAGCACGTAGCCCAGGTACGGGAAGGCCCACGCCTGCCGGAGCAGGGCGGCCACCCCGCGGACGGCCGCCGAGACGAGACCGCCCCCCAGGGGCAGCACCATCAGCACGGCCAGCGCCAGCGCTGGCAGCAGCACCCATCCCAGCGGTGCGAGCAGGCCCCCGCGTGCGACGTAGCGGGCCATGCGGTCGGCCGGGCTCTGCCCGCCCCACGTCACCAGCAGCGACAGCACCAGCGCCGGGACGGTCAGCCCCAGCCGCAACCACCGCAGGTCCAGGCCCCGCTGCTGCCCGACCGCGTACGGATCGGGCAGCTGGTCCAGGCGGGCGCCGACGACGTCCCCGATCTGCGCGCCGATCTCGTACGCAGCCTGAAGGCCCCCTCGGCCGTGCACAGTCCAGACGTCCTGCAGCTCGTCCCGCACGCCCACCCAGGCGTTCTGCAGCTCGTCCCGCACATCCGCCCCCCGCCACCACTCCCGCCCCGGTGCCCCGTCGTCCGCCGGCGCCGCGGGCGGCAGCGGATGCTTCACGCGGGGCGGCTCGGACGGCATAGGGGGCATGGGCGGCATAGGGGGCGCCGCGGGCGGCAGCGGTTGCTCCTCTTGCGGCGGCTCGGACGGCATGGGCGGCGCCACGGGCGGCAGCGGCTCCTTCGCGGCCGGCAGCGGCTTCTCTGCTCGCGGCGGCTCGGACGGCACCGCGGGGGGCAACGGCTCCTTCGCAGGCGGCAGAGGATGCTTCACAGGTGCCGCGGGGGGCAACGGCTCCTTGGCAGGCGGCAGCGGTTGCTTCACGGACGGCGCCGCGGGCCTTGTGCCCGCCGCCGGCGAGGGCGACGCCTCGGGCACGGCCTCGTCGGCCGACTCGGCTGGCAGCCCCTCATTTTCCTGCAGCATTTCACCCACTCGACTTTCCGAGAATGCGCACAGAGAGAGGCGCAAAAGAAAACGCACGGCATCCCATTTCCAGGGGCGTTTCCCTCACAGAATGCCGATCCCGTGGTCACATTTCGACCGCCAAAATTTTGCATACGTTACATGCCATAACGGACAATCTTCCAGTCTGCGCAGGTCAGGATATAGAGGTGGGCACTTCCGGAATCGGTATCCCCTCTCCCGTGGCGCCTGGATCGGCACGACGGTGAAGGCTGACACCAGCCCGATTCCCCGCAACGGGCGACGCGGCCCCACCGGGACGCGGTCGCGGTAGCTGGCTGTAATCAATTCCGATCCGGCGGATAAGGGGTACTCGAATGAGCATGAAGATTCGCCTGGCGACGCTGGCCGTGGCGGCCGGCGTGGCGCTGGGCGGCGCCGTAGGGCTGGGCGCGGAAACCGCTTCAGCCGCCCCGCAGCTCGCGGTCCCGGCCTACGTGCCGTGGATATCCGGCACGGCCACGCCGGCAGTCCAGGGGCTGCGAATCCGGTCCGGGCCGGGCACCGGGTACATCACCCGTGGCCTGCTCTACCGGGGCGACCGCATGAAGGTCACCCAGCAGGTCACCCGGGGCTCGGCCGGCAGCTGGTTCTACGTGACGCTCACCCGGCGCAGCGCATCCGGACTCCGCAGCGGATTCAGCGGATGGGTCTACGCGTCCTATCTCCGTAAGGCATGACAGCGCAGGCGGCCCGCCGCTTCCTGCCCGCCCCGACCCCCAGGACACCCCCATGTGCCCCACCTCCGCCGCACCGCTCACGCTGACCATCCGGGTCGACGTCCGGTACACCGTCACCGATCGCTGGCTGCTGCTGGCGTCAGCCCAGGCCCTGGCCATGAGTAGGGGCATCCCCCTGCCCGTGGACGCCCCCGGTGCAATCCGCACGCTGCTCATGCTCACCGACCCAGTCGAGCTGCAGCGGTGCCCGGAGGACGTCGGCCTCACGGTGGTGGAAGGCGGCCTGACCGCTACCTACTACCCCGCCCACGCCGATCCCGGCAGGGGCACGGCCGTACTGGAACTGGCACCTCAGGTGCAGGCACAGCGGAATTAGCGCACGCCTGTACATCACAGACGGGGCGGACACCCGACGCCCGCCCCGGCTGGGCCCGCCCGTCCGCGGGCCCAGCCCCCCCAAGCGCCGACCGGACCGCACCCCTCCGGCGGCGTCGGCAGGGCCCAGGCAGGTGAGGGCACGGGCTCTGCACCCGGACCCCTCACGGCGAGGTCCGGCCGCCGGGCGCGGGTCAGCTCCAGGCCCGCGCCCGGCACTGCCACGGCGCCCGCCGTTCGCGGTCCGAGCCGGGCTCTGCCCGCCGGATCCGGTTTCGATGCCGGGAACCGCCGGCCGGATGCGCCGCCGTCACGGGGCCGGCCATCGGCAGGTACCTCCACGCGGAGACCCCGGCCCGCCACACCATCCCGTACCAGGCAACGGAGCAAATCGTGGACATCCCGAGGCACGTGGGTGCGGCCCGAGTGGTCACCGCAGCCGCCCTTTCCGCTGTGCTGGCCGGCGCCGCGGGTTGCGGAGCCGGCCAGCACAGCCCGCGCCCGCACCCGGACGACACGACCGGCGCGACCCGCACCAGCACGCCGATCCCGCCCCCGACCCCGGCCCCGAGCCCGAAAGCTCCGCTGACCCGAGCCCAGGCGCTCGCAGCGATCACGCGATACGTCAAGCTCAATAATCAGGCGAATGGTGTTGCACTCTCCGGAGACACGAAGAAAGCAAAGGTGCTCAACGCGGAAATCGAAACCGACGCACTCCAGAAACAGGGCATCTCGGAATACGACCAGCTGAAGGTGATGACCGCCAAGGGCAAGGAAATCATCAAGATGTTCTATTACACCGACAGCAGCGTCTACATCCCCCGGGAATACCCCGCCGGGCAGACGCCTTATTTCTATGCCGTCACTCACCAGGGCAAGTATTTGACGCTGCTGGTGTTTGTGAAAAGTTGGCGGCGGGATCTGGAAACTCGCGGCGGCTGCGTGGACGGACCAGGCGCCCCCGGCCGTCATGATGGACCGCCAGGGGAGCGCCATAGCCGTGGACCCCGAGGCCAGCGGGCTGGCCATGCGGCCCGCTCTGCTCTCCGAGTCGGTCCAGGACAACTACACCACCGGCGGAAAACTGGACGGAAAGAGCCTGGCGGCAGCCAAGGACACCAAATACGACCGGGCGTGGACGGCGAGGTAAGACACTGGAGCCCGCCGGACACGTGAATGTGATCTCCGGCGGAGACCCCTACGGGACGACCTACGCCCTGCGGACGGTGGATGGCGGGGCACTGGTCGTCAGCACCCGGAAATTCGACGCGAATTTCGCCGGACAGCCCACCGCCCAGGGAATGGGATACATCAGCATCCCCCCGCATGATTACGCCCGCGCATGGGTCCACCACGACAGCACGCAGGTCCTCACCGACACATTCACGTGTGTCGATGTGGGCGCACCCCTGGGCCGTCCAGGGCACCGCAGGAGAGCACCCGATGACGATGACCGCCGCCGCCCGGATCACCGACTGGGCCAGCGTCCACCCCGCCCCGATGATCGCCGCCGTCTCGGCCCTGGCGGTCGCCGCCAGCGCCGTGATCGTCCGCTGCCGCACCCTCGGCCGGACCGGACGCCGCGCCTTCAGCGCGGGGACGCTCGCCGCCGCTGTCGCCTTCGTTATTTGCACATCGGTGTCGCTGAACACGTCGTTCCGTTTCACCGTCGATGGCCTCGGCATGACCGGCACCCCCGAACGGCTGCTGTCCTGCGCCGCGTTCGAGGCCCTGATCGCCATGTGCGTGCTGGGCGCCCGCGAGCGGATGGACGGCGACGCCAAGAGCCCGGGGTGGTACGGGAGCGCGGTGTGGGCGTTCGCAGCCCTGTCCTCCGTGCCGGCCTGGCACGAAGGCGGGGGATTCAGCACCGGCACGGTGGTCCGGATCATCGTCGGCTCCTTCGGGTCCGCCCTGGCCGCACACTCCGCCCTCGGCTTGGAGCTGCGGCACCGCACCGGCGACGAGTCGCAGTCACCCATGGCCCAGGTCGCCCGCGACCTCCGCGAGCGCCTGATGGCCCGCCTCGGCCTGGCCCACCGCAACCGCACCGCCCAGCAGATCGCGCGGGACCGGGCCCTGTCCAGGGCCGTGGACCTGGCCGACCGGCACAGCCGACTGTCCGACAAGGACAAGACCGGTGCCAGGGGCGCCAAGCTCGCCAAGGAGTTGGCCCGCGCCCTGGACCGTGCCGGGTGCGCCGAGGACGAGGCGCAGCTCGGGCTGTTCCGCGCCCGGGTGGCACTGCGCAGGTACGCCACCGACCTGGAGATCACCCCGGCCGAGTCGCCGTGGCACAGGGGTGGCCGACACGCGGAGGCCCCGGCAGACCAGGAGGAGGACGGCGCCGCGGACCGGACCGGCACACTCCTCCCGGGGGTGGGACAGCCCCGTGCCGCCGCCCGTATGCCGCAGCAGCACGGGCACCGGGCCGAGGAGGAGGCCGAGGCACAGCCCTCCAGTCCGCCCCGCGACCTGCGGAGCTACCCCACCAAACGGGCTGCTCTCGAAGCCCTGTTCGCGGTCCGGATCACCGGGGCGGATCCGCGGACCACGAACGCCATCGCGGAGGAGCTGCTGGCCGAACTCGCAGCGGCCGGCATCCCGCTGGACCGGGGCGCCGCCAACCGGTACGTAGCCGAGCTGAGGACCACCCGCACGCCGCTGGCGTCTTCGTCACCGGCCTGACGACGAGCTGCGCGACCGGCGCGCTCCTGGTGCTCGCCGTGACCGCATCAGGTTCCGGCCGCGTAGTCTGGTGGGGCACTGATTCCAGGAGGGTCGCATGTCCGCTGAACTTTTCGACCACGCGCCGGGGCCGATCGAGCGGCCCCGTACAGTCGGCGCAATCCGCCGGGCACTCCCGCCGGAGCTGCGCCCCCGCTTCCAGGATGCCCTCGACACAGCAGCCCCCGAGGATCTCTTCTCGCTCGTTGCCCAGTGGGGTGCCGTCGCCCAGACGGCTACCGACGCGGGCGCAGACGCGGCGGCCGACGCCGTCCGGGCCGGCACGGCGAACACGTACGAGATCGGCGAAGTGCTCCCTGCACTGGGGGGCCTGCTGTGAGCCTGAGCCGCTATCGGGTGGTGTTCACCGACGCCGCCCGCGCGGCCCTGCGCGACCTGGACGGCGCGGAGCGGCTGGCGAACATCGCCCCCGGCGCACTCTCGCGCGAGGGGCTGCGCGCGCTGCTCGCCGACACCGCCCTGGGCACGTTCCTGGAGGATCTGGAGTCGCTGGCCGGCGACCCGTACGGCGGGCCGACCCTGGCGCGCACAGCCGGAGCAGAGGACGACCGTACGGGTCTCCTCGGCGCGCTGGCAGTCACCTACATGGTGTCGCCCGTCACCGAGCCCCCGGTGATCACGGTCACCCGCATCCGGCCCCCCAAGGGGTAGCCGACTACCGGCGCTCCGCACGGCGGCCCCCCCGGGGAGATCTCTTCATCATCAGACCGAGGAGCGAGGCCATGATCACCGGCCCCGGGTTCCTCGCCGCTTGGCCGCCGGGATGGCGGTGTGCCGGCGATCCCGGCGGCCGGGGCGGGGGTGTTCAGCGGCGACCGGCCGGGGGAGGGATCACCTCGTAGACGGGCAGTTCGCTGCCGGCGGCGGCGAGGACCTGGGGGTGTCCGTCCAGGAAGACCACTCGGCCCCCTCCCACTCCCCCGCCACTGGCCCGCAGGTCGGTGATGAGCCACGCTTCGCCGTCCAGGTGGACCCTTCCCCAGGTGCTCCCCGGACCGTCCCGCCCTGCCGGGCTCGTAGCCGACGGCAAGGCGGGAAGTTCTCACGGTGGGGGTCCGAATCTCGGGGGCGGACCCCCACCGCCTCGGGACTCGACCGGCATTCCGGGCACTTCAGCAGGTGCCCCCGGGAGTCCCGAGCCCGCTAGCGCGCGCTGTCCGGATCTGCGGCGGCGCAGCGGGAGTTTCCTGGCCCGGTGCGGACCGGGGCGGCTCGGCCGCATCCGCGATTTCGGCCCACACGCGCTTGCCCCAGGGCAGGGGATCGGTCCCCCAGGTGGCGGACACGGACGCGATGAGCAGCAGGCCGCGGCCCCCCTCGTCGACCGGTCCCGTCTCCCGTACAGCGGGCCTGATGTGCGACCGGTCCACCACCGCGACCCGGACCCGGAGGGGTCCGACCCGGGTGACCGTGACCAGGATGAGACGGCCGTGGCGGGCGTGCGCGACGGCGTTGCCGACCAGCTCCGAGACGACGAGGGCCGAGGTCTCCGCGAGCTGGGGGAGGCCCCACGTGCTGAGCGCCGCGGCGACCAGGCGCCGGGCGGCGGAGGCCGATGCCGGATCGCGGCGCATCGGCAGGCGGAAGGCAGGGCGGCCGAGCAGTGCATCTTCGATCGCAGTGGACATGGGCACCTCTTGCCGTGGGCGTAGGCGGCTGCGGGGGCGCGGCGGGTACTCGCGTTGCAATTGCGCCCTGGACCAGGGTGCATCTTCACTCACCCAATCCGCAACCTTGTAACCCAGATTCGCATATCGTGGAACCCAGTTCTATTCCGCCTGGCACCGGACGGGTGCGAAAATGCACCTGGGACCGCGGCCACGCACCTGGGAGGTGTCAAAACGCATGCCGAATGTCCGAGCTGTGCCGACTCTCCGGCGCCGTCGTCTCGGCGACGCGCTCCGCGTGTACCGCAGGCGGGCAGGGCTGAGCCTGGACCGGGCGGCTGAGCTCATGGGATGGGCGGAAAGCAAGTTGTCGCGCATCGAAAACGCCCTGGCCCGGATGCACCCGCAGGACATCGCGGTCCTGCTCGCCCTGTACGGGGTGACCGACTCCGGGACGGTCACGGCGCTTGAGGGCCTGGCCCGAGACGCCAGCAAGACCGGATGGTGGCAGCCCTACGGCGACGTCGTCGCCATCAGCTACCGCGACTATCTGACCCTGGAGTCGGACGCCGGGAGCACGCACATCTACACACCGGAGCTGATCCCCGGACTGCTCCAGACCGGGGCGTACGCACGGGAGGTCATCGCCGCCACCGCGATCACCCGGACCCCGGAGGAGGTAACCGCGCTCGCAGAGGTGCGCAAGGCACGGCAGACGATCCTGACCACGCGCGACGGGGGCCCGCTCACGCTGTGGGCCGTGATCCACGAATCGGCCTTCCACAAACGGTTCGCGGCCACCCCCACGATCATGCGCGACCAGCTGCGGCACCTGCTCGACATGGCAGACCTGCCGAACATCACCATCCAGGTCATGCCGCTGGCCGCCACACCCCATCCCGGGATGCTCGGCACCTTCGAGATCGTGCGCTTCCCGGCCCCGTGGCCGAACGTCGTCACCCTCGAAAGCCTTCGCGGAACGACCTTCATCGAAGGGACCGACGACGCCGCGATTTTCAGCGCCGCCTTTCAGCGCATCGTGGCCGCCGCTCTCTCCGTGGACGACTCCCGGCAGCTGATCAAAACAATCATAGAGAAAGGGAACTGGACACCATGGGCCGTAAAGACGACCTCTACGAACTCGACCTGACCGGAGCCAAATGGCGCAAAAGCCCCCGCAGCAACGGCGGCGAGGGCTGCGTCGAGATCACCGACCTGCCCGGCGGCGGCATCGCGGTACGCGACTCCGTGTACCCCGACCGGCCGCCGCTGCGGTACACCGCAGAAGAATGGCGCCTCTTCCGCGAGAGCCTGGCCGCCGACGAACTCTGACACCGGCGACGTGACCAGTCCCCGACAACGACAGTTGTCGGGGACCTCGCCACCCGGACCGCTCAGGCGAGGGATAAAGAGAAGAAATGGTAGACGTGTGACCAGTGAATTCTCTGACGGATCGTTTTCCGCCCAGCGCGGGGCCGGGCCGGACCCCGATCCCGTCCACGACAGCGGGGAGCCTGCAGGGCTGGTCCGCTACCGGATCGTGGCGCAGCGGACCGATCCGGCGCACCCCGGTGCCGCTGTGGTGACGCAGCGCCTCTCCCCCCTACGCCCGGCCCTCGCGCCAGGAAGGGCTCCGCGCTCGGGCATCATGCCTGCATGGCCATATGGAGAAAGCCCGGAACCGCCGCTGTCGAAGGGCGGTTGATTGCCGGCCGTTACCGGCTCGCTGAGCAGCTCGGCTCAGGTGGTATGGGTGCGGTGTGGGCCGGGAGTGACACGCTGGTCGGTCGGGATGTCGCTCTGAAGGAGGCGCTTTTCCCCCCGCACCTTGCGGTCGGCGTACGGACCCGCCGTGTCGAACGCATCCTGCGGGAAGCGCGGGCCGCAGCACGGATCGACCATCCGGCCGTGGTGACCATCCATGACGTGGTCATGCACGACGGCTGCCCGTGGATCGTCATGGAGCTCGTTCATGGCGAAAACCTCGGCGACCGATTAGAGCGGCAGAAGTCGTTATCCGGGCAGGAGGCTGCGTGTATCGCGGGATCGGTAGCAGAGGCATTAGGCGCGGCCCATGCCCGCGGGGTTCTTCATCGCGATGTCAAGCCCACAAATGTTCTGCTCGGGTCGCATGGAAGAGTCGTCCTCACGGATTTCGGTATTGCCCACATCGAAGGTGAGAATTCGCTGACCCGCTCGGGCGAGTTCGTTGGATCCTTCGAATACACGGCCCCGGAGCGCATGGGCGGGCTCAAGTCGGGGCCTCCCGCAGATCTCTGGTCGTTCGGCGTCATGCTCTTCCGGATGATCGAGGGATGGTCTCCCTTCCGACGCCCCACGGTCGAGGCAACTGTCGCTGCTGTCCTCACCGCAGAAGTACCGCGGCCGGTGCGGGCAGCCGGCCTCGCCTCGCTCATGACGGCGCTGCTGGAGCGGGACCCTGCCAGCCGACCGACCGCCGTTGAGGCTGCGGAGACCCTACAGGCAGTGGCGTACCCCCTCTCCGCGCGGCAGGGATCGAACGGCGCGGCGCCGCAGGCGCGTTCCGTCCCCATGCCCGGCAGTGGTGACCGCCTTCGCGCACGACGGCGCTTGACGGTTGGCGTCGTCGCAGTCGTGGCGGCCGGGGCAGTCCTCACACCGATCGCCGTCGACACGATGCACGGCACCGGTGATCCCGGCTCCTCCGCCGAGCCGACGGCGAAAACCGCAGCCGGCCGTCCGAGCCCGTCATCGCATACGCCCCCGCCCGCCGCCGGCTACGAACGCGTCACCGAGAAGCCGTTCGCCATAGAGATTCCCGGCGGCTGGCGACTTCAGAGCACGAATTCTACCCAGAAGTTCGTGTTCACTAGAGGCGCATACCAGGTAGTGGTCACAGCCGGGCGGGACTCCACCGGATCGCATGGCAACGACCCCGTGGACTACCAGAATCGGGAGCCGGAATTAGCCGCTTACCGCAATTCGGACTGGAGTCAATCCAATGACATGGAAGAAATTCGGGACTACGGCCGGAAAGGAGCCCAGGGAACGTATACCTGGAAGGACGCCAAAGGGATCGGCATATACGCCAAGAACATTGTGCTGCTTATCGGCACACGCTTTCACGTGATCCTCGTCATGGGCCCTGACACCGAGACCGGGAGAGATTTGGTCTCTCGTGTAGCCATTCACGCATTACGGACATACCAACCCATAACATAGTGAACACAGAGCCTCGCACCTGAGCTTGATCTTTATGGTCGACGGCCGTAGGGCTGGTCGAGAGTTTCGGCGTGTTTGGCGGTCTTTCCCGGCGTGTGGCGGGGTGCTCTCACACGGTTGTTCGATCCGAGGGGGCGTCCGGGGTTGGGGCGGGAGGGTTTCGGCGCAGCCGCGGGGCGGGCAGTCTTCGCGCGGATGTTGCGAAACCCCCGCCGGACCCGGGCGGGTGTCAACTTGCGGGAGGGAAGTGGGCGTTCCCATGGGCGGCGCAGGTCCTGCGCGGCTGGTCTGGCGAGCCACGGCTGGGTATGTGCGGCGATGATGAGCGTCGTCCACAGGTCCGCGCTGGTCGGGTCCCGGAGCTTGGGCACGGTCCAGCCCAATGTCTGCTTCATCAGCCGGAAGGTGTGTTCCAGGTCGAATCTGCGCAGGTAGGTGCGCCACAGTTGGTCGACGTGGCCAGGGTCGGCTCCGGGGCGTGAGGACCACAGCCACACGGGGTCAGGATCCCGTCCGCCGGGCAGGCGCTCGACGGTGAGGCGGACTACGAGGCCGTGCAGGACGGGAAGTTCGGCGTTCTGGTCGGTGATCCAGGCTGAGCGGCGGGTGAGTCGGGGGTGGAGCCGGTCCCATGCCTGGGCGGTTGCGGTGCCATAGCGGGTGGTGTCGGTAAGGGTCTCGGTCTGCGGATCGCCCCAGGTGGTGGCCCTGGCCAGTGCGAACGGAGCACCGTGCATGCGCGGGCGGCCCGATCGTGGCCGGGCATTGTGCGGGGCCGGGTCGCGGGCCATCACGCGGTCCGAGCGCAGTCGGCCGCATACCTCCACCGGCAGGTCGGCGAGCAGATGGGCCAGACGTGCCAGGTCGTAGCCGGCGTCGGCGACGATCAGCAGTTCGGGGGCACCCTCGCTCCAGTGGCCCGCGGCGATGATCCGCTCGATGACGTCGCGCAGTTGGGCAGCGGTGACGGCCGCGGCGTCATCGGCCGGGCCGAGACGCAGTGCGTCCAGCAGGCGGCACCAGGAGGTCCGGCCCGATTCCAGAACGGCCACGAAGGAGTAGGGCCAGCCGGGGATGAACTGGTCCTTGCTGCGGCCGCGTCCGTAGACGTGGCAGAACAGCCGGTCGGGGCTGGTCTCGGCATCGGGGCGCAACCAGGTGGAGACGTCCACGGCCAGCACGATCCGGCCGTCGACCGCACGCGGCACGGGCAGCAAGGCCAGCAGGCTCCGCAGCCGTGCCGGCTCGGCCCAGCCGGTGTTCAGCGCCTGGTAGAGGGCGCCGTGCCCGCGTCGGTGCTCGGCCTCCAGACTCAGGTCGACCAAGGTCTGCACGGGCCCGTCCTTGCACAGGATCGCGTCGGTGAGCTCGAAGAGAGAGTCGGCGCGGGCGTACAGACACTCGTAGAACTCGACCCGAAAGCGGGACAGGACTCCCAACGCATCACCGACGGCCCCGGGGACAGGCAGACTCATATGCAGCGGCCGTTCTCTCGTGCTTCGTGACTCGACATCTCGAAGCGTGGAGAACGGCCGCCCCTGTTGTCCCGGAAAGATCCGCAGATCAGCAGGTCGGGTGACGTGCGAGGTTAAACACCAAGCTCAGAAGCTGTTGCTCTATCGATCAGGGTGAGCGTGGGTTCGAGGTTGGCTTCCCGGCCGGGTGATCTTCGGTGGCAGCACGCATGAGGACAGGGCCTCCGGTGCATCTCGGGGTTGTCGAGACCAACGAGCATGCCAGGAGGCCCTGTTGTCGCAGTTGTACGCCCTCGCTCCGACCGGGTCCAACCCGTTCACCCGGTCGTGTGACTGCCTCGCACACCGTTTCGGGAACGCGGGCGACCGCCCGGACCGGGAGCCGCGGTACCCGTCGGACATGACCGACGCGGAGTGGGCTGCGGTGCGGGATCTGCTGCCGGTGCCCGGCTGGATGGAGGGCAGGGGCGGGCAGCCGGAGGGCTACTGCCACCGGCAGATGGTCGACGCAGTCCGCTACCTGGTCGCGGGCGGGATCACCTGGCGGGCGATGCCTGCGGACTTTCCCGCGTGGGACCGCGTCTACGCGTTCTGGCGGCGCTGGCGCGGCCAGGGCTTGATCGGCGAATTGCACGATCGGCTGCGTGACCGGGTCCGCCAGGCGGCCGGCCGGGATACGGAACCGACCGCGGGCATCATCGACGCGCAGTCGGTGAAAGGGGCCGCTTCGGTGCCGACCGCCACCAGGGGCTTCGACGGCGGCAAGAAGGTCAACGGACGCAAACGGCACATTATGGTGGACACGCTCGGGCTGCTGCTGACCGTGATGGTCACGGCGGCATCGATCACCGACCGCGAGGCCGGGCGGAGGCTGCTGACTTGGCTGCGGCACCGGCACTGGCGGATCACGCGGGTGTGGGCTGACGGCGGCTACACCGGGCAGCTGGTCGACTTCGCCCGCGACATGCTGCGGATCGCGCTGACAGTCGTCAAACGCAGCGACGACACCAGCGGTTTCGTCGTACTCCCGAAGAGGCGGCTGGTGGAGCGGACGTTCGCGTAGTTGATGCACTCACTCCGCCTGGTCCGGGACTACGAACGGCGCACCGACAGCGCGGAGGCGATGATCTTGTGGTCGATGGCCACAGTCATGAGCCGCCGCCTCGCCCGGCGACGGCACTGAACGTACCCGGCCTGTCCTCGGCCAGCCAACCGCGGGCGACAAGACGCTTGGATTTCACCCGCACCCCCTCGACCTTCGCTGGCACTGGCGCAAGCCCGAGAGCAGCCGCGAGCTGCCGGCAATCCATCCCCTCTCCACCGGACCGAGCCGGATCAGCCACGATGTTCACGATCCGCTGGTAGTCCCGCACCAGCACGCTCGGGTCGAGCCCGTCCCGCCACACCGGCACCACCGAGCCGGGCACCGCACCCGCGGCCGAACCCGGAACCGGAGGCCCACCAGTCACCGCAGGCGGCGCCGCCTGGCCGCAGCGCGGCTCCGCCAGGACCTGGTCGACCTTCTCACGAGCGACCACAACTCGTTCCAGCATGGCCTCCGCATTCCGAAGTTCGGCCAGCAGGGCCTCGACCTTCCGCCGGACGGCACGCTCCCGCTCCTCCAGCAGCCCCATCACAGACGGCACCCGGCATCTCCACCGAAGAGACGACACGACACGTCATCCCTGCCGCCGAACCGCCGGCATCACACCTGACCAGCGGAAATACAGCGATCACCTTCGGAAAGACAACAGCTTCTAAGATGAGAGCCGCCCGGCAACGCGCTGTGTGCCCCGTGTAGCACTTCCTCCCTGTTCCCGTCGCTTCCCCCAGTCAGGAGCGGTCAGGAGCGCTACACGGGGCACACAGCCGGGCCCTCAGACCTCCCAGCCGTCCTCACGTGCGATCTCCTCTGCCTCCCGGGCCGCCGCACCCGCGAGCTGCTGCCAGGTAGCACTCGCCCCGCCCGTCGCCGCTTCCGCGAGCAGCCGCTGGTCGCTGGCACGCTGGGCCGCGATCCGGCAGCGCCCGCACCACCCGGCCGACTGGACCGGATGCCCGCACTCCCGCCCCCCGTACCCGGGGCACCTCCCGTCCGGGGTCGGTTCCCCGCGCTCCACCAGGCTCGCACCGGACGCCGCGCACGCCACGCACACCCCGGATCGCGCACGGGTCCGACACCCGCCGACGCACTCCGGCCATCCCAGGTGCGCCGCGCACAGCGCCTCGCCCTCAACCGCCAGCGACCGGCACGTGCCGCCGTCCCCGGCGCACTCCCGGTCATCACGGGTCGCCAGTGCCAGCGCCGCGCGCTTCTCCGCCCACGTCCACGCCGCCGAGCTGGACAGGTCCCGCCGGGGCTCACCGGCTGCCGGAGCGGCCCGGCCGGGCCGCTCCCGGTCGGCGGCGTCGTCCGTGCCGACGGCATCCGCCGCGCTCTGGCCCGGGATCCGCAGCACGTCCGGGGTCAGCGGCAGAGCACTGATCCGCGCGGAGACGACCGCGCCCGCACTGGTACGGATCGGCTCCCGGAACGGCACGGAAAGCGCCTCTACCAGCTCGGCCGGGGTCCACGGTCGGCCGAGCCGCTCGGACTCCGCCAGCAGCGCGTCGAGCCGCAGCGCCTGATCGCGCAGCGGCCTCCCGGCCAGCGCCAGCTCCGGCACCCGGCGCCCCATCCGGCGGAGGATCTCCAGCCCCTCCGTGGCCTGCGGGTGCGCCGGGGTGGCACCCGCCCACCCGCCCGAGGGGGCAGCTGCCCCCGCAGCTGCGTTTGTGTCTCTGTCCGGCGCGGCGTCAGCCGCCGCCGGGATCCCGCCCTCGGCCCCGCCCGGCGCCTCCTCCTGGACCACCGCGGAGCCGCCCCCGTCCGTCCCCCCGTCCGTGCCTGCGCGCGCACCCACCTCAGGTGTAGGGACGGACGGGGGCGGCTCCGGTTCTTTCGTCTTCTTGCTAATCGTCTTCTTAGGGACTCGGGGGTCCCCCGAGTCCCGGGGAACCCCCGAGTCGGGAGCGACCTGCGGTGTTGGCGCGTTTTCGCAGGTCGCCCCCGAGTCCGGGAAATCCCCGAGTCGGGAGACCCCCAGTTTGGCGCGCCGCTTGGCTGCTCTGTCGATCGCCGCCTTGGTGGGTGGGATCACCTCTACGCGCCGCGCGTCCGGGTGCTCGCGCCGGATGTCTGCCAGGAGCCTCTCGACCTCTTCGTCGTCGGCCGGGGTGTCGTAGACAGCCATTTCGGTCCGCCACTGGTTGCCCGCACCCATGATCCGCACCTTGATGACGTACTGGGCCACCTGGAGCAGGCCCATGGCGCCGGCCATCGCGTCCTCGCCGTACCCGTACCGCGCACCGACCCGGGCCAGGGTGATCTCCCACCCGTCCCGATGCCGCAGCAGCACAGCCAGCAGTCCCAGCGCCATGAAATCGAGCCCCGGTGCGTCATCGATCGTCTCGTTCGGGATCGACGCGAAACGTGGTGGTCGGCCACTGCGCTTCCTCATCGGGCCACCTCTGCCGTGCGAGGTGGGTGCATGGCTTGAATTCCCATGATGGCGCTCCCTGTACGGGCCGCCGGGCGTGACACCGGACTGAGCCGGGTACACTCACCAGCGACCGCCGTGGTCATCGCGAGCCCCTGGGGTGCGGTCCGGAGCTACCAACTCCGGGCCCCGGGGGCTTTCGCGCGTCTGGAATATGTGCAGGTGACACTACTCGTGTAAGCCACCGGGGACCGCTGATCGGCACGGCGCTACGGGGAATGCCTTGTGCGCGATCTTGTTCGGCAAATGCTGACGCATCCGGTGGCCGGACGTACGTGCTCCGGCCACCGGGCGTCATGGGTCTGGCGATAGGCGGTCTGGCTCGGTCCCGGGTCGGGGTCTTCCTGTTCGTCAGCTCCCCGGTCCGCACCGGGCCAGGAAACTCCCGCTGCGCGCGCCGCAGATCCGGACAGCGCGCGCTAGGGCCTGTGTGATGTTGTGATCAGTCGGCTGCTTGCAGGAGGTCGTTGATCCAGATCATCGAGGCGCGGAGGTGGAGGCCGGCGAGGTAGCTCTCGGGTGTCTTGTCATAGCGGGTTGCGATGCCGCGCCATGCCTTCAGCTTGTTGATGGAGCGCTCGACGGTGTTCCGCTCCTTGTAGAGATCGGGGTCGTGGCTGATGGGCCGGCCGCCCCGGCTGCCCTTCTTCTTCCGGCTGGCGGCCTGGTCCTTCTTCTCCGGGATGACCGCCTTGATGTTGCGTTTGCGCAGGTAGGAACGGTTACCATACGGCGTAATAGGTGCCGGCTGCGACGCGTGTCGGCACCGGTCCGCGAGCGCCCCACCCGCTCGTTGGACGCCCGTCCAGCTTCTGCGGGGGCGCAGGGTCCTTGTCCGGTCTACCCGGCGCACTGGCCGTGCTGCCATTGCGCAGGTTGTCGCGTTGGGCAGGCCGAGGCGCCGGGCGCGGTGCGTGAGGGTGTTCTTGTCCACACCGGGCGCGGCGGCGATCTCGTCCTTCGCCATGGCGAGGCCGTGCCACATGCAGCGCAACTGCTCATCGGATGCCAGTGTGGCGTCGGGCCCCGTCTGCGCCTGGGCTGTTCGGCGTGCGTCGCTGCGGGCCAGCCGGGTGGCTGCGCCGTGCAGGACCAAAGCCTTTGTCGTATCGAGGCGGTTCAGAGCGCGGCTTTCAAATTTCGTGAAAGTCGGGCGCTTCCCTGCGCGTCACCATGGCCTGCCTCGGACCACCTATTGTCTCGGTTCCGGACAACACGAACGGGAAACCCATGGCCTTCGAATCCTTCGACACGATCTTCCAACAGCCGGATATCTCTGTGGATCTCGACGACTCCGCCGTCGAGGCGATCACCTATCCCGCCACTGCCGCCAGGACCGGTGAGACCTGGACGGTGGACGTCCACAGCCTCCCCGACGGTCTGTCGGTACGCGCTGAGGGAAGCACCTGGCGCGAGGTGGAGGCAGACGTCGTCACCAGGGTCCCGAGGGAGCTGAAGGCCGGCCCCGGGACCGTCATCGTCTCGGTGAAGCCCGCCGACCCCGAAGCGGCTGCTGCGGTCGGCGCCCTCACCCGCGCCCGGCTGGACCGGGCCTACGCCGAGCAGGCCGAGCGCGACGCCGCCCGAGCCGCCGCGCGCGTGCTGGCCGCGCAAGGCTGGAGCGCCGAGGACGCCGGTACCGTCCTGCGCCTGCCGACCGCCCGCATCGACAAACTGCTGGCCCCGGCTTCAGGGCCCAGTGCCTGACCAGCGACAGCACGGAATGCCAGAACGCCCCGAAGACTGCGGGCCGGCAAGCTCAGGACTTACCTGCGTAGGGATCCGGCTCACCGGTCCATGGGTCCAGGCCCTGCTCGGTACGGCGCCGCTCCTCGCTCTCAGTGAGGAATAGTGCGGAGCCAGCGCCCCACAGGTAGAGATCACCGAGCGGACACTTGTCGAACTCGGCCCGCAGCACCCGGGACTGTCAGATCACTGTCCGGAAAATGCGAGGCCCCTCACGCCAACCTGGTCCCCAGATACCGGACGGTCCCGAGCTGGATCGCCCAGCCGATCCGGTTCCGCGCGCCCTTGGCAGCCAGCGCCCGGCGCCGCGCCGTCTGGTCAAGCATCGGGCCCGGGCCCGATGCTTGACCCGTGGCCGGTACGCCGTGGCGCTGTGGGTACGATGTCGACAACGCCCGATGATCAAGGACGGCCCCCGTCGGCCTCTTCCGAAAGCGGCGATCCCATACTCGAACCCACTGACAAGGTCGCAAGGTTCGGTCCCGCTGCCTCGGACCGCGTCAGCGTCGGGGCCGTGCACTGCCGAGGCGCACGCGCCGGACGGCGTCGGCGACCCGGCCGGGTAGTTGGCAAGCCGTAGCGGGCCTGTACCACAAGCGAAGGGCCCCTCTGTGGGGAGGGGCCCGGTTCGCTATCCCGTGGTTTACCCGCGGGTACCGTTCACAGTGGATGCCTATGAACTCGGGAGTCAGTATGTCCCAGAAGCCAGCCGTAGAGCCCCCGAAAGCTGGAATTGGCCGGAACATCGCGGCCATCAGGAAGCAGCGCGACCTCACCCAGCACGGGCTCGCGCAGCGGGCCAACATCTCCTACAGCCTGCTGACGAAGATCGAGTCCGGGAGGGTGGCCGCCACCCCTAAGGCGACCGCCGCCTGCGCTCGTGCGCTGCGGGTTCCCGTGACCGATCTGACTGGACAGCCCTACGTCAGGAGCCTGAAGGACGAGGGGTTGGAAGAGCTGATCCAGCCGCTGCGGGCGTCGATCAGCAACCCGATGCTGCCAAGCTACGAGGACGATGTGCCGCCTCGGCCGCTGAACCGGGTCCTGGCCGACCTGCGGTCTCTGGAAGCCAGTCGCCTGCGCGGGGAGTATATGCCGCTCGGTGTGGGAGTGCCGGCCCTCATCGACGAGCTCATCGAGATCGTCCACGACGCCCCCTCAGCCCGGCGCAGAGAGGAGGCGTTCACGCACCTGGCTCAGGCGTACCGGCTCGGGAACTGCTTCGCCCACAAGCTCGGTTTCCTCGATTTGAGTCTGATCTCGCTGGACCGGATGCAGTCGGCCGCAGCACAGTCCAGCGACCCGTACCTCCAGGCCGTGGTCACCCATTACCGCAGCGACTACTTCCTGCATCACGGCGCGTACGACGTCGGTCTGCGCGGCATCCGGGCGATGGAGCGGCTGCTGGAGGAGCCGGCACGGCGCGGCGATACCAGGGCGCTGTCAGCGCTGGGCACGATGCACCTGAAGGCGGCTGTCCTCCACTCCCGCCAGCGCCGGCCTTCGGCCCGCGGGGACGCCTTCGCCCGGATCACCGAAGCACACGAAATCGCGCAGCGGGCAGAGGGCAACCCGGACCCGTACGGGCTGATTTTCGACCGGTGGAACGTCGCCATCCACGAGACGTCGATCCGGATCGACATCGGCGAGCACGGTGAGGCCGTTGAGAAGGGCGAGTCAATCCGGTTTCCTGAGAGTTGGGCCCAGAACCGCAGATCCCATCACCACATGGACATGGCCCGCTTGTACGAGAAGGAAGGCCGGCCCGACGAAGCGTTCAGCGCGCTGGTCAACGCCCGGTCCCTCGCCTCTGATCAGACCCGCTACCACCCCACAACGCGGGAGACCGTCCTGGCGCTGCTACGCAAGCGGGGGCAGCCGTCGAAGCAACTGCAGTCCTACGCGCGGTGGATCGGAGTCTGAGCTCCGCCTGCACGCAAGCTTTCCCTGGCCCTGGTCCCGCACACTGTGCGGGACCAGGGCCTTTGCCGTACCGAGGCGGATCGGGGGGTCGGGCTTTCAAATTTCGTGAAAGTCGGGCGCTTCCCTGCGCGTCACTATGGCCTGCCTGACCCGCCGTCACCGGAGGGTCACGGACAGACGTATTCCGCCAGTGCAGGCGATCCGTCGCGAAGGAGGGAACCCATGGACCGCAGCGTCACAGTCGCCCCATCAGCGGCCAGGCATCGCCTCGCGCGGCGCAATGACAGCCTCGGTCGGGCAGAACCCACGCGCCAGCCACTGCGGGGCGGGCGCCGTCGTACGGCTTCACCCCCGGGAATGCCGTACGCCGGTGTCCGCCCTCGGCTCCGAGTCCCCTCCCGAAGAAGCCGTCTGGGAGCCCGCGGCTTCCGGGAGGCCCCGGAGCGAGGCGCGGCGCCCTAGCGCCGGCGCCTCCCTGCTGCCGTGGCGTGGGTATCCCCCACGGCAGCCGGTCCCTTCCCGTCTCCCGTCTGCTTGACCTGTTACCACGAATCGAGGACGTGTCCGTGCCCAGCCACCGTCTGACCCGGGATATCCCCCCGGAGTGGTCGGCCCGCCTGGTCGTCGCCGCCGAACTGCGCTACTACCGGGAGAGGGCCGGGCTGAGTCTGCGGGAAGCTGGGAGCCTGCTCTACGTGTCCTCCGCGCACCTGAGCAATCTCGAAATCGGACACCGCGCGGTCCAAGGCCACTTCGCATCCCGTCTTGACCGTTTTTATGACACCGGCGGATTCTTCACCCGGAACCTCTCGGCCGGTCAGTCTCCCCATCCCCAGCCGCAGCGCCTACTGGGCGACCTCCACGGCCGCGCCACCGAGATCCGCCAGTGGGCACCGACTCTTGTTCCCGGTTTCCTCCAGACCCCTGATTTCGTCCTCGCATCCCGTAGCGCACACGTGTCCACGGGATCCGAACGCCCCGTCGGGCAGGCCCGCCTGCTCGACGGCGCCGATGCGCCTGTGTACTGGGCGATTCTCAGCGAAGCGGTCCTTCACTACCGCGTCGGGGGCTGCCAGGTCATGGCCGGGCAGCTCGCCCACATCGCCGACCTGGCCGGGCGGCACCGCATTATCCTGCAGGTCCTCCCGTTCACCTCCGGGGCCCATCCCGGCGCTGACGGTGCCCTCACTCTCATGGCCTTCCCCGACGCCCAGCCCGTCGCCCGCGTCTCCGCCCTGGACGCCCACGCCCTCATCGACGCGCCCGAGCCCGTCCAGGGCTATTACCGCGTTTTCGAGATCCTCGCTGCGACCGCCCTCCCGCCCGACCGGTCCCTCACCCTCATCCGCGACGCTGCCCAGCGCTACCTCGCCGAGCAACTCCCCACTTCGTCCGCGCCTGGGCAAGAGCCGCTGTCTGAACCCGCGCGCCGCCGCGAACTGCTGTCGGACCTGACGTGGTGACGCATCGTCCGCCGTCGCTGACGGCATCGGGGAGGATCCGCGTGGGCACGGCAGGGCGGTCGGCCCGCGGTGTCGGCGACCCGCCGACGTGCGGCGGCGGGTCCGGGTTATGCCTCCCAGCGGTAGAAGATTTTGCCGTTGTGCTGCTGGAAGCCGAGCGCCTGGTAGAGGGCGAGGGCGGACGGGTTGTCGCGGTCGGCGGTCCATTCGATCCGGGTGCAGCCGGCCGCGGTCGCCTCGGCGCGGACCGCGGTCATGAGCCGGCGGGCCACGCCGCGGCGCCGGGCGCGTTGCCGGACGAAGAGCTCCTTCAGATAGAGCGAGGACTGCGCGCTGGCCGCCGGCCACAGGAGCGAGAAGGCGGCCAGTCCGAGGACCTCCTCGCCCTCCCTGGCGAGCAGCACGGTGGCGACCGGGCCGGTACCGAACAGAGCGGCGCGGACCTGTGCCTGGTCGGCGGGGGTGTCCTTGCCGCCGTAGTACGCCTCTACCTCTCCGAGGATCACCGCGATCGTGTCGGTGTCGGTGTCCGTCGCCCGCTCGATGCGCATCGGGTTCTCCTATTCGGCCGGGGGGTGGGCGAGCAGGCGGTGCAGTGCCTGCCGGGCGGTTCCTTCGGGGACTGTGGCGGCCACTTGGCGGGCGCGGTTGGTGATCAGCGCGGAGCGGTGTTCGGGCGGGAGGCCGGCGACGGTGTCTGCCGCCAGTGCTGCGGCGGCGTCCGGGTTGCCGTCGGCGGTGTGGCAGGCGGCGAGGTCGAGACCGATGAGGGCGCGGTCGGTGTAGTCGGTGGCCGGGTACAGGGCCAGGGCGTGGTGGAGTTGGTCGCGGGCCCGGTCGGTGTCGCCCAGGCGGGTCCAGGTGTCTCCGGCGTGGAAGTGGAGATTCGCCGGGGAGTAGCCCAGTGCGCTGGAGACTTGCAGATCGGGGCTGAGGCGTGCCAGTGCGGTCTGTCCGGCGGTGAGGGCGGCTGCCGCGCGGTCGGGCCGGCCGAGGACGGCGTGGGCGCGGGCCTCCAGGGGGGCTGCGAGCGCGGGTCCCGCGCAGGGCAGGCCGCCTGCGATGTACTGGGCGCGGTTGCTGATTTCGAGGGCGCCGACGACGTCGCCGTTGTAGAAGAGCTGGTACGCCTCCTGGGCGTAGATCCAGCTGAGGGTGGCGCGGTCGTCGGCGGCGGTGGCCGCGGCGCGTCCGGTTCTCCACCAGTCGCGTGCACCGGGGTCGGCGGCTTTCAGCAGGGTGAGGGCGACCAGGCCCGCCAGCTGCGCCAGGCAGGTGGTGAGTCGGCGCCTGACCTGGGCGGTGTGGCGGTGTCCGAGGATGCGCTGCAGGTCGGCGAGGTCGGCCGTCAGGTCCGGGAGCAGGTCTGCTTCGGGCCGCCACCGGGTGGCCCTGGCGTGCCGGGTGACGGTGTACTCCCAGTCCTCGGCTCCCGCGTCGGTCATCGGGCCGGCCGCGGTGAGCGCGTCCGCCACAGCGTGTTGAAGCCGCCCGGCCTGTTCCCCTGCCGGCAGGGAGGGACTGACGGCGGCGAGCGCGATCAGCTCGCCGCCGGCGTCCAGGGCGTTGTCGAGCGCTTCGGCAACCGCCGCGGTGGGGCGCCGTTTCCCGGACTCCAGGTCGCTGATCTGTGTCTTGCTGATGGCCGACCGTTCCGCGACCGCTCGCACCGTGCGGGTCCCGCGCAGGCGCCGCAGCGCGGCGCCGAAGGTCTCCCGGCTCACGGCACTCCCCTCCTCGCGTCCGGCGTGTCCGGCGTGTCCGGCGTGTCCGGCGTGTCCGCACGGTTGCGGACAGTTGCGGACGCCTGTCCCTGGAGGCAGCCCGCCCCCAGCGCTCACGCTAGTGGGCATAAGCGATCACCCGCAGCGACACCGGTGAAGTCGTCGCTGGTCCTCCCCGATTCGTGCCGAGGTATCTGATGTCCCGTCGAGGTCGAGCTGGTTCCGTTAGCCACCGTTTCGCTCCTGAGGGCGACGGCGGTCCGGCCGCGCCGGATTCCGGGGCGGGCCCCGACGTGGCGCTGCTGGTCCGCCGCCACCTTCTCGGGCCGGCTCTGGCCTGGACGGCGGCCCCCCCGGCGCTGTGGGCCGGCGCCCAGGCCGCCGGCCACGTGCCGGGCACGTCCCTGGACATGGCTGTCGCCGTGTGTGCTGCGGCCGGGGCCGCGCTGTCGCTGCGGCGCGGTGCGCGCACCGCGGCCTCACTCCTGGCGCGGGATGTCGCCGCGCGGGAGGAGGCGGAGATGGGGCAGCGCCGGCAGGCGCTGGAGTTCTGGCAGCGGACGAGTGCCGACCTGCACGAGGCGCACGTCTCACTGGCCGGGGTCCTGCGCGAGCAGCTGACGCTGCACACCGGGCAGGACCGCGACTTCCGCAGCGTCACTGCGGCCTGGCTGGACTACTACCGGCGGTCGGTGGACGGCATTGCCGACGACGTCACGGCGCTCCTGGCCGACGTGCGGCAGGGCCGGGTACCGCAGCGTCCGGCGTTCCCGGAGCTGCCGCCGCAATCCCCGGGGCCGTTCGACGGGCTGGCGCAGCAGATGGTGCTTCTCGGGCACACGGTACGGGACGGTGTCGTCCAGGCGGCGGCCAGCACCGGTACCGCGGAGGCGGAGCTGGCCGTCTTCGCGGGGGTCGGCAACCGGCTGCGGTCGGCGGCCGACCGCGTGCTCGCCGGTCTGGACGAGCTGGAGCGCTCCACCGAGGACCCGGACGCCCTGCAGGCCCAGCTGCGCATCGACCACCTGGTCGTGCTGATGCGCCGGATGGCGGAGGACGTGCAGGTCCTGTCCGGCGGGCAGCTGCGGAGCAGCGGCAAACCCGCCGATCTGTCCACGGTGCTGCGGCAGGCGACAGCGGAGATCGAGGAGTACGGGCGGGTCCGGATCGGCGCTGCAGCACCGGTTCAGGTGGTCGCCTACGCCCGGACGCCGCTGATCCACCTGCTGGCAGCCCTGCTCGACAACGCGACCCGCTTCAGCCGGGACACGGTCGATCTGGCCGGCACGCTGGACGCTTCCGGACTGGTGATCACGGTGGTGGACGCGGGCCTGCACATGCCCGCGGAGGATCTGCGGCTGCTGAACGCGCTGCTGGCCGATCCGGATCCGGTCCTGGAACGGGCGCGGCTGGTGGAGGGCCGAATCGGACTGCTGGTCGTGGCGAGGCTGGCCCGCCAGCACCGCCTG
Organism: Streptomyces sp. ITFR-21; assembly: GCF_031844685.1. NCBI lineage: Bacteria > Bacillati > Actinomycetota > Actinomycetes > Kitasatosporales > Streptomycetaceae > Actinacidiphila > Actinacidiphila sp. ITFR-21. Next base: position 55,181 of record NZ_CP134606.1, read on the forward strand.
GGGATCACGCTCCAGCCGGGTGCCGAGCGCGGCACCCGGGCCGTGGTCACCGTGCCGCCCAAACTTCTGCTCCACCCGGTGAAGCCGCCGGCCGGCGCGCCCCTACCGGTCCGGGCGGTTTCCGAACCGCCTGCAGCAACAGCCGCTGCAGCGTCCGTGCCGGTCTCACCGCACCCGGGCCCGGGCGGTCCGGGCGGCCTGCCGCGACGCCACGCAGCACCCGGCGGGACCCAGCCCGCCGACGGACAAGGGCGTCCCGGCCTTCCCCGCCGGCGCCGCACCCCGGCCGGGAGCCTGCCTGGCGCAGCTCCAGAGCGCGCCGGGGACCTCGCCCCGGCCACGCCCGGACTGGCCGGCGCCTTCCTCCAGGGCACCCGGCGGGCCGGTGACGCCGCGGCCGGCACGGACGATAGGCCGGTCCCAGCGGAGCCGCCCGCCGAGTGATCCCTGCGCTTCCCCTGTCCGCCGGGTGCGCCGACCGCGCGCCCGCCCACCCGCACGAATACCCCTGGAGTCCCCATGTCCGGCACCACACCCGTCCCCGCCCCAGCTCCCGACCTCAGCGATCTGAACTTCCTCCTGGACCGCTTCCTCACCACCGTCCCCAACGCGCGGGTCGCCCAGCTGGCCACCACCGACGGCCTGTCCCGGGCCTGCGCCGGCACGGACAGGTCCAACGCGGAGCGCCTGGCCGCGGTCGCGGCCGCCCTGCACTCCCTCGGACTCGGCGTCGGCCGGGCCCTGGACCGCGGGCAGGACAGCCGCCTGAGGCAGGCGTTCATCGAGACCGACACCGACCGGGTCTTCGTCATGCTCGCCGCCGCAGGCACACTGCTGACCGTCATCGCCGACCTGGACGCGGACCCGAATCTGACCGGCCACGAGATGGCCGTCCTGGTGAACAGCGTCCAGGCCCACCTGGTGACCCCCGGCCGCGGTGAGCTGTGACATGCCCCTGCCCCAGACCAGCCCACCGCCCGCCGGGGACGAGCCGCAGGAGCCGCGCACCTACGCGGTCACCGGGGGCCGCACCCGGGCGAACCACACCCTTCCCCTGGAGGCACAGCTGATGGCCGGCGCTCCTGGCGCGCAGTACCCGCTGTCCGCGGAGGCGGTGCAGGTGGTGGCGGCATGCGGCACGCGCAGCGTGTCTGTGGCCGAGATCGCCGCCGCGATCCGCCGCCCGGTGTGGGCGGCCAAGGTCCTCATCTCCGACCTGCTCGACAGCGGAGCACTCCGCCGTCCGGTCTCCGCCGGTGCTGACCCCGCACGCGACCCGGACGTCCTGCGCCTGGTCCTGGACGGACTGCTGCGATGGGCGTGAACCCGCGTCAGAAAGCAGGTGCGGTGACCACCGCCGGCCGGCAGCGGCCCACGGCAGCCGTCAAGATCCTCATCGCCGGGGGGTTCGGCGCGGGCAAGACCACCCTGGTCGGCGCCGTGTCCGAGATCGAGCCCCTGACCACCGAGGAAGTCCTCACCCTCGCCAGCACCGCGACCGACGACCTGGCCGGGGTGGAGGGCAAGACCACCACCACCGTGGCCGTCGACTTCGGACGGATCACCTTCGACTACCCGGAACTGGACCTGGTGCTGTACCTGTTCGGCACCCCCGGCCAGGACCGCTTCCTCTTCCTGTGGGACGGCCTGGCCGACGGGGCGGTCGGCGCCGTCGTCCTGGCCGACACCCGGCGGCTGGCCGACAGCTTCCCGTCCATAGGCCACTTCGAGCAGCGCCGGATCCCCTTCGTCGTGGCCGTCAACGAGTTCGACGGCTCCCCCTACCGCTACACCCCCGGCGAGGTCCGTGACGCCCTCGACCTGCCCCCGCACGTACCCGTCGTGGTGTGCGACGCCCGCGACCGGGCGTCAGCCGCCTCCGCGCTGGCCGCACTCGTCAACCACGCCCTCGGCCAACTGCCCACGCCTCCCTCCCGTATCGGAGCGCCCGTATGACCGTCTTCGACACCGAATCCGGCCTGCACGTCACCGCACCGGATCACGACCTGCGCGAGAGGACGGAGCTCCTGAAACAGCTCCGCCTGGACGACGAGGCGATCCCCGAACTGGACGCCATAGCGAAGGAGCTGGGGGAGGCGGCCGGCCAGCCCTGGGCCATGGTCAACTTCATCACCGACCAGCAGCACTTCGCCGGCCTGTACGTCGCCCCGGGCGCACAGCCGGTCGGCCGCAGCATGGTCCGCGCACACGGATACTGCCCCGACGTCCTTGACCGCCCGGTCGCGCTGATCCTGCCCGACGTGTGCAGCCACCCGCGCTTTAAGTCCAACCAGGTCGTCGACTACCTGGGCGTGCGCACCTACGCTGGCGCCCCGCTCATCCACAACGCCACCGGCATCACCATCACCCTGGGCACCGTCTGCTTCATCGGCCCCGAGCCCCTGCCCCAGGAAACCGGCCAGGCCAACCGAGCCCTGGTCAACGCCGCCCGCGACACCGTCATGAACACCATCCGCAACCGCTGACCGGAACGAGGAAGACCATGGTGACGACATCTCCGGCACCTCCGGCCGCATCCGGCGAGGAACCGCGCGGTGAGAGGGCACAGGCCGGCCCGGCCCGCGCCGGCACCCCGTCCGGCCGCCACGAGCAACTGCGCCGGGAGGTCAGGAAATGGGCGCGTGAGGAGGTCGCGCCCCGGGTCGCGGCGATGGAGGCGTCCCAGGAGGTGGATCGGGAGCTGCTGGCGGCGGCCGCGCGCAAGGGGTGGATCGGCGTCACCATCGGCCCGGAGTTCGGGGGCATGGGGCTGGACCACACGGCCAGGACCATCGTCATCGAGGAGCTGTCGCGGGTGTCCGGCGCGGTGGGGGCGGCTGTCCAGGCGTCGATTTTGGGCACGGCCAAGATCATCCACTGGGGCAGTGCCGAGCAGCGCAGGGTGTGGCTGCCCCTGGTGGCCAGCGGCGCGTGCCTGCCGACGATCGCCGTCACCGAGGGGGGCTCCGGCGGCCACGTGCTCGGCATGCGGGCCACCGCCCGCCGCGACGGCACCGACTGGGTCATCAACGGCGCCAAGAGCTTCGTCGGCAACAGCCACGTCGCGACGATGCACGGCGTCGTCGTCCGCACCGGCGGCGCGGGGGCGCGGGCGCTGTCGGCGTTCCTGGTCCCGGCCGGCACCCCGGGACTGTCCCTGCGCCCCCACCCCGCCACGCTGGGCCTGCACGGGTTCTCCTTCGGCGACCTGGTCTTCGAGGAGTGCCGGGTGCCCGCGGACGCCATGGTCGGCGCCGAAGGCGACGGCCTGGAGGTCGCCCTGTCCTCCAGCATCCTCTACGGGCGCCCTAATTTGGCCGCGGTCGCTCTCGGCATCCACCGGGCCATATCCGAGGCGACCATCGCGTACGCGGGGGAGACCCGCCGCTACGGCAGGCCCCTGGCCGATCTGGACTCCGTGCGCACGAAGATCGCGGCGATCGCCTCCCACCTGACGACCGCGCGGACACTCGCCTACCAGGCGGTGGCCATGCTCGACCAGGGCCTGCCCTGCGACATCGAGCTGATGAACGCCAAGCTGGTCGGCGCCGAGCTGGGCACCCGGTCCGCGCTGCTCGGCATGCAGGTCCACGGCGCCGCGGGCCTGCGTACCGGGCGGCCCGTGGAGCGCCTGCTGCGGGACATGCTCCACACCGGCCCGCCCGCTGGCACCAGCGACATCCAGCTGCTGCGCATCGGGCAGGACGCCCTCGGCCAGGCCCCGTACGAGCAGATGTCGGTGCGTTTCGGCAGACCCCCGGCGGCCCCGCCCCGCGGCGGGGCCGCCTGAACCCCCGCCGCCCGTGCACCCGCAGCGGCGCCCCTTCCCCCGCACGCCCCGCGCCCGCACCAGGCCGCGCAGTATCCGACCCCGACAAATTTGTCCACCAGCGCTTCGCGCCCGGTGTCCGAGACGAGACAACATCAGTGACCACGACCACCGCCCAGCCCGTCGCGACCGCATCCGCCGCACCCTCACGGCCGCACCTGCGCGAGACCCTCATGGACTGCGACGACAACGCCCGCCGCGCCCGTCCGCCGGACGGCCTGATCGCCGTCCTCCCGCCGCACCAACTGGACGCCGTCCTCACCCACGCGCTCGAACTCGACGAGCACAACGCCGGGATACTGCGGCGCATCGTGACCGCGCTCGGAGGGTGGCCCGGCCGCGCCGCCGTCGCAGACGACGGATGCCGGGCGGCCCTCGGGATCGCCCTGCGCTGCGACCACGACCCCGACTTCCAGCGCATGCTCCTGGCCATGCTCAACCAGGCCGCCAGGGAAGGGGACGCGAGCAGCGCCCAGTGGGCCCGCCTGTCCGACCGCGTCCAGGTGAACGCCGGCCAGCTCCAGACCTACGGCACCCAGTTCCGGTACGGGCCCTCCGGTGTCGAGCCGTGCCCCATAGCCGATCCGGACGGGCTGGACACCCGCCGCGCCTCGGTCGGCCTGCCGCCCCACGACGAGCAGTTCGCGCGGCTGCGCCGGCGCCACGAGCCCGGCCGGGGCCCGGTCCCCACCCCAGCTCCCGGAGCGGTGTTCGACCCGGGGGCCGGTGTGCGGATCCCGGCACCCCGGCGACCCGGCGGATCCCCGGCCGGTGCCGCGAGATGACCGGGCAGCCGCCCGGCGGGACCGCCCTGCCCGCAGCCCGCATCCGCCGGGTGAGAACGCGGACCCATCCCACTCAACTGCGCGCGCGCCAGCCCCAGACCGGTCCAGACACGAAAGGCGCTGCCCATGGGACTGCGCATCGAAACGGCGCAGCTCGGCAGGATACTGAGAGCAGCCAGGGGCGGGCGGACGCTGGGAGACCGCATCCGTCGCCTTGCGGGCAGTGCTGCGGCACTCCCCTGGCGGATGGAAAGGTTCTGGGCCCGCCACGTCGGCCAGCGCGATCTGGCCGGGCGTCTCGACCGGGCCCTCCTCAGGCCCCCGGCGCCGGGGGCAGGGGAGCCCCCGGCCGAGCCCGGCGGGTGGTGAAAACCCGGACCGGCAGATCATCCCCGGCCTGCCCCCGCCCGCACCACAACCGTCCGGATCCTGGAGAGAAACCGCACATGACCACCCCGACCGCGACCTGCTTCGGCCCCGCGGGGGCCCGCGTGGCCGTCACCGCGGGCCGTGACGAGGCCGCCGCGCTGGCACGGCTGTTCACACCCTGGTGGGACTGCGCGCCGCAGAGCGGGGCCCAACCCGCCGCCCACATCGGCGTGCACGTGAGCGAGCGTCTCCACGGACAGGCCGTCGACGCGTTCCGTACGGCCGCCGCGCGCCCGCGCACGGGCCGGTACGCCGGTAGCCCGCTGGTGGCCACGGCCGGCGCGGACGGCACGGTGCACGCGCTGGCGCCGGACGCCGGCGTCGCCTACCGGTCGGCCGGGGGCAGCGTCACCGTCGTCGGGCGGGACCGGGACCGGGTGGTGGCGGCCTCGTTCCAGGTGGCGGCCGACCTGGTGCAGGGGCTGATGGAATCTCAGGGCTACACCCTGCTACGGGCCTCGTCCGCGGTCCACGGCGGCCAGGCCGTGCTCGGCCTCGGCGGACCGGGACCGGACAGGTCCGGCCGGGCCGCGGCGGCGCTGCTGCTGGCGGCACGTCACCGGTTCGGCCTGCAGGCCACCGATCAGGTCTTCGCGCGCGCCGAGGCGGACGGCACCGTCAGCACCCGGCCCCGGACCGGTCCCATCGCCCTCGGCCTGGGCCTGCTGGACGCCCTCGGCTGGTACGGCACGGTCCGCGAACGCCTCGCAGGCGGGGAGGCACTGCACCCCGGCACCGACCGGCACGTGGCCGTGGCCCTGGCCGCCGGCCGCCGCACCCCGCTGTTCGGCCCCGCGGGGGAGCGCACGGCCCGTCTGTGGCCGGACCAGGTGTTCAGCTGGTTCGGGCTGGTCCCCGCCCACGCGGCCACCGCGGCGGCGGTCGCGTTCCCCGCGGCGGATCCCACGGTCGCGCCCGCCTTCACCGGCCGCAGGGCCGTCACCGACGGCGACCTGCTCCTGCCCGCTCCCGACGGCGAAGACCCGCTGGGCCTGCGCCCGCTGCATCCCGCCGCCCGCCGCACCGCCGCCGACCGCCTGCTCGCGGCCCTGAACAGGCTGCCGCACCACACCACGCCCCCGCCCCGCACCGCAGCCGCCTGCGCCCCGGGCGGTGCCCCCGCCACCCCCTGACCCCCCTTCGGCGCCCGCAGCCGCAGCCGCGGCCGGGCCCGTCAACGGCTCACTGCCGGGGACACGCGCCATCCTCCCCTGACGGCGCGGGCAGCGAGCAGCCGGCCGCCGCCGCCCCTGAACCCCGGCGGCGGCCGGACCCACCCACCCACCCGACACCCACGCCCGACCGAGGAACCCGTGACCACACTGCCCGCCGCCGACCTGTCCACCCCGCTGCTGACCGATGTGGGGCTCACCGACGCCGCGTTCGCCGCCACCATCTACGCCGCACTGGGCCGGCTGAACGGCCTCGCCCGGACCGCCGGCCTGCAGCTGAACCCCGGATTCCCCGACGAAGAAGGGACCAGCGTGTCGCTGGGAGACGCCGACGAGACCACAGTGGTGAGGCTGGCGGGCCTGCTCTCCACGGCGCCCGCCCCCGCCCCGCCCGCGTCCGGGAACCCGCCGGAAGCCGTCGACGGCATGGACGGCGCGGCCCGGACGCTCCTCACCGCCGCCCGGGCCGCCGGTGTCGAACTGACCCCCGGGGCCCCGCGGACCGGGGATGACGGACGCAACTGGCTGCCCCTGGGACACATCGGCCACGCCGGCGCCATGCGCCTGGCCGACGTGATCGAGCACCATCTCGCCGGCCTGTTCGAGGCCGAGCAGGCCCTGCGGGCCGCGCTCAGCACGGCCGGTGTCACCGCCGGCCGGCTCTCGGCAGACATCGGCGCCGTCGACCTGGGCGACATCACCATCCCCGGCGCCGTCGCCCTGCTGCGCCGCCTCCTTCCCGCCGGCCGGGTGCCGGACGTGCCAGACACCGATCCGGACGACCCGCCCGCCGGCGAGGCCCTCGCCGGGCACATCGCCCGGGCCGTCACAGCGGTCACCGGCCGCCCCTTCGACGCGTCCTACACCCACCCCTGCCACTGGTGCTCGCACGGACCCGCCATCGTCCTCGGCCGGCTCCAGCCCGCCGACGCACAGGCCCTTGCCGCCCGCCTCACCACCGTCTGAGAGAACCATGCCCACAGAATCCGTCCCCTACATCACCCTGCGCGACGGGGAGAGCGACACCTCCGACCAGGCCCTGAAACTCAGCGCCACACGAGACGGCTTGCGCCTGGCCTACGACGGCGAAACCCCCGACGACCGTGACGGGCGGGGCTTACTCCTGGCCCGGACCACCGAGCAGACCGACGAAAAGGGCCTGCCCACCGGCGTGCCGCGGTGGGCCGAGGTCCATCCCGGGCGGCAGCGCGAGGCCATGCTCGACCTGCTCTGCCACTACTGCGCGGACCCGCCCGACTGGACCCTGCAGGGCGTGCTCTTCCTCGACGTGGCCGGCCCCGCCCAGCGGGCCAAACCCGCCTGGCCCGCTGGCTCCGCCCAGTACGCGGTCTCCCTGCACGAGGTGACCGTGGTCGACCTGGACCGGGAACTCGCCACCGCCGACCTCGCCTGACGGCCGGGCCGGGGCCCTGCCTGGCTGTCCCCGGCCGCGCACCGGCCGGCCAGACCCCACGGCCCCCACGGCCCCGGGCAGAAGACCGGCAGCGCCGAGGCCACCGAACGCCACCGGACCAGCTCGGCCCCGCCCCTCAGGGCCGCCCCGGGCGCCCGCAGCCCGGCATCACCCCGCGCCCGCACCGCGGGCGCCACCACCAGAAACGAGCCCCCACATGAAACGCCGCACACTGACCGTACTGACCTGGAACTCCCAGGGCAACGGCAACGGCGGCCGGGCCGCCCGCATCGCGGGCCACGAGCTGCTGGCCCGGCACACCCCCGACCTGATTTTCCGCCAGGGAACCGGGGGCGCCGACGCCGACGGCGGTACCATCCGGTACGAACTGGAGGACGTCCTCGCCCTGCGCGGCTGGCTGGGGCCAGGCTCCCACACCGCCCTCTTCGCCAGCACCCACACGTTCGCGCCGGTCCGACAGTGGGCGACGACCGGCGGTAACGCCTGGCTGACGCCGCCCACCGCGCTGACACTGCGGCTGCGGCGCGCCGGTGACGCCTCCCTCCCGATCCTCGCCAGCTCCTACCACCTCGACGACACCTCGGCCGCCAACCGGCTGGCCGAGACCGGGTGGCTGACCGCCCTCGCCGGCAAGCAGTGGACCACCCCGGACGGGCGCAACGTCGGCCTTCCTGCACTGCTCGGCGGGGACAGCAGCAGCTACCCCGCAGACGACCTCCCGGACGCCCCCGCACTGCCCGACCTCGAAGCCATCCCCGACCCGCAGCACCGCGCGCACCGCTCCCGCCCCGACCCGGCCGGCGGCCGCCGGCCGGACACCGCCCCCGACGCCGCGCTGCGCAGGGCCGGGCTGGTCGACACCGCACGCCACTGGGCGGCCGGCCACGGCGACCCCACCGCCGTGGCCCGCACCGTCAACGCCTCCCCGGCCACCGGTCCGGACAGCCGCACCGACCGGATCTACACCACCGGCCAGCTGCTGCCCGCCATCGCCGGAGCCGACGTGATCGAGGTGCCCGAAGCGACGTCCGGCCACCACATCCTCCGGCTCACCCTCGACGCGGACACCCTGGCCGACCTCCTCGCCGAGCTCGCCCGGCCGACGGCATGAACACCGGGAAGGCGGCCCGCCCCGACGCCGGCCGGGCCCGCACCGGACCCGGCGGCAGACCGCCACCACCACCCCCGCCCGGCCCAACGCCGGGCCCCAACCGCATCCGCACCATCCCCGCCACCACGCGGCCGACCCCGAACGGAACCACCCGATGAACAGCGACGCGGCCCTGCACAAGCTCGTCGGCACCCTCACCGCCGACCGGGACCTGGCCCCGCACTGGCGCCAAGCGCTCCTGGACACCCCGCGGCATCCGTTCCTGCGCCCAGGCTTCTTCCGCCCGCAGCAGGGGACTTCCTACTGGGAACCGGTGGTGCCCGGCAACGACGACTGGCTGCCCGGCTGCTACACCGACACCGTGCTGGTCACCGAACTCGCCGGAGCCGTCTCACCGCAGGACGTCGACGGCCGGATCACAGCAAACCCCACCCGCTCCGCCCTGCCCCCCGGGCACGTCCTGCGGATGCTCGACGCCGCCCGGACCGAGCCGGGGATGAGGGTCCTGGAGGTCGGTACCGGCACCGGCTACACCACCGCACTGCTGTGCCACCGGCTCGGCGACAAGCACGTGACCAGCACCGACACCGACTACGAGGTCTCCTCCCGCGCCGGCATCACCCTGGAGCAGCTGGGGCACTCCCCGGAACTGCTCGCCGGCGACGACGTGCAGGACAAGCTGCCCCGCCACCGGTACGACCGGCTCATCGCCACCAGCGCCGTGCGGGACCTCCCCGTCGCCTGGCTGACCGCCGTCAAGCACGGCGGGCAGATCATCGCCGCACTGGGCGGATGGATGGGCGCCACCACCCTGGTGCACTTCACCGTCGACGCCAACGGCACCGCCGTGGGACGGCCGGTGACAGGCGACTGGCCCGCCGACCTCGCCACCGACGACCGGATACCGCAATACGGGCCGATCCCGGACGGCGGCAGGGAGCGCCAAGTGGCCGTCGACCCCCAGACACTGGAGGACGGCACGGCACGGTTCATCGCCCAGACCGCCGAACTCTCGGCCCAGATCATCCGCCTCACCGGGGACGACTCCTCCGCAGTGCACGACTCGCTCGCCCTTCTCGACCAGGAGGACAACTCCTGGGCGGTCCTGCGCCGCCGAGGCGGGAAATGGATGGTCCGGCAGGGCGGCGAGACACTGCTGTGGGACCGGATCGAGACGGAACTGATCCGCTGGCACCGCGACGGCCGCCCGCCGTTGAAGGACCTCCTGATCGTCTCCACCCCGCACTGGTCCCGGCCCTCGGTCACCTGGACGCCCGCCCTGTAGCGGCTGATCACCGCGCACGCGCTGCATCCGCTCTTCTCGCCGACTCGCGATGAGCTGGAGTGGGCGGCCGACGCCACGGACTGCGATGAGCATCTGCTGGCCTTGCTGCTGATGCTGAAGCCGTACCGGCGCGCGTGCTGGACACCCTCGCGCACACCCAGCCGCACCAGGCGGCCTGCGGCGGGTACATCACCGCCTTCAACGAGGAGGGCAAGGAGGTCGACATCTCCTTCGCCACCCCGGAACTGGCACAAGGCGGTGGTCGACAAGACCCGGAGCGGGCGCAGCCGCCCGACGACGGTGGCCGCAGGCCGCGTGACACCCGGCGCGGCCGTGGCCGCCCCCTGCCGGCAGTAGGGCAGGGACGGGTGAACCGCCTGCGCACATGCGGGTCGGGTTGCAATGATGGGATGGCAGGTTGCCGAGGGGTGGGACACCGCAGAGCGCAGAGCGCGGGGAGCGGGCCGCGGTGCCTACTTGCGGAAAGCTCTGGCCACACAGGCGAACCTCCTGGACGGGATCGGCCGCGCCGCGGAAGCCTCCCGCATCCGCACAGAGCTGACGCAAAGCGCGCCAATGGAGGACGGCGGCTGAACCTGTGCCGTTCACCTGCCGCGGTAAACACCGGATTTACTGCGGCAGACCCCCTACGGTGATCTTCGCAACCTGCGACGGGTGGTGGTGCACCTGTCCGCCCCGCCCTCCTCGTACACCGCGGCGGTCGACCGGTACCTCACCGGTGCGGGCATCGCGAAGTCCTCCGCGCGGCCGGTGGGCACGTCGCTGGTGATGAAGACGTAGTCGCTGTCTTCGGCGAGGCCGCGGACGGACTTCTCGTAGGCGACCTGGACGGGTGAGCGGTCGGCGCTGTCGTGAACGTAGGCGAGGCCATCGCCCTGGACGCGGCGCAGGACAGCATCGGCCCGCGGCGACAAGACCGTCCGCACCGCCCTCGCCTCCGGCCGGACCATCCGCCGCGGCCAGGGCCACTCCCTCCGGATCACCGCACCGCGCGAACTCCACCGCACCGCGCTGCAGCAGGCCGCCGCCTCGCCACCGAATCCGCCAGCCCCGCCGGGCGCGTGACTGATCCCCGAAGCCGATGGCGCTCCGGCCGGGCGGAGGAGCGGCCGGGCTGTCCTCTGACGGCCTCAGTGTTCGGACACTCCTCATCGGGCCCACCCCTGCATGTGTGCGTCGGACCGGCGCATTCGTGACCGTCGTCCCCTTAGATGGGGCCCATCCCTGCGTGCACGGGCTGGAGCCGTTGATCATGAACACCTGAGGGGCCATGCGGGCCCATCCCTGCGTGTGTGGGCTGGAGGGTCGGTGAACTGCGCGTTGTCGCGTCCGTACTCTGCTGACGCGCACACTGTGGAGTTGTGAGGGATGGCTGGTTCATTGCTGAGCCAGGGTGGCCGCCCCCTGGGGGGTGGTCTTCCACCCGTCGGCTAGGCCGTCGGGGGTCGCTTCAGCGACGGGGGTCCTGTGCCGTTGCCGGCACGCGGGTGGTTCCCATCTCGGCGGGCGTTTTGCGTGTCCCCTCTGCCAGGGGCCACGGACGTCGGTACTGCCCGGCGCGCGGCCTGGTGGATACTGCGCACGGCGTTGATCCTGCGGCTGACATCGAGGCCGCAGGATGGGCAGGTGAAGCGCTGGTCGGAGGGCTTTGAGCTTGGGTTTCGCTCTCCGCACTTCGAGCACTTCGTCGCGGTGGGCTCGCCTTTGTCCAGGAGGACGAGGACGGAGCCGTACCAGCAGGTCTTGTAGGCGAGCTGACGGCGCAGCTCGCCGAGTCCGGCGTCGAGCAGGTGCCGGTTGAAGGTCGACTTGACCGCGACGTCGCGGCCGGGCTCTTCGAGCGTGCCGCGCGCCGACGCCGTCAGCGCCACCAGGTCGAGGTTCTCCACCGCCACGATGTGGGCGCCGGTCGCCAGGCGCTTGCTCGCCAGGTGCAGGTGCGTGGCGCGCTGCTGGGCGACCCTGTGGTGGATGCGCCCCACCCGTTCCGCGGCCTTGCGGCGGGACTTCGAGCCGCGGCGTGTCCGGGCCAGGGCGCCCTGGGCGGCTGCCAGGCGGTCCTGGGCGGTGTTGAGCGGCTTGAGGGAGGCGATCGTGCTGCTGGCGGGATCGGCGGGGTCGAGCGGCGCGGACAGGACCGCGAGGGGCTGGGAGCCGAGGTCGACGGCGACGAGCCCGGCAGTGCGCTGGCGGGGTGTGGGGTGTCCGATCTGCCGGATGGTGCCGCCGTGGACGGACTGGGCGGTTTCGGCTGCCTGCGGGTCGAGGTAGTCCCGCCAGGCGTCGGGGTAGGCGGGGGCGGTCGCGCCGGCGGGCAGGTGGTGGCGCCACACCACGGGCACGTCCTGCTGGACGGTGGCCAGCGCGGACGCGTACCAGCGGTGTGCGCCCCGGGTGATGGTGACCGAGGTGATCTCGGCGCGGTCCTTGCGCAGCAGGCGCAGCAGCGCCCTGGCGGGGGAGTCCAGACGGAGCAGGCCGACGCCCTTGACGAGCAGATGCCGGTAGTCCGGCAGGAGGATCGCGCCGCGATTGGGGTTGGGCAGGAAGAAGGAGTCGGCGGCGCGGCCCTTCTTCTTGAAGCGGGGCAGTCCCATCCGCCGGCCGGCGCGGCGCCCCGTGGCCGATGACAGCCAGTTCCTCCAGGCGGTGTCGGCCCGGGCGAAACCGCAGGCGAAAACGCCGTTGGCGACCTGCGGCCACCACGGGCTGCCACCCTCGTCCACGGGCCGGTCACGGTCGGCGACCCACATCGCCTGCACGTCGAAAGCCCCGGGCCGGTACACGCCGGCCGAGACAAGGTTGCGCTTCATCTGCAGAACGAGCGGCCGGACACCCGCCAGCTCCGCCCTCTTCGCCGCGGCGTACCCGGCCGGATCGGACCGCTGAAGGCCGGCCAGACGCACCCGACGGGCATACAGGTCGTGCGCGGTGGCACTCGCGCCCTGGTCCGGAGCCGGCCCTGGATCGAGCAGGGGCCTGCCCTTGTGCACCACACGCCTGCGATGATCGTCGACAACCCGGAGATCCGCGCTGAGCACCGCGTTCTCGGCGCTCAGCGCGGTCCGCGCCCGCCGGTACAGCTCCAACCGCTCGGCCTTGGAACGCTCCTCCAGCAGACGCCCGGCATCCAGCCCGGTCTCCGCCTCCACCCACGCCTGCCTGCGCTCGGCGTAGACCCCGTACTGACCGAGCATCAACGCATGCGCACGGTTGTACGCCCACCGCGCCGCACCCGCATGACGCTCCATCACCGCCACCTGGCCCGGATCCAGGTCCAGGGCGAATCGGTACGCACGGATAACCTCCACGACAGGCACGACTCCCCCTCCCCCTGCTCCGACCGGCAACGCAGCGCAACCTACACCATCAGCGTCCAGGCAAGCACTCTGAGTAGTCAGACCCGACGCTGCCCTGGACCCGCCACAGCGGCCGGCCGCCGTCCGACTCGGCCGTCACGGTGCCCCGGTAGACCGCGGCCTCGTACAGCGACCAGGGCGGTCGGTGTCGGCGGGCCGTACGAACTGCACCGGCTGCTCGTCGACGTCGCGGACGAACAGGTCTTCCCAGCGGGCGGGGTCCTCGGTCTCCTGGGTGGTGGTCACGGGTGCCTCACGCGCGGGCGGCGATGCGCTCGCCGAGCTCGGCGGAGGCTGGGCTGTCGGCGATACCGGGGAGGCGGGCGGCGATGTTGGTCAGGCCGTCGTTGATGCGGACGGACTGCACGCCGTCGGCGCAGTCGAGGAACTCGCTCCAGCTGGCCAGGGCCGCCTCGGTGTTGCCGCGCTTGAGCTGGACCTGGCCGAGATCGGCGAGCACGATCGCCCGCGTCCTCTTGCGGTCGAGGCCATGGATGTCGAGGGCGAGGTGGAGGTGTTCCTCAGCGGCGGCGAGGTCGCCGAGCTTGGCGTGGATCATGCCGGACTCATGCGCCCACCGGCCGTGGCTGTAGTGGCTCGCCCAGGACTGCCCCGGCAGGGCCGGCGCGTGCTCGATCGCGGCCTGGGCTGAGGTTAGGAGCTTCGCGGCGGTGGTGTGGTCGCCGTCGGCTGCTGCCGCGCGGGCGTAGGTGTTGCGGTAGTACGCGAGCGCCTTGGCATTGGTCAGCTTCCGGCCGCGCTGCTCGCACGCCTCGGCGAGGCGTACGGCGGTGGGGATGTGGCCGAGGTCGATGGCCTGGTCCGCGAGCCCGCGCAGGGCGGTGGCGGCGAGTTCGTTCTCGCCGGCCTCGGCGGCGAGGCGGAAGCTGTGCAGGTGGTACTTCTGGCTCAGGCCCTGGTTGCCCTCGTCGCGGGCCATCCAGCCGATCAAGTGCACGAGTTCGCTGGTGGCGGCGAACAGCTCCCGGCCGGTCTTCTCCGTGTAGCGGCCGTCCAGCCAGCGTTTGACGTCCATGGTCAGGTAGCGGACGGCGAGGTGGCGGGCGTGGCCGCCGCCGAGCTCGGAGGCGGCGTCTCCGAGGGTGGTGGTCATCGTGCGGACCGCGGCGACCTCGCCCATGCCGACGGCGACGGGGCCGGGACGGTTCGCGCGGCGGGTGACCGCTTCGGCATCGGGCAGGTCGAGCGCGGCCAGGCCGACAGCGGCGGATGCCGCGAGGAACTGCCGTCGGTCCACGTCGGTGCCTCCCAGGAGCATGACCGCGGTCACGGTATCGGCGAACTGGCCCCCATTGTCCTTGGACAGATCGATGTTGAGGACCTGTTCGATGAATGGCAGCCACACCCGGGGGACCCGTAACCCCTTCTCCCACCGGTAGACCTGCTGCCGGTCGCAGAACCCCGTCTTCCCCCAGCGCGCCACCGACAGCTCGTCCGAGAGCTTCTCCTGGCTGCACCTGGGCCGCCGTGCTTCGCGTGCGGCGCGGATGCGTTCCCCGATGGTCATGTCCGGCCCGATCGTCGGTTTTGGTTCACAACTGGCCTACAGCTGGCAGACATTCTGGCAGCTCCCCACGGCCCGCGTCTGCGCGTTGACTGATGGTCACCAGCCCGGCGACACAGACAGCCGGGCAACGAGCGGAAGGAAGTCCGCCATGGGCGAGAACACCACCCCGGTCTACCAGGCCCCCGTCGTCCTCGACGCCGGCGCCGTCGTCGTGGTGACGCTGGGCACCAACAACTTCGACACCGCCGACGAGACCCAGTACAAGAACGCCTGACCCGCGAACGGCCGGGGCCCGGCGGGGAACCGAGTGCCACGCCCTGACCCCGGCAAGGAGGCGCCGGGCCTGCTTCGTCCTCGTGCTGGGGCACGGGGGCGGGCGGCCCGGCGCCTTCGCCTTTCGACGGCCGGATGGAAAAGGGAGAGGGCACCGATGAGGTGGAGTGCGGGATGGTACGGGGCCGCCGGGAGCGACCGGCGGCCCGCCGGAGGCCGGGCGGTCCCCGGCCTCGACAGCACGTGGACCTGTGGGTGGCCCGCCGCCCGGATCAGCGCGGTGGGCGACGGGCGGGCGGCGCTGGCGGTGATCGGCGAGTGCGGCGCCGACGAGGCCCAGCTCCGGGATGCGCTGCCGGTCGTACGGGCGAAGGGCTGGCGGGCGCTGACGCGCTGGCCCGGCTCATACCTCGCCGTCGCCCGCACCGGCGAGACATCGGCGGTGATCGGGGACCTGGCCGGGCAGCACCCGGTGTACTACCGGACCGACGCGGCCGGCACATGGTGGTCGACCGCCGCGTCCGCGCTCGCCGCGCTGGACGGCGCCCCCATCGACGTGACCGCGCTCGCCGCCCATCTCGCCTTCGGACAGCCCGACGTCCTCGCTGGCCGGAGCCTGTTCCGCGACGTTCGCCGGGTGCCCGGCGGGCATCTGCTCCTGCTCGGCCCGGGCGGGGCGGCGGTGGAGCGGTACGAGCCGGTCTCCTCCCCGCGGGTGGACCTGCGCGCACAGGCGCCGGTGGTACGGGCCGCGCTCGCCGAGGCGGTCGCCGCCCGGATCGACGACCGGCCGGTCAGCACAGACCTGGCGGGGCTGGACTCCACCACGCTCGCGTGCCTGGCCGCCCAGCGCGGGCCGGTGGCCGCGGTGACGTTCGCCGACGAACGCCTGCATGACGACGACCTCGCGTTCGCGGTCCGCACCGCGGCCACCGTGCCGGGGCTCATCCACCATACGGTCCCCGGCACCTTGGGCACCGTGTACTACGCGGGCCTTGGCGACCTGTCGGCCCTGCCGGTGACCGACGCCCCGAACGCGTACGTGGTGACCGCCTCGATCAAGCGGGCCGTCCTCGACACGGTCGCCGAGAACACCCCGGGCCCGGGGGTGCACTTCACCGGCGCGGCCGGCGACGCCGTCCTGTCCGCCCCCTCCTCCTACCTCGCGGATCTGCTGCGCGAACGGCGCCACCGCCGGGCCTTGCAGCACGCCCTGGCCCATGCCCGCCTGCGGCACACCTCCGCCTTCCACGTGCTCGCCCGCGTCCGCCCGGCCTCCAAGGTCGACCTGGTCGGGGCCTGGTGGCAGACGGCCGCCGAACTGCGCGGGCCCGCGCGGGACTGGATTCCCCAGGCCCAGCGCCCGCTCGCCTGGACGCCGCTGCTGGCCTCGGCGGACTGGATGACCCACGGAGCCCGGCTGATGCTCGCCTCCGCCCTGGACGAGGCCGCGGGCACGCTCACCGACGCGCCGGCCCGGCTGGCCGAGTGGTCCGACCGGCAGGACCTCGCGCGGGTCGGCGCGGACACCGCCGGGTTGCGGGCGCTCGCGCTCGCCGGGCACGGCATCGAGGTGGCCGCCCCGTTCCTGGACAACGAGGTGATCCGGGCCTGCCTCGCCGTGCCCGCCGACGAGCGCGGCGCCCCCGGCGCCTACAAGCCGCTGCTGGACGCGGCGTTCACTGGCAGCGGCGTCTTGCCCGGCTTCGTGCTGGCCCGTACGACGAAGGGCGGGTTCAACGCCCTCGCGTACGCGGGCCTGCGCGACAACGCGCCGGTCCTCAAAGACCTGCTGGGGCCGTCGTCACAGCTGGCGGCGCTCGGGCTGGTCACCGAGCAGCCGGTCGCCGACGCGCTGGCCCGGGCCGCGGCCGGGCAGCCCACAGCCCAGGGCGCCCTGCACCTGGTGGTGGCCGCCGAGGTGTGGCTGCGGCAGCACGCCGCCGCCCGGGCGGCGGCGTGGGAGGAGGTGGGCGGCCGTGTGGCGGCTGCGTGAGGGCACCCACCCCGTGCTCACCGACGAGGGCGGCGCGATCCTCAGCGAACACACCGGCCGCTGGGCCTACCTGACGCCCACCGCGTCGGCCGCGGTGATGCTCCTGCTCGCCTCCACCAGCCAGGAGGAGGCCGCCGGCCAGTACGCCGCCCGGTACGGCATCGGCGTGGAGCAGGCCGCCGCCGACGTCCGCACGGTCGCCGAGGCGCTGGCCGCTCAGGGCCTCGCCCTGGGCGGCCAGGCACCGGCCCGACCGCGCCGCCGCCGGTGGAGGTGGCGGCCGTGACCAGCATGGAGGCGTACTCCACCGTCCGCACCGGCACCTTCGGTGAGCGGCTGGCCGCCGCGGCCGGGTTCGCTCTCGCCCTGGTGCTGCTGCGGCTGCCGTTCAGGCACGCGGTCAGGGCCGCCCGTCTTGCCCGGCGCCGGGGCCGGCGCGAGCTGGACGCGGCCCGGGCCGAGGTCCTGGTCGGTGCCGTCCGGCACACCGCCCGCTTTTGGCCGGGCCGGGCCGCCTGCATGGAGACCTCCCTCGGGGCCGTGCTCGCCGCCGCCCTGCTCGGCCGCCGCCTCGACTGGCACCTGGGGGCCCGGTTCGCCCCGCCTCCGGTCGAGTACCACGCCTGGGCCGAACTACCCGGCCACGGCCCCGTCGGCGAGTACACCGCCGCCGGATGGCACCACCACACCGCCCTGACGATCTGACCCCGCCGACGAGCTGCCGGGCGCGTGTCCTTCACCCGCCCGGAGCAGTTGTCGCATACGAGTGCCCCAAGCCCCTTGAAGGAGTGAGCAGTGACCGCCGTCGCCGACGCCGCCACGACTGTCCCCGAACGCCACTACACCCACCACGACGGCCGCGGCGCCACCCCGCACCGCTCCAACCCGGCCGTGATCCACCGCGAGCTCACCACCCTCGACGTCCAGGCGGGCATGAACGTCGCCGAGTTCGGCACCGGCTCCGGCTACTCCGGCGCGCTGCTCGCCGAGCTCGTCGGCCCCACCGGCGCGGTGACCAGCCTCGACATCGACGCCTACCTCGTGCGCTGGGCGAACCTCATCCACCACGAGCGCGGCCTCGACCACATTCGCTGCCACGTCGCCGACGGCACCGCCGGCTTCCCCGAGCGGGCCCCGTACGACCGGATGATGGCCTGGTGCACCCCGCCGCTGCTACCGAAGGCGTGGGTGGACCAGGTCGCCGACGGCGGCCTGATCGTCGCCCCACTGCCGATCGCGACCGTGCCCAACATGACGGTGGTCGCCAAGATCCGCGTGGTCGGCGGCGAGCCGGTCGTGGAGGCGGTGTTCACCGGCGGGTACATCGAGGCGACCGGCTCCCCGAAGGACAACCTCGACCTGCCGGGCCGGTGGGTGGACTGGGAGATGCGCACCCCTGCCCCGTCGTGGATCTCCATCGCCTGGCGCGGGCGCGACGACCGCCTCCACACCGGCGCCCGTACCGCGCTCGCCCGCCTACTCAAGGACGCCCACACCGAGCCCTACGGCGGCGGCGAACTCGACTGGCCGTCCTGGCGGACCTTCGCCGCCACCCAGGCCGACCCGCAGCTCACCATGGCGGGCCTGAGCCCGGACCTGTGGGCCATCGGGCACTCCACCGCGACGACGGCCGCCGTCCTCCAGCAGGACGGCACGATCCTCGCCGACCGCCCCGACTCCCCGTCCCTCGCGATCCTGCGCGACTGGCTGACCGCCTGGGAGACCGCCGGCTGCCCCGCGCCCGAGACCTACACGCCCGCCCTCGCCCCGGGCGCGGAGGGTTGGCATCTGCGCCTGACCCGGTAGAACCCGGAAGGCCCTGCGGACTCAGGGGCCCGGGCGGGGAGCGTGACGGCCCCCGCCCGGGCCCCTGGCAACCTCCACTGTGCGCCTATCAGGTCTGCCCGCTGCACCGGGGAACTTCGCCGATATCCGTGATCGCTGTACGCCATCGCCTCTACCGTCCAGCCCGACATGTGATCACAGGGGTGTGCGGAAGGGGCCGAACAGTGGGGCGGGATCTGGGCCTGGACGGGGTGGTGGGCCACTTCACCCTGTGAGGGGCCTCGCATTTTCCGGACAGTGATCTGACAGTTTATTTCACGCGGCTATACGAAACTCCATGTATTCGGCGTGAACTTCTCGCGGTGGGCGGTATCCGACAGCCGAGTGGAGGCGTTTGTGATTGTACCAGAGTTCGATGTATCGGGTGATGTCCTGTCGGGCGTCCTCTCGGGTCGGGTACGTCACGCGGGAAACCCGCTCGTTCTTCAGAGCGCCGAAGAATGATTCCGCCATCGCGTTATCCCAGCAGACGCCGGTACGTCCGGATGACCGGCGGAGTCCGAACTGTTTCAGCGTCGCCGCGAGCTCGGCGGACATGTAGTTCGATCCGCGATCGGAGTGGAATATTGCACCGTCGGCGAGTTTCCTGTTCCGCGCCGCGTTGCGGATGGCCTGGGATATGAGAGGAGTTTGGTAGTGGTCGTCCATCGCGTAGCCGATGACTTCCTTCGTGCAGCAGTCGATGACGGTCGCGAGATAAAGCCATCCTTCTCCGGTTTTTACGTAGGTTATGTCGCCGACGAGTTTTTCGCCGGGCGCGTCGGCGGTGAAGTTCCGGCTGACAAGGTCCGGCACGTCGCTGGCTGCGGCCTGGGTGAGCGACCACCGCTTCGGCTTGGGCTGGCAGGGCACCAGACCCAGCTCACGCATCAGCAGGCGGACCAGCTCCAGGCCGGCGGGGCGGCCCCAGCGGACGAGCTGGGCGTGGACGCGCCGGTATCCGTAGGTGCTGTCCGACATGTCGAATGCCTTCTTGATGAGCAGTTTCAATTCCTCGCGCCGCTGGGCTGTGGCAGAATCCGGGCGGTTCCGCCATTCGTAATAGCCGGACTTGGACACGTCGAGCCGTTCACACATGAACTCGACGGGATGCGCGTACTCCGTGGTGTCGAGCCGCATCGTTTCGATGAACTCGTACCTGCTCACTACCGGGGATCCTTCGCGAAGTACGCCGCACATTTTTCAGGAAGACGTTCTCCATCTCCAGTTCACGGATACGCCGGTCCTGTTCCTTCAGGCGTGCCCGCTCATCCAGCGTCAACGGCGAACCTGCCGCTGGCTCGTTCTGCTTCTGGTACTTCTTCACCCAGCCCCGGAGCGTCTCCGGGTTCAATTCGAGCTCGCGGGCCGTCTCAGAGATGGTCCTACTGGACTGGAGTGCGACCCGGACAGCTTCCTCACGGAACTCCGGGGTGTACTTACTGGGTGGCGCCACTTCGTGCTTCCTCGTTTCCTTGACAGGACAACCCTATTGGGTCCCTGTCCGGAAGCTTAGGGGCACCTCACTGAACAGCGACGAGGCGGGCTGGTTACGGAACAAGACCGGGGCATCCACAGCATGAAATCTCGGGCATCCTCACGGACCGCTCGATCCCAGTCTGCTACGCCGATCGCTGCAAGAAACCGCCACCACCGCAGGAGGTCATGTCCGTAAGAACGCAGCGTTGAGGGAGGGCGCCCTGCCGCCAGCAGGTCCTGCAAGAAGACCTGGGCTGGCTCGACCCGGCGCCCAAGTCCGTACTCCAAGCAGTACGGCTCCCAGGGATCGCCCGTCTTCAACAGCCGACCTATCGCAGGCACCTCAAGGCGCCTCAGATCTCGCTCTGGTACCCCTGTATCGTCCACGGCCGGAACTTAGCAGATCATGCGCGAAGCGTAGTGAGAACGGGCGCCGACGCTTCCTCCTTCATGTACCGGTTGCATGGCCTGACACCTGCAGCGGAGCTGGGATGCGGCGCCGGGCCGAGGCCGTCCCCGTGCGGGAGCTCGCCGGGTCTCGGCCGGCCGGGTCTGGGGGCCTGCCGCCTCGACGCGGGGTTCGCGGGCTGGCTGGGCGAGGCGGGGGGCGATGCTCTGCGTGGGACGGGACCGATGCCCGCTGCAGCTCGGCGGCCGGATATACGGTGATGCACTGCCGGGGGACGGCCTGCCGGCCGGCGAAGCGCTCCGCCCGGTAGGCCCGGCCCGGGCGCGGAGAACGCGGCGCCCCTCCCGAATTGCAGTCGGGAGGGGCGCCGTGTCTGCAGGGCCGCTGCCCCCGGCCGCTCCCCGCGGGGGCGGGGAGCGTTCAGCCCACGGAATTGGGGATAGGGGTCATCTCCGCAGGTCGGGGAGTGCGTGCGCCGGGTGGGTGGACGGGCCGTCAGCTCACGCCGGGGGGGTGCCTTCGGTCCGGGTGCGGGGGCGTCCGCCGCCGACACCGCGCCCGGGGCGGGCGCCGGCGCGGGCGACGATCTGCGCGGCGCTGTACCGGGCCTCGGCTTTCCCGGAGGGGCCGGGTTCGTACCGGGTGTCGATGTCCCAGCGGGACATCTGCTTGCGGACGGAACCGGGGTCGATACCGAGGTGGGCGGCGACCTGCTGGGTACTCATCCACCCCGCCTGGGCTGCCCCTTCGGTGTCCGTGGCCGCGTCCGGCCAGAGCTTCGCCAGCGCGGTCTCGGCCTCCCTGGCGCGCTGGGCGGCCTGCCAGGCGGCCTGGGCGGCCTGCTCCGCTGCCCGCCGGGTGTGGCGGACGGTCTCCTGTCGATCGTGGACGGCCTGCTCCCACTCGGCGAGGACCGGCTGCACGTGGGGCCACAGCTCGGCCGTGATGGTCAGGCCGCGGGGCTCGGCGGTCGTGCCCGTGGTGCTGGTGATGGTGACGGCGGCGATGCGCAGGCGCTGGGACTCGCTGAGGCGGCTGGCCCCGGTGATCTCCACGGTGACCCCGCCGCGCCGCCAGACCGCGGGCGTGCCCAGCGGACGGTCGGCGGTTATGGCCGCGGTCACCTCAGCGGTGAACCGGTCCGCGGCGGTGTCGGTGTCGGTGTCGTCGGGCAGGCTGTGCCGGTCGACGGCAGCCCAGAACTCATCGGAAGGGATGTCGTCTATGTGCACCGGCCCGTACCGGGTGCGGAGCTCGACGGCGAGGGCCTCGATGTCGTAGTCGTCCGCGCTGTCGCCAAGCGCGATGCTGATCGCGTACTGGGTCTCGTCGTCGGTGACGGGGTCCGCTGCCATGTCAGTAGTCCTCTCGCAGGCTGCTGATGTAGGTGGACGCGTCGGCTTTGGTGAGCTGCTCGATGCCGGCGCGGTCGGTGGGTCCGGTCATGAAGCCGCCGCCGTCGCCGCTGCGGCGGCGCTGGGCGAGCAGGCTGAGGATGTGGTCGACCTGGCGGGGGTGGCCAGGTTCACGGCCCGCTGCGCCTGGGCCCGGTCCTCGGCGTCCTGGGCGCGCAGGGCGATGTCGGTCAGCCGGTCGTCCAGCCAGCGGCGGGACCGGCCGGTGAAGGGGCGGTAGCGGCCCATCCCCTGCGCGTCGGAGCCGAGCGCGTCGAGGATCTGCTGCACGGTGATGCCGCTGGCGACCAGGCGGTTGAGGTCGGCGGCCTCGGGGTGGTCGCGGTCCCAGGGAAGCGCGGCGGCGGGTTCGGTCATGGGGGTGGCCTTCCGGGTACGGCGCATCGCGGCGATGGCGATGCGGTGGGCGAGAGAGGCGGCATCGACGGTCCACCGGCGGCCGGCCTTCTGTGCGGCGATCACGCCGGTCCGGCACCAGGTGCGGATCGTGGCGGTGGTCACGCCGGCCTGGAGCGCGGCTGCGGTGGTATCCATCGGGGTCCTCCCTCTCGACATCCCTAACTATGCCCCATGTGGGGCATAGTTAGCAAGAGGTGGCCCCCGCCGGACGACGACTGGGAGCTTCCCCCCGGCCGAAGACCAGGGCGCCAGCCCGCTGGCGTCCGCCGGCACCGGCGTCCCGCTGGCCTGCCGGGACCGGGACGAGGTGCAGCGCGCGTCCGAGCTCACCCTGCTGGGCGCGGCCAGCGGCGCAAGGTACGTGGGCCGTGCGGCGGCTTCGATGGCACGCGGTCAAGGTTCGACGGCAGAGGACACGATCCTCCTGCCCCGGATGCTCGGACAGGACGCCACCGGGTCGTGGTCGGCGTGCTGCGCCGGGTGCAGCGGGACGGCGGCTGGCGGTACGTCGTGGAGCTGTGCCGCTGCGCCAGCACGCGCAGGCCGTTGCCCACGCCGCTGTTCGCTCCCTGCCCGCGCCCCGGTGAGCCCCGTACGGGCGGGGGCGAGGGCCCCGGCCCGTACGACGGCGCCCCGCCTGCGGCTATTAGTGCTGCCGGGGCGGGGGCGCTGCGCGTCGTACCCGCGCGGTCGGAGGGGCCTGCGCCGAGCGGTGTCGGGGTGCCGGTCAAGTGCGGTCCGGCCGGCTGCTTGCCGGGTGCCAGGTGTTGAGGGTCTGCCGGGTGAGGGCGCCCAGTGCGGCGGTGTCGCCGGGGCCGAGGGCCGTGGAGGCGAGGATGTGCCCGGTCAGGTCCCGCAGTGACTGGGTGTTCGCCTCCTGGCGCTGCGCGAGGATGATCCGTGCGGCGCCTGCGAGGGCGAGGCGCTGGACCGGGGTGAGTTTCGGCGGTGCGGCGGAGCGGAGCGTTTCGAGGCGGTCTGCGAGAGCGGTCCAGTCTGCGCGCTCGGTCCACTCGGTGCGGCCGGCGGAGGCACGACCGCGGTCGCGCAGGAGGCGGCGGGCTCCGTCCGGGCCGCCGAGGAGGCGCAGCTGCTGCGGGGTGAAGCCGGTCAGGTCGTCGGTGTCGGCGGCGTGGTCGGCTTCGGTGAGCCGCTGCTCGCGCAGGGCGTCGAGGTGGGCGGGCGGCATGGGTTCGGCTAGCAGGGTCTGCGCCGGGGTCAGGTCGTGCCAGCCGAGATTGTCGGCCTCGTCGGCCTCGTCGTCATCCTGCGCGGGCGCGGGCCAGGGTGCGGCGGGCGGCAGTACCTGCTGCCGGGCGGGCACGGGGATGGACCAGCGAACGGTGTAGGCGAGGTGGACGGCCGCGTGGCCGCAGGCGTCGAGGTCGGGGTGGGGGGTGACGCGCAGGACGGGCAGCCGGTCGCGGGTGGCGGCGTCGCGGGCGTCGACGGTGCGGGAGTCGGCGAACCAGTTGCCAGCGAGGACCATGAGGAGGGGCCGAGTGGGGGCGGATTCGGGCGTTGCCTCGACGAGGAGGTGGGGGGCGTGCGGGAGAGCCATCAGCGGGTGCCTTTCGGGTTGACGACCACCCGACCGTAAAGCAGTTTACGAAGTAGCGTCAAGTACTTTACATTCGGGTCGGGGTGCGGCATCGTGGTCACCGCACCGGACACCGAGGAGGACGTGATGAGCGAGACGACCGGCACGGCCGACCAGCCGGCCTGGGTGGACATCTACCTGGGCCACCGCGGCAGCTTTCGGCAGGCCCACCCCTACCCCGCCGGGGACACGGCCCTGGCGAAGCGCCACGACGCCCGCCTGGAGATCGTGCCCCTGGCGCACACCATCGCCGACCTCACCGGGCAGGACCGCTACGACCACGGCGCGTACTGCGCCCGGACCGACCCGACCGGCCAGGACGAGACGTACGGGGAGACGCACGGGAAGCACTGGAGCGGGCACGCGGTGGAAGAGGAGCTCGCCCCGGTCCTGCAGGCCCTGCGGGGGGTGGAGGCGGCTCTGGACGCGGTGGACGCCGTGAGCCTGGACCCGGAGCTGATCGCCCGGCTGTTCCGTGACGCCGCGCCGGAAGTGGCCCTGAAAAGCCTCGCCACCGCCCTGGCCAACGAGCGGAACGCCGCCCTGGACAGGCACGGCCTCACCTACGGCCTGCTGCACGTCTATCTCGCGTACCGGCACCTGCCGATCAGCCACGGTCGGGAGCTGTACGTCGCGCCGAGCACCCCCTGGGACTACGCGGGCACCGCCCTCGCCAACGCCCTGTCCGCATACGCCAGCGCATCCCCGAGCCGGTTCGAGGACGCGGCGAACAAGATCTTCCAGCACCGCCGGCAGCACGCCACGGGCCTGCCGCCCGAGCACTGGATGTGACCGCAGGCCCCCGGCCGGGGGGCGTCCCGGCCAGGGGCCTGCCCCCTATCATCAGCAGGCTCCTCCCGGGCCGCGGCGCTGCCGCAGACCCCGGATACCGGCCGGGCAAGGCCGGTCTTCCCTGCGTGCGCAGGGCTGCACGGGCGGCACTGCCCGCGCCCCGTCCACCCTTCCAGCAGGAGACCGTCATGCCCGAAACCCCCCCTGCCGCTGCGGCGCGGCCCACCGCGCCGGAACTGGCCGCCTGGCTGGCCGAGCACAGCCCGGCCCTGTCCGTCGAACCCGAGGGCGACTTCATGACGGAATATTTGTACCGGGTGGCTCGCACGATTGGTGAGTATGGGTACGCCGTGCAGCCGGTAGTAAGCGACGGGCATAGTGCGCCATACTCATACACGATCGGACTGCACCAGTCTCATGGCTACGAACTCGTGATGACTGGCCTGGGCCATGAAGTAGCCAACGGTGTGCTTCACAGACTAGTTGACAGGTTTAAAGACTCGACTGGGCCCGCGTCAGGTGTTTCCCTCGACGGCGTGCTGGCTGGTGGATTTCAGGTGCGGATGCGACGTGTGGAGTCCCTGGAGAACTTCTCATTGCACCGTGCGATTTTCGGTGATGATTCCTGCCCACCGTACTGGCAGGTGGTCTGGCCGGATGCTGCGGGCGTCTTCCCTACGGACCTGGGATGTTCCATTTCACCGGAAGGCCAGCCGCTCCTGTGATCTCAGGGAGTACAGGCCGTCGGGCGGCAGGACGCCCTGTAGAACAGCGCCGGCTCCCGCCATCCGAGCGATCCCGGCCTGATCCGATGCGCCGCGAGGAGAGCCTCGCGAATTTTCGGCCCCTCCATTCAGAGAGCGATGTGCGGAAGCCCATACGGTGGCCTCCGCACATCGCTATGCGTCCCGCCCAGCTTCAATCTTCTGCACGCCGAACGGCGCAGGGGCGCGGCGGTCTGCCGGCGCCCGTCACTGACCGGGCGACCTGGGCGCCATACCCAGTAGGGGCGCAGCGAGCCCCTCCCTCGGTGCGCGCAAGTCGGGCGGGGCGGCGGGGGCGTTGTCGGGTGGAGTCGCACGAGGTGGCCCGGCTCCGGCGCGGCTTGACCCGGTCAGCCCCCGCCCCTGCTCGACCCTGCGACGTTGGTGTCTTCCCCGGCGGCCGGGCTGGTCCCGCCGCCACCAACCAGAAGCGTACGGCTGGCCGCTGCGGCCGGCTCGGGGGCGCCCGCCAGGGAGGCGCTCGGCCGACACAGCCCACACTCCTGCAGCAGGCGGTGCGGCCGTTTTTGAGGATGGCCCGGGCGTCCTGGCGGCGGCCATCCTCGCGGGGCACCACGGCGCGTGTCCCCGGGCCGAACGGAAGAGACCGTGACTGTTCGCTCCGCTCGTCGTTGAGTATGCGGAACCACGCCCGCCTGCCGCTGGAGTTACCCGTGCCGGTTCTCACGGCCACGCCGCCCGGCCTCGTGCCCACCTGGGACCGCAGCCCCGTCGAACTGGCCATCGTGGACGATGCGCTCGCCGCGGAGGATCCCGAGACTCTGGTGCGCACCGACATCCCCCAGCCCGACGGCTCGGTGCGCCTGTACGCGGCCTGGACGGATGGCGGCGGGCCACTGGCCGACCACATCGACCGCATCGCGCTCGCGCGCGGGCTGGACGCGTGGTCTTGGATCGATCCTCACGCACTGTGCCCGCACCTCCCACCGCGGCCGGATCGAGATGCGCACCCACCCCCTGCTGCAGGTTCTCGCGGACGTCGAGCATGGCTACAGGGGCAACGAGGAGTACCGGGCCAATCTCGCCCGGCTGCTGGCCGACGACGCCGCCCGAGGCGGCCGCCCACCGCTGCCCGCGCCTGGGATTCCAGCCTGGGTTGGCGTCGGTCCCCTCCTGTGGCACCGGTATCAGGGAGGCGACCCGGTCGTCGAGCGGCACTGGCTGGCCCGCTGAACGAACGTCCGCCCCTGAATGGTTTGGTCCGAGTGAACTTCGGGGGTTGCCGCACGCTCCCGCTTCGTGACCGAGATGATGTCCCACGACAGGGCACAGCGGGAGGCTGGAGGAACTAAGAGGTGAGCCGCTGGGGGAAGGAGCAGGACCGCTACGTGGTGCGGGCTGTCGACGTGCTTTCGGGCGTGGTCAGCGGGACCAGGCCGGAGCCGGCCCGCCGTGTCATCGCATCTCGGGCGATCCTGGCTGTCGAGCAGCCGATGCACGAGGAGTTGGTGCTGGCGGAGAACGCGGACGCTGCGGCATCGAAGGCGGCTGACGAGCAGTGGGTGGACGACGTCGCGGTGCGACGGTGGGTGACCGAGACGCTGGCGGACCACGCCGTCTCCTACAACGAGCTCCATGACGTGTGGGAGGGCGATGCGGAGTACGTCGACCGCACCGACCATCCGGTGTGGGAGCTGGTCAGCCTGTCCCCCTTCTCGCGGCGCCTGCGGCTGTTGCAGGACGCGACCGCGCAGACGGCCGCCGGGCTGGGACGCGACATCGGCGTCGGCGCGCACCAGATCGGGCACTGGGCAGCGGGTCGGTCCCGGCCCGGGGAAGGTGACCGGGAAGCCCTGGCCCAGGCGCTGGGAGTCCACCCCGCGTGGCTGCATGCCTCCCGCGACGAGCAGGCCGATGCGCAGCTGTATCGGTTCCGGTCCTGTCCGTGCGCGAAGTCGTCCAGCATGACGCGCCTTGGTTTGGGGCCTGAGGAGCCGGGTTGGTACGACAGCCCCGCCGAGCAGGACGCCGCGGTGCATTGGTGTGATGGTTGCGGCCAGTCCTGGCTGAAGGATTCGGCGCAGTGGCTGCTGCCGCTGCCGTCCGGCGAGGAGCCGTCACCCTCCGAGGGGCATCTGGCCGACGGCAGCCATCCTGCCGATCGGCTTCTCCACCGGTCTCTTGACGAGGCGTGGCCGGCGGCGCTGTGGCCGTCTCCGAACCCTTCTCGCGGGACGAAATCGCGCGCCCGGGCTGGGTACCGGATCCCCGCACTGCTGACGAAGGAGCCGCGGCTCCTGTCTGCTCAGCCGAAGGTGGCGAAGCCGCAGGCGCCGGAGCCGGTGTGGCATGCCCGGCCGGAGGAACGAGTGGCCGCCAACGCCGATTGGTGCCGTACGTGCCGGTCACTCGTCGGCGCGCCGCCCACGGCCGCCGGCGGACCCTGGCTTCTCCTGCACCGCAGCGAGCCGGGACGTTCGCTGAGCACCTGGACGTACCCCACCGAGAAGGACGCTCTGCACGCCGCCGCCCATCTGGCCATGACGTACCTCGGGCTGGACGGTCCCGTCGATTCGGTGGCGGCGGACCTCTTCGCCGATCAGGCGCACGCCCAGGTCCTCGCCCGCTTCCTCGAACTGCGCCCTGAAACCGACCAGTTCGAGGTCGCGGAACTCGTTCCGATGCGTGCCGATCAGTTCTGAGTCCGGCCCACAGCTCCTGAAGTCCCGCCGGACAGGGCGGCCTTCACCGCTTCGCGGCTCGTCAGCCAGGCGATCCACGCTCCGTCGGGTGCCCGGCCCAGGTGGAGGTCCGGCGTGTGGTCTGTCGGTCGGACGCAGATACGGCCGTAGGCACCGTGCAGGTCGGCGCACAGCCGGGCCAGGTCTTCGGCAGCGAGCGCCGAGAGATCATCCGGGAGGCTCTGGCCGACCACGGTCGCACGGGCTTCTGCTCCTCGGCGCCGCTCGACGGCGTCCATACGCTCGGCGATCAGACGGGTCCAGCGCAGCTCGGTGTCCTCTGGGTCACCTGCGGGGGTGTAGAGGCACTGCTGTGCGCCGTGTTCGTAGAACTCGTCGGCCAGGGTCATGCCGATCGACTCCAGCATGCGGCGCGAGGGGACGTTCGCTGCCTGGGTGACAGCGACCAGCGGCCCGCCGGCGGGGATCGCCTCAGCCCACCACTGGGCGATCGCGGCGACGGCTTCCCGGCCAAGGCGCTGGCCCCAGACGCTCGGGAGCAGTTGGTAGGAGACCTCGGCGCGCCCTTCACAGCGATGGTCGGGGCCGATGGCCACCAGGCCGATCGCCCGCTGGTCGGCGATCCGTACGACGGCCCAGGTGCCGGCCGTCTTGGGGTATGCGGCCTGTCCCGCGGCAGCGCGCTCTTCCGTGGCCGGACCGCCGAGGTGCGCACGGACCCGGTCGTCGGTCAACAACTCGCGTACGACGGCTCCGTCTTCGTCCGTGTCCGGGCGCAGCAGGAGGCGGTCGGTGCGCAGTTCGGCGGGCCAGACGCGGTCCAGGGCGGTGTCGACGGATTCCATGAGTGCCACCTTGGCAGCGTAGGGCTATGCCTGGGTCGGTTTCGTGCGGAGACGGCACAGGCGGGTAGCTAGAGCCTGCGGCCGCCGGCTCGTCCTCGTCGGCCGGCCCTCTTCGAAGGCGTCGGGCGTTCGCGAGTTCGCACGGCTGATCGTTCTTTCGGTTCGCGTGCGATTGCCGGTGGGGGTGGTGTCAGTGGCGGCTGGCAGTCTGGCCGGGTAGAGGCCGAGGCCGTTCGGCACAGCAGGAAGAGGGAACACCGTGGACCAGTTCAGGGGCTGGAAGAGGTACCCGCGCGTCATCGAGAGTGCACTGGGACGCGCCGGCTACGCGGATGCGGAGTTCACGGTGCGCCGGACGCAGGCGCGGGGGACGGCGGAGGCCCGGTGGTCGTGGATCGGCGGCGCTGCGGAGCTGACCGGCGAGGAGTGGCCGGACGGCTTCGAGCTGCTGTGGGACTCGTCCACCGGCTGGTCGTACCGGGAGCGAGGCGGCGACAAGCTCGTCGCCTTGCCGGTACCGGTGCTGGCGGCGCCGGAGGCGATCACCGCACTGCTGCCTGCCCTCATGGACGGGCGGCGCGACCAGCTTCCCGCATCCGAGGACCGGTGGGAGCACGCCGCGCTGCTCGCGAGCTGGGCGGAGTCTGCCGCAGTCCTCGGGGACGACAAGTACGACGCGGCCTATCAGCGTGCCGAGGAGCAGGCCGGGACGTTCGACCGGTGGCAGGCCGAGCTGGACGGCGCTCTGCCCGCCGCGGCGCGGCTTCCCGCAGAGGCCGAAGGCACCGCCGCAGCCGCCGGCACGTCCAGTGACGCCGACGGGCCGGACGCCGCGGAACAAACCCGGCGCGCGCACGTGAACGTCGTCCTGGACTGTGCCATCAAGGCACGCGATGACCGCAGCCGCCGCCCGAACCCGGAGCTGTTCGGGGCCTTGACCGACTTCTTCACCCGCGCCGTGGTCTTCCCCGGCCGGATGGACCCCGCCGAAGGGCAGCGCCACACCAGCGACCCGTCTCGGGCCCTGGCCCACCTGCTCATCCAGCACCTGGAGCACTACGGCATGGACTTGGAGGACATGCCCGAGTTGGAGTCGCCCGAGACGTCGGTCGCACCCGTCGGCGATTCGGTAGCCGAGTGCGTCGCCCAGGCGTTGCGCTCCAGCCGCTGGTTCACGGCCGCAGCCTCCCGACCCGGCGGCCAGGTAGGGTTCCACACCGTGTTCGGCACCGAAGGGGTTCTCCACCTCGCCAACGTGACCGGCCCGGACGACGGCCCGAAGGCGTAGGGCGGCGTTCCCGAGTTGAATCTCCTGCCGGAGGAAGCCGGCCCATGGCGCTCGGGCCACCAGAAGGCCTGCCAGGGCGCCCCGGTACAACGGCCCGAGGCCGTCGTTCTCACCTTCAGAACCTAGATGTTCCGTCCTCCGGGTCCCAGCCCGGCACATCGCGTTCGCTTCCCGATCACCCGACACCAGCCAGGAGTTGACGATGTCAGAGACCACCACGCGATCCGAGCCCCGTGGCGTCGCCTTAGTCCTGATCAGGATGACTGCTCAGGGCGAAGCCGCTCATCACGCCGCGGGCGGCGAGGGTCCCCCTCCTGCCGACAGGGGGATGTACGGCGCCCTGACGGCTGCGCTGGAGACATGGCAGGGTCTCGGCTCCCTCCGCCCGGACGCACTGCTGCTGATCGAGTGGTTGGCCACCGAGTGGGCGGGATACCGACGTCAGCTCCTCGGCCATGATCAGGACCGGTTCGACTCCTGGCTCGGCGAGTTCGGTGACGAGGTCAGCCTGAGCCAGCGCCACGCCCACCCTGCCGGGCCCACCTGCCTGGAACTTCTCAGCGTCGCCGCCTCTGCCCAATCCGGCGACAGTCCGACGGAGCGGACGGCACAGCTCGCCATCCCCTTCCTCGCCTACCTCCGCCCGAACTCCGAGCTCGAAGACGCCCGCGAGATCGCGCTGAGCTTCGCCTTGTGGGCGGGTCAGGACCTGTCCGTACTGATGCAGCACGACGCCGAGCGGATCGCCGGCTACACGCAGGCACGCGCTCGCTGACCGCTGCGCAGGCGGTCGTACGCCGGGGCCTTGCTGGTAAACGTGTGAGACCTGGCCGCGAGAGGCCGGTGCGCCGGTAGATACTGCCGGAGTGGTGAACGATCTGAAGAGCGCACTGGCCGCGCTGGAGGCCCACCAGCCCGGCTCTCTGCTCGGGCTGCGCGAGACCCAGTGGCTCGATGCGAAGGCCGCGGCGTACCAACTCGATGCCGACCCCCGCGCGCCCGAGGAACTCGCCAAGGATGTCGCCGCTTTCGCCAACGGGGGAGGCGGCGTCATCGTCGTCGGCATCGCCACCCGCATGGAAGGCGACGAGGAAGTCCTCGACCACATCAGGGGTCTCGCCCCGGATGCGGTGAACGTCGACCAGGTCCGAAAGGTGATCCGCGCCCGGATCACCTCCGCGCCCCGCGGGGTACGCATCGGCTGGTCGGGCGACGGTGAGGAGCGCGTGCTGTTCATCGACGTTCCTCCGCAGCCCGCGGCCACGCTCTTCGTCGTGGCGGCGCCGACCGGGAAGCCGGGCGCCCAGCGGACGGACACCGTCGCCGTGCCGGTGCGGGACGGCGACCAGACGCACTGGCTGCCGCGCGCCGAGATCGCAGCGCTGCTCTCCGCGGGCGTCCGGGCTTCCGGCATGCCGACCGCCGAGGCCCTGGCCGACCTCGTGCGGCAGGCTGTTTCCGAAAGCGGGCCGGGGGGAGGGCTGCGGGTCGGCCAGGGGCTCCCGGACCGCGAGCGGGAGATGCAGGAGGCATACCGACAGCTGGCCAGAGCCGAGCTGGGGGAAGCGGCTGGGGAAGCGTGGGCCCACGGGTCGACCGCTCTGCAGGATCTGCACCACGAGCGCGACAGCGAGTCGGGGTGGGTGCTGTGTCTGGTGGCCGGCCGCCCGCCGGTCGTGGTCGCCACGCCCGTATGGCAGGCGATCGTCGAAGCCGGCCGGTACGCGCCCGGCCATGACCCGCTCGCGGCCGTGGGGTATCCCGTCCCGCCGGAGGGGACAGACGGATCATGGATGGTCGGGGTCGATGAACGAAGCGTGGATCTCGACGGCGGATCGTGGGGCGCAGGCCGACTGGCGTGCTCGGGACGCGGTGTGTGGCGGTGGGAACCTCTTCCCCACTTCAGCCTCAACCAGGGGCGGTCTGCCGAGAACTGGACCTCCGGCCAGTCACCGGCGCTTCGCTTGCGCGCTGTGGTGAACCTGCCCTGGGCTGACCCGGGTACGTTGGAGATCAGCAGGCCGCGGCGCCAGCAGCTCGAACAGCAGCTCCCGTACAGTGCGCTGGCCGGTGCGGTGACCACGCTGTCCAGGCGCCGGGGAGCGGAACTCCCCGCGGCCGAGTGGAGCCGAGGACGGTTCAGTAATACGGCCCGCTCCGTCAGCTACACGTGCACGGTCAGCGCACCGGACGGCGCCCCGGCCTTGAGGGCCGCCGCGACGCTCGCTTTGCCCACGACGACGGACTCCACCGTGGTCGCCTGCGCGGACGTCACGATCGAGAACCCCGCGGCGTGGGCAAGCGCCCTGGACATCGACTGGGGCACCCAGCTCAGCTTCGACGAGGTTCAGGCCGTCTTGCTGGGCGCGTGGGAGACGGCCGCCGAACTGCTGCCCGACGTGGTCGGAGACCCGGCAGCACTACGGTGGGCCGCGCCGCCCACAACCGAGCTGCGGATGACGTGCGAACAGCCCGCCGAGAACAACGTCCTGCCGGCCTTGGACGAACTCGTCGATCTGGAACCGCTGGGCGCCAGCACCGACGGCGGGCGGTCGAAGATGGCCGTCACGATCACCACCGCGCCCACCATGGGCCGCGGGGAACGACAGAGCCTGATGCGGCAGGCGCTGGTGCACATGGCCCAGCAATTCGGCTACGTCGACGCCGAGGTGGAACTCCTGTAGGCGTGCGCTGATCGGCTCCGGAGGTCCTCGGAGACGGGCCAGTCCCGGCTTGCGCCGGAGCCGACCACGCATCCACGGTCACCTGCGAAGGACCGGGCCTCCATCTCGTCGCCGCCACTACGCTCAGGTGCCATGAGCGATCCGACGAACTTCTTCCTGGCCACGTTCCCCGGTGTGGGCCGCGCCCTGTTCAGCAGCGTCGAGGCCGCCCAGGAATGGTGCGACAAGCGCGCGGAGGAGCGGTTTCCGGGTGACGTCGTGAAGTGGGCCGAACCGGAGGACTTTGACGAAGCAGGAGTCGGCACGGGGCAGACCGGTCAGCGGTGGCACCGGCAGGTGCCGAAAACGGGTCACAGCGTCCCGTCGCTTAGCCTCGGCACCGTGGTGTCGCTGCCCGTCGACGCGGAGAGCTGACGAGCGATCGTCTCCGAGTCCGGATGAGCCCGCGCAAAAGCCCCGGGCCGCCATCAGCCGGCAACTTCCCACCGTCCCCCTTCGCCTGAGCGCGCCAGCCGGGCGTGCTCGGTGCGGGCCGCCTCAAGCAACTGGCGCCAGGAGGTCACGGTCGGCCGCCGGCGCAGCAGGGCGCGCCGCTCCCGGTCCGTCATCCCGCCCCACACGCCGTGCTCGATGCGGTTGTCCAAGGCGTACGCGAGACACTCGGTGCGTACATGGCAGCCGGTGCATATGGATTTCGCCCGGTTCTGGGCCGCGCCGTCCACGAACAGTTCATCCGGATCGCTGGTCCGGCATGCCGCCCGCGTCTCCCACCCGTCCTCGATCACCGCAGCGCCGTCCTCTCCCCGTGCCGGCTCACCGCCTCCACCCGACGAAGGGGCGATCCGGAGACGGTACGGCAACCGCAGGGGGCATGGGACAGCGTCATCTCACGGCAATCCCTTCGGGTGACCTGTCCCTTGACAGCAGTGATCGCCGGTGGGTGCCACGGGGTCCTAGGGCATCGTGAGGAGGTCGGTGGGCCGGGCCAGGGCGCGCACGCGGTGTGCCTCCTTGTCGCGTTCCCGGCGCAGGACCGTCAGCTGGGTGTAGAGATCAGTCCATCCCGTCGGCGGCTCGGGCTCAGTGACCCGGCTGCCGTCCCACACCGGTCCGGGGACATGGAGCGCGAAGACCCTGCGGGTCAGGTCGCGTTCGTCGTCGGCCAGGATCCGCACAGCGGTCTGCGGGTGCGTGTCGCGGTCGTTGGCGACGAGCGCGACGAGTTCGTGGTCCAGGAGGTGTCCGATGCGGGTCTCCCACCAGGACCAGCGACGGTGCGGGTCGGCGCCGGCCCGGTGGGCGTCGCGCGAGAAATCGACAGTGGTCATGACGCCCGAGCGCCGGATCTCGGTCAGGATCTCCTGGTGGGCCTGGGTGAGCCGGGCGGGCCGCGGTGGCTTGACCGTTCGGGCCTCGGGCTCGGGCAGGCCGGCTTCCCGCCGCAGGGTTGCGTGCATGCCGGCCATGCAGGCGGCACCGAAGCGCGATCGCCACCAGCGCTCACGGGTCGGAGCGTCGTGAAGGTGAAGCAGTCCGGGGCAGATCTGGCACAGACGCACCCGGACGCCGGCCGGCTCGTCGGCGGCGGCGTTGCCGTGCCGGTCGGACCACCAGGCGAGCGGTGCAGCGGCCGTTCTGCCGCACAGGGCGCATCCGGTGGCGTGGCGCGGCTGTTCGGTCAGGGTGGCGACGATCCGGCGGGCGGTGCCGCGGCCTCCGTCAAAGTCGTACGCCGACGATGCCGCGGCGCCGCCCAGGACCAGGCAGTCCTGGCACAGACCGATCGGTGAGGTGCTGTACTCGCGGCCGGGTGCGGCGACGCGCTCGGCCGGCCCCGGCTGCCGGCACCACGAGCAGTGCGACAGCGGACCGGGGTCGGCCGGCCGGGCGTAGGGGGCGGTCGGCTCGGCGTCCAGGGTGAGGTCGCGCGGCTCGCGGAAGAGCACTCGCTCTCGGACGTCCTCTTCGGCTTTGAACAGGCGGACGGTCTTGCTGTGGCCGGCGAGCTTGAGGCGGGTCTGCCAGTGCCCGTAGCCGATCATGTCCCGGACCAGGCCGCGCTCGCCACGGTCCCGGGCCGCGTCCTGCATACGCCGTTCCGCCTTGGCCTGCTCCAACGGATCGGCCAGACGCGGGCGCAGCGTCACGGCGAGGTCGACGTGGAGCAGCGGACCGTCGGCCGGCTCCGCGAGCCCTCCCAGCGCGCGGATCTCCTCGACCCAGTACAGGGCGTCGTCCGGGCTGGCGTTGATCTGCTCGGCTGCGGTGACCACCGCGGCCGCCAGGGATTCGGCGCGTCCCCGGCTGGAGGGTTTGCGGCCCGAGGCGTGGGCGAGGACTTTGCCGGTGGGGGTCGGCTTCCAGAGCCGGTAGTCGTGGTGCTCCCACTCCTGAGCTCGTTCGTCCTCGCCGTGCGGGCCGCTGAGCAACCCGGCCCTCACGAGTCGGCCCAGGTAGTCGGCGGCGTCGCCCTCGGTGAGGTTGAGGGAGCTCGTCAGGTCGTGGACGCCGACGCCCCACGGGTCGGCCCGCTTCAGAACCGTGCGGGCGTCGCGGACGTCCCGCCCGCACATCGGGACAGCGAGATCGACGACGAACTCGCCCTCGTACGTGCCCAGGCCGCCGAGGGGAAACAGAGGCGGTCTGCCGGACGGGCGTCCTGCTGCGGTCTGGAGGTCACGCAGCAGACGGTCCTCCGCGCTGTCCGTCTGGTCGCCAGCCGCCCGCGGGCTGATCACTCGGGCGGCTGGCCGGGGCGGGGAGAGGTCGGAGTTCCGGTCGGTCACGCGGGCAACGCTATCGGTCCGCGAGAGCGACGGCTGCCGCTCGCCGGCCTCGGCGAAGGGTCCCCGCACTCTCCGTACCGCGCTGGCGGCCCGGCCTGAACCGGGGCCGACCGCCAGCCGGTGCCGTCTGCTTCATCCGGCGTTACCCGGTGGCCTGTCCTGCCGGCATCGGCGGGAGCTGCTCTTCGCCCGTCAGCTGGCTGATGCGCCGACGGATCGCAGCGAACATCGCGGCGCGGTCCGGTCGTAGCGCAGTTGGAGCGCCGCGGTCTGGTTCGGGGCTTTGAGGAGCACCAGGCCGAGGCTTTCGCCGGGCGTAAGGTCGCGGTGTCCGCGCAGCTCCAGGGGCAGGCCGTGTTCAGGGTCGGTCAGCGCGTTGACCAGTTCCGCCCGCCGCAGACCGGTGTCGGGGAAGTGGTCCAGTTCCAAGATCCACCACTCCCCCAGCCGCGACTCGTGGCCGGTGACGACCTGCGGGACCGCGACGGTGTGCAAGAGCCCGAGCCGGCGCAACAGTCCGCTGGGGAGCCACGCGGCGTTCCGCCAGATCGGCTCGTAGATGAGCGGCTGGCGCTCGGCGTCCCACCGCATCTCGTAGTCGGTCCACGCGTTCTGGGTGCGCCAGCACGCCTCGGCGCCGCTCTCCTCGACCTGCTGCGCGAGCGCGGCCTCGGCCTTGTCGAAGGCGCGGCGCGGCAGGCCGGTCAGTTTCAGACTGGTCGGCTGTCCGAGACGCTTCAGCTCGATGCCGGTCTCGGTACGGGCGCAGATGCGCACCCCGTACAGGCCGTAGATCTCGTCGCGTTCGCGGTGGTCGAACGACACGCGACAGGGCAGGAGCCCGGCCAGGAGACGGTCGAGGCTCGCGGGGCTCTCCAGATGCAGGCGCAGTCCGTCCGCGGTCGGCTGGACGTACCGGATGCCGAACGGGTACTCGAAGTAGTCCCGCATGCTGTTGAGCAGCCAGTAGAAGATCTCGGACTCGAAGAGCAGCTGCGCGTGTTCGGCCGGCGCCGGGATGAGCGGCGCCCCCGGCTGCAGGGCCGCAACGACTTCACAGGCGAGCTGGCGGGGCGCCCCGGTGTAGAGGGCGTACGTACGGGCACGACGGCTGATCTGGGTCACCGACATCGGCGCAGAGCCTTTCACTCGGTCCCGTCGGCCCGCGGAACGTGAGGAACAGGTACTGCGTGGTGGCAGTGGAATACGGGGGTGGCACTGGTCGAAGACCGTGCTTCTTCGCCTCCGCCTGGAACCTCTTGGGGCCGAAGGTTCGCGGTAGGAGCAGCAGACCGATGCCGCAGACAGCGACTGTAGCTGCGAGCGAGGTGCGTGCTCCGCGCCGCGCCGGGCCTGTCACTCCGAGGAGCTACCGAAGATCTGACGTTCGAAGGCGGACGCGCCGGCCAGGCGTTCCCGGACGCCGCTCACGGGGGGAAGCGGCGTCCGGGAACTACGTGCTCAACGTACAGCGCACCGAGATCACTTATCGCACATATCGGGAAACTACTGCCGCGCGGCGGAGCGGCGCACTGGCTTTCGCGCCGTCCCAGCGGTCGGAATCTCGTGCCTGGCGGCAGGTTCGATCGCTGGTGGCCGGAGCAGCGGGTGTTCCGCCTCGGGCGTCGCCGGCAACGGCCCGCGCTCCGCGCACACGATGCGCAATCGCAGCGGCGGATGGGTTCGAAGGCCGCGGCCCTCACATGGATCCTTCGGACAAGCGGCCGAGCCCGGTCGCGCTCCAGGTCCCCGCGCCACATGTCGGCCACCGCGCTCCGACCGCAGGCGCGTGCCGCCGCCAGATCACAGGCGAGCTCTCCCCACCAGTAGAAGAGGGTCGTGAGCACGAGGGTCCCGGCAGCAACCAGGGTGAAAGCGAGCGTAGACAGCAGGCCGGCTGCCAGCGCAGCCGTCGTGACGGCTGCGGACTCGCCGATGATGCGCTTGCCGGTGTCGCGGCGTTCGAGGTGGGCGAGCTCATGCTCCAGGACGGCGGGAAGGTGCACGGTGTGTTGGGGAAGGAGCCACCGCATGCCGATCCATACATGCCCCCGCCCGCCGCGACCCGTTGAGCGGGCGTCCGCCCCGCTACCGGGTTCAAGGGAGGTGGCCAGTGTGACCTTCTGCAGTCCACGTCGAGCAGCGGAACGGCGGACGTGCTCGGAGACCTGCCGCATCCTGGTCCCGACGAGGCGGTAGAGATCGTCACCGGACGAGGGGTATGCACTGCCCGACGGCACTCTCCACGTCAGGGCCTGAGCCGCGGGGCCCCCGGCAACGGCAGCACGCTGCCGGACGCGCCCCTGGACGGTCCACAGGCCGCCCGCGACCGCGGCGGCGAGCACGGCCGCCCCCGGTATCGGCCCGCGCGCCCCCGTCATGACAGCCTCGGTGGTGATCACTGCGGTCACCACGGTCTGGGCCCCGTAGCGTCGCAGCATGTCCCCCAGATTCATGTGATCACCGTAGTCGGCTGGTGACTATGGACGTCTATCTGCGTTCCGCGTTCATCGGCGTCCTGGCCTCCGTCACCACAGGCCGAGCGCTTCCAGAACGTGCGCGGCCTTGGGCAGCGGCGCGGCAGGTACGGCGGTGAGGAGGTCGTCGGGGAGGCCGGCCTTCGTGTCGAGTTTGATCATTTCGCGCCAACGCAGCGCCTGCGGCCACTGCTGCGTCCAGGCGGGGCGCAGTTCGTCGGCGGGGATGTTCTCAAGGCGGCGTGCCTTGTAGTCGCTGTCCTGTCCAGTACGGGCTTGGGAGCCGTGCTCGGAGTCGAAGACCACGAAGATCTCGAAGCCGTCGGCGTGCTGGACCTGGGCTTTGCGCAGGAGCGCGGCGAAGCCGAAGACGCCGGTGCGGTCGAGGGTCTTGTCGCGGCTGGTGATGCGGGCGGCGAAGCCGAACCAGGCGCGGTGCAGGAGGTAGTGGCCGTCGACGAGCAGCAGGGGCGCGGTCATGGCGGCCTCCAGGGGATGGTGCGTGCTGGTGGGTGCCTTTGACCGTGGCGTACGGGCATCCGGTGCCGGATGACCATGGAGTGTAGCGACGGGGGTAGCGCGCCGCGCAGCATGACGTCCGGGGCTGCCGCCTGTCGCATCCGCCCTGTGGTGCAGAGCCCAAGCGAAGGGTCCGGTCGTCTCCCCGGGCTTGGTCCGTGCCGCTACGCTGGCTGCAGGC
Source organism: Streptomyces sp. ITFR-21 (assembly GCF_031844685.1). Lineage (NCBI taxonomy): Bacteria > Bacillati > Actinomycetota > Actinomycetes > Kitasatosporales > Streptomycetaceae > Actinacidiphila > Actinacidiphila sp. ITFR-21. The sequence continues at coordinate 94,529 of NZ_CP134606.1, forward strand.
ACACAGCCGTCGAAGGAGAGTGAGGAATGGCGTCACACGACGAGTGGACCGTGGACCGGCTCCACGTTGGCCTGCCCCACAGCGCGCTTCGGCAGCAGCTGTTGGCGGACGTCAACCTGACTCCACTCGAGGACCTGCCCGCACGGCTTGAGGGGTGGGCCTCGGCGGCGGAGACGCTTGAGGCGGCCCGCCCCCGCATCGAAGCCGCACGCGCCTACGTCAAGGAGCACGGCACCCTGCCGGCCGAGTACGAGACCGCCCCCGACATGACGGACACCGTCGTGGACGACGCTCAGGGGCGGCGGGGCGCCGCGTGACCTTCAGGCTCCACATCCCAGCCGACCAGTACGACATCTACAAGGCACTGTCCGACGAGGCACGCCGCGACATCGCGGTGTGCCTCGTCGACGCCGTTCAGGAACCGCTGGCGGCCAGTGAGCCGTACGGGGAGGACGACGGGATCGTCCGGACGGTCGCTCGAGGCCGCGCTGCCATCGTCATCCTGATCAATGAGCAGACGAACACCATCACCGTGCTGGCGATCGCTTACGCGGGCTGACGCCGAACCGTCGCAGCGTGCCCGCTGGCGACCGGGGTCTCAGCTGGGGATGCGGATACCCAGGCTGGCCGCCAGATCGCTCAAGCTGCTCAGAGGGCGTCCCCAGCGGCCGGTCGCGGCGTACTGGCGCAGGACGGGTTCGATGGCCTCGGCGGCGTTGCGGGTGACGCCGTCGGTGAGCGTGACGCGGTGGCAGATGGGGCTGCCTCCCTCGGCGGAGTAATCGGTGTACTTGCCGTCTTCGTGGCGCAGGAGAGCGGGGTCGACGTCGATGAGCCCGAAGGCCTCAAGGGTCTCGTGGGTCTCGTACGCGTCGCGGCCGAGGCCGAAATGGCCGGCGCGCTCGACGCCCGTGACGTACGGCTCGTCGTGCTCGGGGTTCTGGGTCACGTCCAGCCACATCAGGTAGGCGACGGTCTCGCTGGGGGTGAGCAGGTTGACCCAGCCACAGGTGAAGAACTCCACGGGGACGTCGATGCCGGGGGCTTCGGCGCGGGGCACCTTGTAGGGGATCGGGGCGGCATCGGTGCTGGCGCCGCTGTCGCACAGCAGCCGGAAGTCCTGGAAGGGACGGGATGTACCCGCGTTGGGGAACTCCAGAAGGTGCTGGTCGCGCAGCTTCTTGAGGGCCTCGTTGATCTGGCGCGCCTTGTTGACCCGGGGGCTGGCGACGCGGCGTCCGCCGGGGGTGTGACGGGCGTGCGCACCGATCAGCCCCATCCAGGAGAGACGCTGGGTGCTGTCCGGCTCGATCGGGATGCGGTTGGGCCACTGTCGGCCGGGGGCGGCCTGGCAGTGCGCGGCGAACAGCAGGATGAGGTGGAGCCGGCCGGCGACTCCTCGGGGAGCGATGAGGCGCGCAGCGGGGGGCTGCTCGTCGCGCGGCAGTCCGTTGCGTTCACGGTCGACGGGACGGGGGACGTCGTGGCGCACGTAGGTGCGGCGCAGCCGGACGTTCTTCACCGTTCGGCCGGCCCGGCCGAAGGCACGAAGCTGCGTGTAGTTGGAGGCGACGTCGTTGAGGGCGCCGCCGCTGCGTAGGGCGGTGAGCGCGTCGAGGCGCGCTTTGATCTTGTCTGCGGCGGCTGTGCGGCTCGGCACTACGACTTCCTACCTTTTGATCGCCACGCTTTGATCCTCATGAAGCTCTCGTCCCTCTTCGTCTCACTTTCAACGTTGGCGAAGCATGAGGATCAATCCGTGATCCCAGTTTAGCGGTAGCCCGTTCCCGGTGGGGTCTGATTGATGATGTGAGCCCGGACCGCCGCGGCCGCTTCGAGAAGCCGGGGCGGGGCGCGATCCCCGGCTCACGCAGCACGGCGTAACCGGGCCCGGAAACGTCTTAGCCCCGGCGACATGATCTTCTCAGATCAGCGGTCCACCGGGGCTTGTCATCCATGACTATACCCGAACCTGTAGGAGGAACAACGTGAGCGACACCTCTCCGGCTCCCGGTGCCGGGCCGTGGGTGGATACCTGGCTCAGCCCGGCCCGCTACGGCGTCTACCTGAGCGAGACCGGCGGCGATCGTGACCGGGCCCTGGAGCTGTACCAGTGGAACACGACGGTGTCCTGCGCCGTGCTGCACGACCTCGGCCACCTGGAGGTCGCTCTGCGTAACGCTTACGGGGCGGCGCTGGATGCCACCTGGTCCGGGGCGGGGCACTGGCTCGACGATCCCGCCAGTCCGCTGCGCGCTCCGTTGTGGCGGACCAAGAAGGGCGGACCGCGCGGGCCCCGGCGCGTCGACGTGAACGAGAAGCCGCGCAAGGCGATCGACTCCGCCCGGGCCCGCTACGGCCAGCAGGCCCCACCGGGCAAGATCATCGCCGACTTGAGCCTCGGGCTGTGGCGGTACCTCTCGTCCTCCGCCCACGAGAAGACCCTCTGGGTGCCCCACCTGCACTTCGCTTTCCCGCCGGGCACCGACCGCGGCGAGGTCGACCGGGCGATCGGCAACCTCCACGGACTGCGCAACCGCGCGGCCCACTGGGAACCGCTGCTCGCCGCTCCGCTCAAGCGCCGGCTCGACGAGCTGGCCTGGGTGGCCGAGCAGCTCAGCCCTCAGCTGGCCGCGTACATCGACCACCACAGCGAGGTTGACGCTCTGCTCGCAAGCCGGCCGTGAGGCGGCGCTTCGCCGCCGGGACCGCGAGTCGCGGCCCCCTCCATGTCCGCGAGCTCCCGGTGGAACAGCAGCATGGTGACGACCGTGTCGGACGCGAGAAGCCGGTAGGGCTTCACAATCGGCTCTCCGGGACGGTGCGCGTGCCGACATGGTCGTGTCCAGCCGGGGCCGGCGAGACGCCGGGGTGGTCGGGATGGCTCTTCCACTGGTCGGCCATGGCAACGAGCGCGGAGAGGAAGCGACCGGCCCCCGTGGCGTCGCCGGCCTGCACCGCGGTGGCGTAGTCCTGGCTGAGTCCGTGGGCGTCGCGCCACGACTGGATGTACGCGTCGTGCCCCTCGGGGTGCTGTGCGTTCCGGAGATCGTCCTGACGGTCGCGGACGAACTGGTAGATCCGTACGCCGGTCTGCAGATCCACATCTCCTCCTTGTCGGTGCCGCGCGATCCGCGCCACGCCCATTCTCCCTTTCACCCTGGCACCCCCCGCAGATACCGTCAGCCGTCCGCGGACCGCTTCCCCCGATTCCTGCGGCCTGCGGGACACGGCGAGGCGGCTCACCGTGTCCTGAAGAGATCGCCGGAGGAGGGAATGCGGCAAGGCGCTCTGGCACGACGTGCTCCGCTCGGGCATCGTCACCCTGACAACAGCGTTGAAAGGGAGCAGAGTTGACCGTCTACGCCCATCCCGAGCTGAACCTCACCGACCCGGGCAAGGGATACGCCCACTTCGTTCTCTACACCGAGCCGCGGCTCAACGTTGCCGGCGCCGCCTGGAACGCCACGATCAACATCGAGCTGGACTCCCCGTACGTCCAGGAGTGGGTGGACCGGCTCCAGCGGTGTGAGCCGAACGCCCTGCACACCACCTTCGTCATGAACCGGGAAATCCCGCGTCTCTTCCACCCGTGCGTCGATGAGGACAAGACGAGCCCGGCCGCCAACGGCGGCAACTGCCACTGCTTCCGCACCTGGACGGACCCCGAGTACGGACTGCCTGTCGTCGGCCGGCACTCCCGCTCCGCGGGGCAGGACCGGTGGATCTACATGACGTACGCGCCGCTCGCCCTGCGCCCCGATGACGTCGTGTACTCCGTCGTCGCCGATCGCGGCGACGTGTTCTGGGCCCGCACCACCGGCGGTGTGCTGGCGGTCCTGCCGATGCTGGAATCCTCCGGCTACGGCGCCGGGCCGAGGTCGGGCACCGGGGGTGCGAGCACCTTCGGCGCCTACCTCCAGCAGCTGGTCGATTCAGAGGGCAGGGACACCGCCGCCAAGGGCCGGGACACCAGCTCCCGGCAGCTGGTGAACTGGGTGCGCAGCGATGCTGCCCACCGCCAGGAGCTGGTACTGCGGGATCTGGCAGCTACCTTCCCCGGTTTCTCGCCAGACACCTCCCCCTCGGCTGAGACGCCGGCTCAATAAGCGGCCCGGCGGACGGTCGTCATCGGGCGGTGGGCCTGGCAGCCCGCGCTCGTCGGGCCGCCTGGTAGGCGCTGGCCGGGTCGTCGGAGCATCCCGGGGCCGGGCGCCACTGGCCACCGGCCAAGGTGAAGGGATACCAGCGGCCGTCGGGCCCGGGGCGCAGCTGGATCCCGGCGGTGGTGTCGGTCAGCGCCCCGTCGGCGGTATCGAGGTCTCCGAGGACGAGGGCGCGGGATGCCCGGATGCTGTCGCGGGCGCGCTCCAGCACGGACGGCGGTGTAGGGGTGGCGCGGAGGGCGGCGTGGGCGCCGGCCGGCCCGCCGTGCCGGTAGCCGATCATCATGGTGCGCAGGGTGCCTGCGGAGTGGCCGCTGGATCGTGCGGCTTGCGGGAGCCGGCTCACTCCGTCGGGTGTGGCGAGGATCCGCACGGTGTCGGCGAGGGTGTCGTGCGGCTGGTCTGCGGTTCCGTCCAGGAGGGCGCGGGCGCGGGCGGCGGCGTCCTTGGTCATCCAGGCCAGGTCCCGGGCGGAGGGGCAGGGCGGGGGCGGGTCGGTGATCGTACTGGTGACGGGGACGGCGGGGTCGAGCTCGATGACGGGCTCGGGCGACGGGCCGCGGTGGGCCCACAGCGAGTAGGTCTGGTCGGCGCGGACGGTTCCGGCCGGGTCAGCGGGCAGTGCGCCCGGTCCCGCGTCGGACATGCGGTCGCGCAGGACTGCGGCGAGGACGCGGGTGGGCATGCCGCGGGCGGCGAGCAGCAGGGACGCGGCGCTGGCGAGGCGTTCGGCGACGGCGTGGCCGAGGGCTGCGCTGTGGTCGCATACGCGGCCGGCGCTGCCCGGCAGACAGGAGCAGGAGAAAGTGATCTCGTCGGCGGCGGGCACGACGGCCGTGCCGCCGGCGTGGCCGGGGTCAGCGACGGCGGCGGGAACGCGGCCGGCCAGGAGGTCGGCTGACGCCTGGGGGTCGCCCGCGAGTCGGTCGGCCAGAGCGTGCCACCGGTCTTCGGCGAGTTCGGGGAAGTGGAGGGCGGCTTTGTGGGTGGCCTTCTTCGCCGCGACGGCGGCGGACAGGCGGCCGGGGGCGGCGTGGACTTGGCCGACGGCGCCGTTGCGGTGGAGGTTGAGGCCCTTGGCGTAGGAGCCGGAACCGGCGGTGGCCAGGTGGAATCCCTGTTTCCAGGCGGCGACGAGGGGTCCCATGGTGCGCGTGGGGGCGGTCATCGGCTTCCCAGGGTGACGAGGGCGGCGAGTTCGGTGTCGTCGAGTTCGGCGAGGGCGCTCTCGCCGGAGGTGAGGACGGAGTCGGTCAGGGCGCGCTTGCGGGCCAGGAGCTCGTTGATGTGGTCCTCGACGGTGCCTTCGGTGATCAGGTGGTGGACCTGGACGGTGCGGTGCTGGCCGATGCGGTGGGCGCGGTCGGTGGCCTGGTCCTCGACAGCCGGGTTCCAGGGCCGGTCGTAGTGGATCACGTGCTCGGCCCGGGTGAGGTTGAGGCCGGTGCCGGCCGCCTTGACGGACAGGATGAACAGCGGGGCCGGTTCGGAGTCGTTCTGGAAGGCGTCGACGAGGTCCTGGCGGCGGGCGGGGGGTGTCCCGCCGTGGAGGAAGTAGATGGCGCGGTGGCCGCGGGCGCGCAGGTGGTGCTCGAGGATGCGGCCCATCTGCACGTAGCCGGTGAAGATGAGGCCGGCTTCTGAGCGTTCGGCCAGGGACGGCAGGAGATCGTCGAGGGCGGCGAGTTTCCCGGAGCGCCGTACGAGAGCGGCCGGGTCGGCTTCGCCGAGGGGTTCCTTGAGGTAGAGGGCGGGGGTGTTGCAGATCTGGCGCAGGGCCTGGAGCAACTTCAGGACCTGGCCACGGCGTTCGATGCCGGTGCTGGCGGCGATCCGTTCCATGGTGTCGCGGACGGTCGCCTCGTACAGGCCGGTCTGCTCGTCGGTGAGGGCCACGATCCGGTGGTGGTGGACCTTGTCGGGCAGCTCCGGGGCGATCCCCGGATCGGACTTGCGGCGGCGCATCATGAACGGGCCGATGAGCCGGGCGAGTTGTGCGGCGGCGGGTACGCCGGGGTCTTTCTCGACGGCTCCGTAGCGGGCGCGGAACGCGGCGCGGGTGCCGAACAGGCCGGGGTTGGTCCAGTCGAGGATGGACCACAATTCCGTGAGGTTGTTCTCCGCGGGGGTTCCGGTAACCGCGAGGCGGGCAGCGGCGGGCAGGTCGCGCAGCGCCTTGGCCGTGGCCGAGGCCGGGTTCTTGATGTGCTGGGCCTCGTCCGCGACGACCAGGCCCCACGTTGTGGCGGCGAGGGCTTGGGTGTCGCGGCGCAGTGTTCCGTAGGTGGTGACGACGACGCTGTTGCGTCCCTGGGCGTCGGCGCCCAGGGTCCGGTCGGCTCCGTGGTAGCGCACGACGGTGGTGCCGGGGGCGAAGCGGGCGATCTCGCGCTGCCAGTTCGTCATGAGGGAGGCCGGGCAGACCACCAGCGTCGGCCCGGCTCGCTCGGTGCTCTCGGCACGGTGGAGGTGCAAGGCGATGGTCGTCAGGGTCTTGCCGAGCCCCATGTCGTCGGCCAGCAGCGCGCCGAACCCCAGGCCCAGCGTGTGCGAGAGCCAGGCCAGGGCGCGTTCCTGGTAGTGGCGCAGGGTCCCGGTCAGGCCGGCCGGTGCCGGGATGGGCTGGGGGCTGTCGGGGGCCTGGTGCAGCGCATCGACGAGGGCGGCGAGGGTGCCGGCGGGGCGGGCGTGGAGAGTTTCGCCGCCGAGGATGAGGGTGCCGGACAGGGCGGCGGCCAGCGCGTCGAGGGAGGGTAGGGGCGCCAGGCGGCGGTCGCGGGCGCGGCGGGTGGTTTCGGGGTCGATGAGCAGCCAGCGTCCGCGCAGCTGGATCAGCGGGGCTGCGGCGTCGGCGAGGGCGGTCATCTCCGCGTCGGTGAGCGGCTCGCCGTCGAGGTTGATGTGCCAGCGGCAGTCCACGAGGCGTTCCAGGGACAGGTAGCCGCCGCTCGCCGGGGCGTCGTGGTCGTCATCGTCCTCGTGGGCTGCGCCGACGACGGCGGTGGAGGTGAGGACGTCGGTGAGGTGCGGGGGCCAGTGGACACCCACGCCGAGCTCAGCCAGCGGGCCGGCCGCGGCCTGGTGGAGGTGGGCGAGGTCGTGGGCGGACAAGGTGGTGCTGCTGGGATGGTCCTGGGCGGCGAGGTCCGCCAGGGGCGGGAAGAGGCGGGTGGCCCGGCGCAGCACGCGGCGTACCGCGGGCAGCGCCGCGGTGGTGAGGCCGGGATGAGACTGTCCGGCCCAGACGCCGGCTGCCGAAACGGGGTCCCGCCCGTCGCCGGCGTCCAGGTACAGCGTGAGCGGTGCGGCCGGGACCGGGCCCTCGTTCTCGGGCTGCTTGATGCGCAGCACCAGGCCGGGCGCGGGGCGGGGATCGAGACCGTCCTCGATCCCGTCCGCCCACGTCCACAACTGCGGCGTCGGACGGATGTCGTGCGCCGGGCCGCTGTAGGGGCCGGGGCCCAGGACGGTGGTGGCGCCGGGCGTGCGGAGCATGGCGTCGGCGACGGCGTCCAGCGCCGCCCAGACGGCCGGTTCCGGGGCGGCCATGCGCACCGGCGTCGTGCCGGCCAACAGGCAGTGCCCTTCGGGGGCAAGCCGCGCGGCGGCGTCGGCCACCGCACGGCGCAGCGCGTCGCTGCTCGGGCCGACGCGCCAGCAGTCGTGGCCTTCGACGGTGAGGGCCGGGTGGACCCGCTGCTGGGCCACGCAACGAAGGCCTAGCCGGACGGCGTGCCGCCAACCGGTCGCCGAGGGATGCTCCGCGTCCCGGGAGGCCAGCACGGCCGGCAGGACGAGGCCGAGCGGCGCGGCGACGCCGGTCACCGTCGCGCGGCGCGGCATGATGCCGCCGGGGCCGGCCAGGACGAGTTCGCGGGTGACGTACTGCAGCGGCGCCGGCAGGGTCGCCGCCCGGGCGGGCGGGGTGCCGTCGGGCGAGAAGAGCATCCACGCGGTGCGGGCGGGGTGCCGGGAGGGCAAAAGGGTGAGCGCCGTGCCGCCGGCGAGGAGGTGGTCGACGACGTCGCGGGCCTGGAACAGCTCCTGCGCGCTCGCCGCGGGTACCGGCGGGGGGTCCTGAAGGGTGGCCGGCGGGAGCGGCAAAGCAGCGGGAGCCGGCCCGGGGACGGGGGCGGGCTCCGGTTCGGGCTCTGTTGCGGGGACCTCGGGAAGGTCGGCGGCCAAGGCACGCTGCACAACGTCCAGGAGATCGTCGGCGGCCCCGGCTCGGGCGGCTTGCTTGCTCGAACCGGCCCCGTTGCCGGTGAGCTGCTGCTCTCCGAGGGTGGCGGTGACGGTCGCGGTGAAGGTGGTGGGCGAGTGCAGGGTGACGCGGAAGTCCGGCCGGGTGATGTGGCCCGCCTGCGCGTACTCGTTGAGGACCGAGATCGGACTGCGGCCACCGCCTGGACCTGGGCCGGTCCGGGTGGCCGGATCCTGGGACGCCGGCTCGGCGGACTGCCCCGTCCACGACGCGACGCTGTGCTGCGCGAACGGATCGTCCAGGCCGGCGAGCGAGGCGACGAGGCTGGCCATGGCCTGCTGACGGGCGCCCTTTCGGGTCCGGGCGCGCTGGATGCTGCCGGTGATCTCCCGGCCGCCGACGTCGAGCGTCGCCTGTGCCACGAAGGAGGGCTCGTTCCCGGACTCCTGACCTTCACGGACCGTCGCCGAGGGCAGGCGCAGCAACTGGGCGTGCATGGAGATGATGCTGGGCGCCAGGGCGGGAGTGGCGGCAACGGCCGTGAGTGACCTACGCCGGGCCTGTGCCCACACCGGCGTATCCGGGGCGTCGAGCAGCAGGAGGCGCAGATCGCGCACCTGCAGCCGGCCGAGGCGGCGCACGGCTTCGGTCGCGACCTGGGCGGCCGCGGCCCCCGTCGCGTCGGCGGTGGCCTTCTGCAGAGCGAGGTGGAAGGCGTCGTCGCTCAGTTTCTCCAGGGGGCCGGCGGCCGAGCCGGCCCGGGAGGGCGGGATGCCGGTGGCCGCGGAGCGGGCGGTGAACACGGCTGGCGTGACGACAGGCTGAAGACGGTCGATGGACAAAAGGACACTCCCCCAGACACCCGGATGCCGTCGGTACCGCTTGCCATTGTGGCCTGTGAGCGTGCCCGTTCGTGCAACCACGCAGATCCGGGGCGCGCGCGGCGTCCGTTCGCCAAGGGCCCGCCGAGGGTGTGACCTTCCTCGGGCGCGCTTCTCGGTCGCCTTGCGCGGTGTCGTCACTGCCGCCGCCGGGAGCGGCGGAGCAGCCGTTCCAGGAGGCCGGGGTTCTTCTCGGGCGCCGACTGCGGGAGGACTCCGGGCTGGTACGAGGGGGGCGGGGGGAATTGCTGGGCGGAGCCGGGCGCCGTTTGCTCGGTCGCCGCGGGCAGTTCGAGGGCTGAGGGCGACGGGTGGACGGGCGGCTCGTCGACGGGCGGCTCGGGGCGGGGCTCCTCGACGCTTCTGGGCGGCGGGGGTTCGGTGGCGGGCGGAGCGGGCGGTGTGTGCCGCTGGGCGTAGGTGTCACCGGCGTGCTGGTTGCGCCAGCGGAAGCGGCCCTGCTGAGTGGCGTACAAGTCGTCCATCACGGCGTACGCGTCGGCCGGCCGGAACGCAGCGCGGGTACGGGTGAGCGACGACAGGGAGATGGGGACGAGCCCCCAGCTGTCGGCCGTCGGCGCCGGCAACGGTTTGCTGATCCGCCAGTCCGCGCGCGGATCGGCGCGCTTCCACTGCCGCCCCTCCCAGTTCTGCCAGTCCTGTTCGGGTTTGACCGGGTGCAGGAACTCGTGGACTCCGTAGGGGACGAGGACCTTCTTGCCGTCGAGCCAGTACACGTGGCCGCCGGCTTCGATGATGGTGAGCTGCTGTGCGGTGGGGGCCACCTGCTCGTGCTGCTGAGTTTCGCCGTGCAACCGGACGAAGCGCGGCCTGAGCTGTCCGAACTGTGCCGGGTCCTGCCTGAGAAACCAGACGTGCATGGCGCCGCCGTGGTGTTCGCGCACAGCGCGGATCCGGCGGCGGACGGCCTCTACGTCGGGCGCGGCGGTCGGCGCTTCGATGATCACGGTCTCGGCTCCGCAGCGAGCGAGGAGCGCCGGCGGGAAGCCGGAAGGATGATCGGCCGCCTCGCCCGGTGACGTGATGGTGCAGTCGGTGACGCCCGGCAGGGCACGGATGGTCTCCCGCAGGCGGATGACGACCTCGTCGTCGGCGTCGATCTGTGCCTCGCGCTCGGGCTTGCTGCAGCCCTCGCCACTGCGGTGCGCGAAGTGCGGTGCCACCTTCGAACCGGCGCGGGCGCCTCGCAGGATCAGTGACTCCCCGCAGGCGCGGCACTGGTAGCGGCCAGCGGCCAACCCCGTGGGCAGCCCTTGGACGCCGTCCGTGATCCAGAGAACTTTCCCGTGCTGTGTGTCCCAGGCGCTCGTACTCATGAGGGCGATCATCGACGAGTGCCAGCCGCTCCCGCCAGGGTGCCGCCCACCAGGCGGGCAGCGGTGCCTCTCGCACGCCGCCCGGCGGGATGCGAGTCCAGGAGCCGGCCCGCACACCGGGACACCGGCTGATCCGGTGCGGCGCCCTACGGCGGTGCGGAGCAAGAGACCCGACCTGATCGTTGCTTAACTCGATAATTACGTGTACTGTGATTGCATCAGGTCGGCCGACAACCCGCCTCGATTCCCACCGCCGAGTTCTTCGGCGGGGCCATTCCACCCACCTCGCGGTCGCCGCTTTCCGCCCGGCGCCGACGAACCATGCCCGAGGACTGCCATGCACCCCATCCCCATGCTGTACCGCTTCACCGCGAGCGGTCCCACGCCCGAACGCGCCCTCGCTGCGGCCACCGCCGAGGACACCGCCCGGCATCATGACCCCTTCGTCCGCCGTGCGGACCTCACGACGGTGAGGCGGGTCGTCGTCGTCCCGGACCGGGCGCCGCTCCGCGCCGTCGCGGCGGGCTACGTCAACGACTCCTACGCCTCCTTCGAAGGCGCCGACGGCGGCCCTTTGTGCGAGGACGACGCCGAATGGCTGGCCGACCGCCTCATCGAGGACGACGACCGCCGCATCCGGGACGGCGCAGCAGGAGCACTGCTGCTGGACGTCCCGGGAGCCGAACCGAGCTGGCTCTTCTTCGGCTGGAGCCTCCAGGCGGACTGACACCGCGCCCGGCCCGACGCATAGCGCCCCTCCCCGCACACCGCGTACCCGACCAGCGTCACAGAAGGACCCATCCCCGATGCACACGACCACCCGATCCGGGATCCGCATCCGTACCGCCACTCCCGACGACGGCGACACAGTCGTCGAACTGGCCTCACTGGTTGATCTTCATCTGCCCATCGAGGCGGTACCCACCGCCCTCGCGCCGATGCGGTTCGCCCTCACCGCCACCGACGACGGTCCGCTGTCCCACCAGGACAATCACTTTCTGATCGCCGAGGACAACGACGGCTTCCCGGTCGGATCCATTGTCTGTGGACCGCCGAACTGGATCGCCAAGCCTGGCCGCGCCTCCGGCCTGGTTCGGCGTCGGCTCCTGCGGCGCATTTCGACCGTCCACATTCTGGCTGTCCGGCCCGAGCACCGGCGGCGCGGCGTCGCGCGGGATCTCCTCCAGCAGGCCGAGGAGACGTTCCGGGGCGCCGGATACGCCGCGCTGACGCTGCGGCACGACCGTGAACTGACCGCGTTCTACCGGCAGCTCGGATACACCAGCGTCAACCGCCTGTCGCTGATGCTGCCGCCGCAGGAGCTGTTCACGCTCAACGACAGGCCCTGGAAGCACGCGTTCAAGGTCCTGTCCGCTGACGCCTCCGTCATCACCGTCCAGGGGCTTCCCACCATCACCGGCGTTCTGCCCACCTGACCGACTCCGCGGGCGCAGCCGTCTCTGCGGTCGCAGCTGATCCATATCTCCCGGTGCCGCGCTGGCCGTGTCCTGCGCGGCACCGTCCCCTGCCCCAAGGATCCCGATGTCTTCGCCCTCCACGCTCTTTCACGCCCAGCGTCTCGCCGAGCAACTCCCTCCCCTGCCGGAAGACATGAAGGGCAACGACGGCCGCGAACTCGCCCGGCACCGCTTCCTCACCCGCACGCTGAAGGTACTGAGCAGCGGTGGGACCGTGACCGGCGACCGGGCGGAGGACTGGAGGCGGGTGACGCGGCAGCTTGCCCTGCTCTGGCAGATGGCGAACGCCCGTGAGTTCCGGCTGAGTGTGAGCGGCCTGGAGCTGGTCTCGCTGGAGGCCGAGTCCCTGGAGCCGGCCCCCGCAGGGCGCCCCGCCGCCACCGGCCCGCTCGGCGGCGATCTGATCCATCCCTGGCAGGCAGCCGTCGGCGACTGGGTCTCGGTGCCCGGCTGTCCCCCGGGGCCGTTCGCCGAGGCTTCCATGGCCATGCCGGATCAGGAGGGCATTGCCGGAACGGTGGTGATCGTCGACCAGTGGCACCGCTTCAACCCCGGCGGAGCGCCGCACGCCGAGGTGCTCGTCGACAGCGACGCGCTGATCGAACGGCTGGACGCCGGGGCAGAACGCGCCCGGGCTCGTGAGCAGTGGGACGAGGACCGCCGGCGGTGGCACGCCGGATAAGGGGCCATCCTCGTGACATCAATCGGGTGACCGGCCGGGTCAAACCGGGGGTGACGGACCGCGTGCTCCCGCCTGCAGCGTGCTCAACGGCGTCCCGGCAGCGCCCGGCCGTGGGACGCAGCCACCCATTCGACCTGTTCGACTGGAGGGACGGCAGCGGCGCCTGATGGGCAATCCAAAGTCGTAGGATCAGCCCCAACCAAATAGAACGACCCCCGAGCTTGGCCGCGTGGGGGTCGTTCTTCGATACTCGCTGGTTCCGAGAGTAACCCGCGCGGGCGCCATCGTGCGAGCCCGCCTGGTTGCCGAGGAGCAGTCAGGAGCACTCCCCCTATGGACGAACAGAGCAACGGCGCCGAACTGGGTCTCCGGCCGGTGCAGCCCTTCGGATCGACGCGGGTCCCCGGAGAGCGGGCCCGTGTGGTCGGCGCCCGGGCGCAGACGGACGGCAGCAGGTAGTGGCGAAGAAGAAGGACCAGGAGGAAACCCATGCCGTCAGCGTGACCCGCGGCGAGGGACCTGGCCTTGACTGGGTCAAGATCGACTACCGGGTAGCGCGCGACGGGTCGCTGTCCCCGAACTCCAAGGCCCTGTACATGGCGTTGGCGACGTACGTGGACATCGACACCCGCGCCTCGGACTACCGGCCGCCGTACCGCCGGGAGCTGGCCTCCAACATCGGCAGGTCGGTCTCGACGGTGGAACGGAGCCTGGTCGAACTGAAGGAGTACAAGCTCCTCAAGATCGTCAACCAGTACGACGACGAGAACCCGAAGCTCCTGAAGGCGTCGAACTACATCCTTCTCGACGGAGGATGGTGGGCGCGCCGCGTCCTGGAGCGCCTGGAGGCCGCGCAGCAGGGAGCGTAGCAAAACAGCAGGTCAAGGGCCCGGAGCCGTGCGCTGTCGGGCCCTTTGCCTGGCTTCTGACCTAGCCTCACGGGTGAAGCCACCCCCTGAAAGGGAGGTCGCAGGACCTCACCTCACCGGTGAGGTGAGGGTGGCGGCACCCGTGATGTGAGGGTCACTTCACCCGCGAGGTGAGAGGTAGCCTCACCGGTGAGGTGGAGGTGACTTCACCGGTGAGGTAGTACATCAAGAGTCAGATCAAGAAGAGGACAGTCGAGAACCACAGTCCTCGAGCCACATCACGAACCATCCGTGTGCTGCGCACCCTCATCAACTGCCGGGGGCTAACGCCGCCCCCGGCCACCCCGCGCCAGCGCCTTGGATGCGCTGGACCATCCCCCAGTCACCGATCTGCGCTGCGCGCACCATTCCAGGCCCTTGGGGGCCTTCCATTGATCAGTGCCTCCTGGATACCTGTGGTTGCCCACCGTCGTGGCTGAGAACCCACCTGATGTCTGAACAGAAACCACAGGACGCGCGCGCGAGGAAGCAACGCAGCACCGCCAGGATCAGCCCGGCCGCGTTCAGGACGACGCAGTGAGGTGGTCCTCGTACCACGCTGCAAGGTGGGCGGGGTCCTGCGGGATGGACCTCACCAGGCGGCGCAGCGGCGCGCGCACGGGACGCAGATCCTGGCAGGCCAGGGCTGCCAGATCGGTAGAGCGCAGGGCGGCGACGCCGGCGAGGTGTCGCTCTTCGAAGGTGTGGGGACCGGTGAGTCGGTCGGCTGCGGCGAGGTAGCGGGTGACGAACGGGTCGAGGGCCGTCCGGTGGGCGGCCAGATGACGAAGGTAGGCGCTGCTGTCGACTGGGGCTCCGTTGGCCTCTTCCACGGGGTGGGGCGAGGACAGCTCGAACCAGTCGCTGACGTGAGCCGTCAGGGAGCGGGGGTAGTCGTTCGGGTCATCGGGAGAGGTCGGGTCGATCTGCCAGTGCCCGTCGGCCGCTCCCTGGGCGGAGTCCACCCGCTGGCCCAGCTGCGCGAGGACACTGGCGAAGGCAGCGAAGCCAAGGACGTAGTCGGCTCCGGCGAGGACGGTACGGATCGTGGGCTCGGCCGGAACGGGAGCAGGCAGCAGGAGGCGCTGCTTGCGGTGCTCGCGCTGGAAGGGCAGGCAGACGGATGCCTCGATCGCGGCGTGCTCGGCCAGCAGAACCGCGGCGGCCTGTGACGGCGCTGCCTCGCGCTCCCACTCCACCGTGTCCTCCTCGCCGGCGAGGTCGGTCAGGCCGAGGCTTTCCAGATGTACGCGGTAGACGCCGGTGCCGCTGGCGGTGAGCTCCAGTGTGCCGTCCCGGCCGGGCAGCGGCCGGGTGGAGCGGGCGCCCAGGAGGTCGTCGCAGGTCCAGGAGGGCCGGGTTCTGGGGCGGGTGGCGGCGGCGAGGGCCCAGTCGAGCAGGTGGACGAGTTCGTCCTGGCCGGCGCACAACAGGCGGGAGTCGTCCGGTGATCCGCCGAGGGTGTGCGCGCCGATGCGTACGAGGTCGGCGTCGGGGAGGTCGGTGACCTCCTCCGCGCCGGGCGGGATGCACGGGTCGGCGCCGTGGACGGAGCCCTCCGGGTAGGTGCGGCAGCTGCCCGCCCAGCCGCCGGCGTCGTACAGGCTGGCGTGCGCGGGGTCGGCGAGGATCCGGGCAGCGACGGCCAGGGCGTGCTCGGCGGCCTGCACGAGGACGGGGTCGGGGCGGTTGCCGGCCAGGTGGCACAAGGCCAGGGCGGCGTGGTCGTGCGCCGCGACGGACGGTTCCACCGCGGTGACGATGTCGAGTACGGCGGCATGGGGGTCAGCCGGGCCCTGGGCGGGGATCCGGCCGGCGGGCCACAGGGCCAGGGGCAGGGAGCGCGAGGTCCACAACGGCAGGACGGTGGGAGTGCCCTCGCATGCCTCGATCAGGTGGAGGCTGCCGAGGTGTCGGGTGGTGAACAGGTTGACGTGGCCGTTTCGTGCGAGGGCATCGACCAGGCGGATGCGGCGCAGCGTGGCGGAGAGGTGGTCGGCGATCCCCGCGAGGTCCGTTTCCTGAGATGCTGCCCGCTCCGCTTCGTCGACGATCACGGGAATCCAGTGCGGCATCAGGCTGGCGTGGTCGGCCGACCGTTGAGCGAGTGCCTGACGCCAGGTCGTCTCGTCGATGCCCTCCAGCGAAAGCGTCATCCCGGCCAGGGTCAGGACGATGCCGTCACGGTGCGGCGCCCAGCGCAGGCCTGCGACGCCTGGGCCTTCCGACCGGTACGCGAGCGCGTCGATCCAACGGGGCAACTGGGAGGGGGCGATGCGCACGACCAGTTCCGTGGGGCGCGGGGTGAGGCTGCGGATGCCGAGCGGGCCGCCGGTGAGCGTGGAGCGATGACGGCCATAGGCGTGCATGAGGGCGTGGAGGATCTGGGCTTCGCCGCAGGCCTGTTCGGCCGTTGCCGTGGGGATGAGGCGTTGAAGGTCAGCGAGTTCGGCCAGCTCGATCCGCGCGGTCTCCTCGGTCTCGCCGGTGGCCATCTGGCGCAGCGCGGTCGGCGGAAGCGCCGCATCGGTGGAACGCAGGCCCCACTGCTGGCGAGGCGTATACGGCGTCAGGGTGAGGGTCACGGCAGCTCCCAGGGTGATTTCCGTCTGTCACCTGCTACAGGTGTGCGAGGAGCACGCGGTGTGACAGCGGGAGCGCACGAGTTTCCGGGTGGGTGAAGCGGGAGGATTCGAGTGGCCACCGGCGAGGGTCTGCCGGTGGGGGCGAACTGGTTGCGAACCCGCCGTACGCGCGGATCGACGGCACCGAGCGCCTGGAGACCGGGCGGGGAACCGCCGGGGCGGTGCCGGAGGGATCGAAGCATGTGCCGCACGGGGTCCTTACCGGCGCCGCCACCAGCGTCGGTCCGGGCGGAACGGTTCGGACTGCTCCGGCTCATACGGCGGAGCGATGCGATCCGGTTCCAGGCCCACCTTGTCCGGATGCACACAGGCCGGCATTCGGTCCGCGGTGTAGCGGTGGCCGTCCTGCGGGTCGAACGGGCAGTCTCTGCTGGGCCGGTCGAAGACCACAAAGCCCGCTCGGGGAAGCCGTAGCGCCGGACAGATGCCGCAGCAACGGTGGTCCCCATCCGGATCGATGAAGGGCCCCTCCATGCCGTCGCCTCTCAGACGCGGGTCGCGGCCAGGATCGGTTCGGCCCGTGGCGCGCCCGCGGCGGTGCGCCTGAGCTGTTCCGGCTTCCCCACGGGGCCTGCGACGCCCGATCGTGCGGTCACCAGGACAGCTTGGGGAGCGGCCGCTGGGCCAGCTCTACGGTGTCGGCGACGGCGAGGATGCGCGCCGCCGTCTGCTCGCCGACCGCCTCGGCAAGGATCTCCGGACTGGGGGCGATCAGGATCCACGACCGGTTGGGCAGAACGATGAGGGAGGCGATCGCCTCGGCGAGCGCGCCGGCTTCCAGGGCCATCATCGCCTGTACGTCGACGGAATCGGGAGCGAGCGGTCCTTTGGCCTCACGGACCAGGTCGACCGACACGGTCACGTCGTCGACCACCGTCACCGCGGTGGTGTTCGCGATGACACGCGGGTCGTACGTCCGCTTCAGCTCGCTGGCGCCGTGGACCGTGATCTCGTGGCTGTTGTAGCCGGCCGCGAGCAGACGGCGTACTGCTGCGTAGGCGGTGTGGGTCTTCCCTGACCAGTGCGGACCGAGCAGCAGGAGCCGGGCAGGTGCACCGGACAGGACAGTAGAGCACCACTGCTCGATGGCCGGATGGTCGGTTTCGGCGTCCTGGAACAGGGCTGGGACGATGTCGGGGCGGGTCATCGCACCAGCGTATGCGCCGGCTCCGGGGCCGCGTGCCTTACCGGTCAGCCGCGGCAGCAGGTGGTGCGAAGGGGAGAACGAGTCAGTCGTCGGGCGGGGTTGCGTACGACGGGGGTGTCGGCTGGAGCCCTCTTCCGCCGAGCACCCCTGTCCTCTACGGTAAGTAGCCGAACAAACCCCCCACCGTGTTGGTCGAAGTTCCGGGAGCACTCCTTGGTAGACCGTCGCCGGCTTCTCTCCCTCGGCACCGGAGTCGGGATTGCCTCGTTCCTTCCCGGACCCGCCTTCGCTGCCGCCCCGGATCTGGCCCGGCTTGGGCAGGAACTCGCGGCCGGACGGTCTGAGTTCCAGGCCGCCCGTTACACCGCCCTTGCTCGCCGTCTGCCCACTCTCCAGTTCGCTGCAGCGACCGCCCTGAGGCAGTCGACGGGTTCAGCGCGACGCTCGGCGAGCGCCGTCCTCGCGCGGGTGCACATCCTCGCCAGCGAGCTCAGCGTCAAGGCCGGTGATAGCGAGACCGCTTGGTCACATGCCCAAGAAGCCCTCGCAGCGGCCGGGGTCTGCGGAGATCCTGCCGTTCTCGCCGATGCCACCCGGATCTGTGCGACCCCGCTACGCAGGCAGGGCCGCGCTGGTGATGCGGTGCTGCTGCTCGAAGGCACTCTCCGCCGGCTTGACGCCGAATCACCCCGAGCCACGCCCGTGGTCTTGACGGCTGCGGGCTCGCTGGCGCTCTCCGCGGCGTACTCGGCCGCGCTCGCCGGGCAGAAGGCGACGGCGCTGGAACTGGTCGAACGAGCCCAGGACGCAGCCGACCGTCTGGTTACCCCTGCCCGGCGCCGTTCGGGCGAACTGTCCTCGCAGCAGGTCCAGCTGTACCAGGTCGGGGTGCATCATCTTCTCGGACAGGATCGGACGGCCGTCCGCATCGCCCGGCAGATCGACCCCCGGGCCCTGCCGACACCCGAACGTCGGGCGAGACTCGCCACGGACACCGCTCGTGCACTGGTCGCTCTCGACGCGCACGACGAAGCGTTCACGGCACTGCTCTCGATCGAGGCGGCCGCGCCCGAGGATGCGGGCCGACCGTCGGTGCGTGCTCTGACCAGCGAACTCCTCACGCGCCGACCAGCGTTGCCAGGGCTTCGTGACTTCGCCGTCCGGACGCACGCCGTCTCCGTGTGACAAGGAGGCACCTTTCATGACCGGCTGACGACCGGCGTGGTCCGGACGACACGCCGGCTCGCGCTGCCGGCCGCCGCAGGGGGCAGTTCGGTGACGATCTCACGGACCTTGCTGGAGGTGAGGACCGCGGTGATCAGCGCTGTGGCCGGCCAGAGCGCGAGACCAGCGGTCAGCGTTGCGGAAGCGGCGAGGCCTGCGTGGTTGGCGGCGAGCAGCAGGGCGGCGGTGTGGAGGGCGCCGGCGGTGGCGGCGAGGTCGGCGTGGGGGGCGGAGCGGTGCAGGACGTGCTGGACGGTCCGGCGTACTGCGGTGGAGCAGATGACGAGTGTGGGACCGCCCAGGACGGCGGTGGCCAGTGCGACCCACCACATTGACGGATGCTCGGCGAGGAGGCCGACGGATGTGCCGAGGGCGATCAGCAGCATGGTGAACAAGCCGGCTGTGGTGATGCGCAGTTCTCCCGCGCGGGCCTCCTGGGGGGCGCCGTGCGGGCGGAAGGCACTGAGGAGCAGGCCTGCGAGCATGCCCAGCGCGAGTGGCCACGGACCGGGCATCGGGGTGGTCCAGGCGAGCTCGCCGGCGATGGCCGCGCCGGTCACCGTGCCCGCCCACAGCGCGGTGACGCGTGAGCGCGCACCGCGGCGGGGAGCCGCGGGGGTGTCCAGAACGGTGGGCGCCGGCGGCACACGATGCGCAGCAACGGTCGGCAGGGCGGCGAGCTCGGTGCGCAGCCGGGAGAGCCGCTTCAAGGTCTCGGCGGCCGTCGGGCGGGCAGCCGGGTCCTTGTCCAGGAGCTCTAGGACCAGGCGGTCAAGTTCGTGGGGGACGCCGGGGCGCAGGGCGGACGGGCGGACGGGGGTGTCGTGGACGTGCTGGTGGAGTAGTTGCCAGCCGGAGCCGGTGAAGGGGGCTGCGCCGGTGAGGAGTTCGTGGATCAGGCAGCCCAACGAGTACATGTCGCTGGCTGCGCCCAGGTCTGTGTCGCCGCGGGCCTGCTCGGGGGACATGTACGCGGGCGTGCCGATGACGGCGCCGGCGACGGTCAGGGTGTGGTGGCTGGTGATGCGGGTGAGACGGGCGATGCCGAAATCGCACAGCATCGCGGAGCCGTGATTGATGAGGATGTTGGACGGCTTGACGTCGCGGTGGACGATCCCGGCCTGGTGGGCGGCGTGCAGGGCGTGGCTGATCTGAGCGGTCCAGGTCAGGGTGTCCGTGAGGGGAAGCGGGCCGGTGATGAGCGCGTTCAGGGGCGGGCCGTCGACGAGGTCCATGGCGAGGAAAAGGGCCCGCCGACCGCCGAGGTCGGCGGCGCCGTGGTCCCGGACGGCGACGACGTGCGGGTGGGAGAGGTGCGCGGCGACACCTGCCTCCCGACGGAAGGCGGCTTCGCGGACGGTGTCGCCTTCCCCCAGGATGATGATCTTGAGAGCGACGTCGTGGCCGTGGTGGAGGTCTTCGGCGCGCCACACCTCGCCCATGCCTCCGCTGCCGAGGGCTTCCTCCAGCCGGTAGCGGCTGGCGATGGTCGTGCCGCGCATCGCTCCTCCTGCCCTGCGTTCTCGTTCGGTGTCCCGGGCCGGGCGCCCGCGACACCGCATGGGCGCGGGCGCGCCCATGCGGTGTCGCGGAGCATACGTAAACGCTGCGCAGCCGCCCGGTCGCGCCGGCCAGCCGGCTGCCCTCCCCCGGCGTTCTGAGCTTCGTCGAGGCTCCGGGCATCGTGGCCCGGACGTGCTCGGTTTCCGTCGCGGAACCGACGCGGGACAATGCGGATGCCATCAGCACCAAGCACGAGGGACGGGTCCGGTGAGCCGACGACCGCGCAACGGCGTAGCGCAAGAGCCGGTGGTGAACGGACTGCAGGCGAAGATCACCGACGATGAGACGGCCGGCCCGGACAGGTTCGCGCTTGAGTGCCCGGAGTGCGGTGAGCTGAGCCGGCATCGCTTCGTGCTGCTCGCGAGGAGGGCGTTCGAGGAGCATGCCGACGAGGCGCATCCGGCCGTGGAGAGCCCGCTGGATCAGATCCGTACCCTCGTCGACCTGGCCGAGTCCGAGCCGGGGACCTGGGAGTGCGAACTCGGCCCGGACACCTACCTGGTGCGCCAGCGTGGTGAGGGCCGGTACGAGGTGGAGGTGGTCGGACGCCGTGCTGTGATTGATGCCGAACTCGTCACGCTGGACGATGTACGGATCGTCATTGGTGGTCGTGCTCGGCTGGTGAGCCCCGCTCTGGCGACTGCCGCCACCATTCAGCTGCGCCACGGCACCCCTGCCGTCGCCGTACCTCTGGAGTGACTCGTCCGCGGCGCCGGAAAACGATGATCAGACCAGGAGAAAGGCGAATGGGGCCCGGCTGGTGCCGGGCCCCATTCTTCTCGTAGCGGGGACAGGATTTGAACCTGCGACCTCTGGGTTATGAGCCCAGCGAGCTACCGAGCTGCTCCACCCCGCGTCGGTGGTGCCACTCTACACAGTGGCCCGCGGGGCGGTGCGCCATGTGGCTGTCAGCCGCGGACGATGTTCTCGGCCTGGGGACCCTTCTGGCCCTGGGTGACGTCGAAGGTGACCGGCTCGCCCTCGTTCAGCTCCCGGTATCCGTTGCCGGAGATGTTGGAGTAGTGGGCGAAGACGTCCGGTCCGCCGCCGTCCTGGGCGATGAATCCGAAGCCCTTTTCGGCGTTGAACCACTTCACGGTGCCGCTGGCCATGCTGCTGTCCTTCGATATCGCCGGGACGCCCCGGCTGGTCTGTGGGCAGTGCCATCCGTTGCGGGACGGCACCTGGCGTCCGTTCTACCCCGCCGACAGCGCGGTTATCCGACTTTCGCGCCGGCCGCAGCGTGCCGCGCTGTGCCGGAGTCCGGCCCGCGGCGTCTGCTGCGCGCGGAGCGGGCCGCTACTGGCCCTTGGCGGCTTCCTTCAGCTTCGAGCCGGCGGAGACCTTGACGCTGTAGCCCGCAGGGATCTCGAGCGGCTCGCCGGTCTGGGGGTTGCGTGCCGTACGGGCGGCGCGGTGAGTGCGCTCGAAGCTGAGTGCCTGTTTTCGATCCTCGGTCCCGCGGGCGGGTGCTTCTGGGAAGATGGGGTCATGACTCCGGAGGAAGCCCGTCAGGTGGCGCGTCGGTTGCAGGACGACGTTTTGGTCGCCGAGGCCGAGTCGGTCGCCGAGGGCTGGCAGTTCCTGACAGTCGACGGGCTCGCGGTCGAGGATCAGCCCGGCATGGACCTGTATGACCAGGTCATCGCCGTGTTCCGGGAGGTTGTTGGGACCGGACGTCAAGGACGCCACTTTGGGACGTCGTCCGGTCTGACCTTCGGCATTCGCGGGGTGGACGCCGAAGACTGCGTCCGGACGTTGCGCGAGCGCCTGGACGCTCTCAACCCGCCCAGCTTCCCGGGCGGGCGGCAGTGGACGTTGCGCGAAGGCATGCGGTAGGAGTTGGTGAAGGCGGTATGCGCCGCCTTCAGTCCCGGTCGGCCTCGCGGGATGCTGGCTGGCCGGACCTCTTGGACTGCCTGCGGGTGATTCTCCTGGTCATGAGGGTGATCGCAGCCCAGGTGATCAGCGACTCGGAGTGCTGGATGAGGCGTTCGTAGTCCCGGGCGTGCCGGCGGGCGTGCATGACCCAGGCGTGCGAGCGTTCGACGACCCAGCGGCGGGGCAGGACGACGAATCCGGGGATGTTCTTCGGGCGGCTGACGGTCTTGATCGTCAGGTTCAGATAGGCCTTCGCCCAGGTCACGAGCTGTCCCGCGTAGGCGGAGTCGGCCCAGACGATGGTGATCTCGGGGTGCATCAGCCGCAGCCTGAACAGCACTTCCTTGGCCGCGTTGCGGTCGGTCATGTCGGCCGGGGTGACCATCACGAACAGCGGCAGGCCCTTGGTGTCCACGACCAGGTGCCGTTTGCGGCCGTTGATTTTCTTGCCGGCGTCGTAGCCGCGGGAGTCCTTCCCCACGGTGTCGGCGGCCTTGACCGACTGGGAGTCGATGACCGTGGCCACCGCCCCGGGTGCCCGGCCCATCTCGCGGCGGATCCGCTTGCGGAGCTGGTCACGGATCTGCCCGACGACGCCGGCAGCCGCCCAGCGGGCCATAAACCCGTAACACGTGCGCCAGGGCGGGAAGTCCTTGGGCAGTGCCCGCCACTTGCAGCCGGTATCGACCACGTAGCGGATCGCATCGACGATCTCCCGGCGAGGGTGCTTCTCCGGCCGCCCGCCGGTTCGGGTTTCGCAGGCCGGCACCGGCAGCAGCGGTTCGATCAGCGCCCACTCGTCATCCCAGGTGTCCGAGGGGTAGCAGCGTCGCCGCGGCAACAGTCTCCCTCCCCCCGGCCAGGTGTCCGGACCGCCGGGCCCGGGGGGAGGCCGACGGTCCGAACCGGTCATGCGTCGGTGAAGTCGGCGATGACGTCCAACGTCGACTCGACCGAGTTGAGCTGGGTGTTCAAGTGCTTGATCCACCGGCCCTTGGGCTGCAGGGCGGCGTGCGGGGCCACGGTCCCGGTGATGAAGCGGCGGATCTCGGTGAGCTTGCCGCGGATGACGGCGATCTCGTAAGACTGAAGCGCGGCGGAGTCGGCGGTGAACTGGTAGCCGTCCTTCATCGTCCAGATCAGCGGCGGCCAGCCACGTTCGGCGATGGTGTCCCGCAGGCAGGCCAGGCCCGCACGGGCCTGGTGGGGCGACAGCTCGCTGGATCTGACCAGCTGGGCGAAGGTCAGACCGGCCGGACGGGCTTCGAAGAGCACGAACCGGACGGTGTCGGCGTGTCGCTGGGCGGCCGCCGATCGGCGCTCAGAGGCGCGCGGCACGACGGTTACTCGCCTTGCAGAAGCCGGGCCAGCTCGCCGTCGACATCGACCTTCCCGGTGTCGACGGCGGTCTCGATCCAGTCCAGCGTCGCCCGCACCCTGGCGACATTCTCGTGGACCAGGACGCGCTCGTCGTCACCGAGCTGCCGGTCGCGCAGCCCCGGGACGACCCGGCCGGCCGCCGCGACGAACGCTGATGGGGCTCCTTGAAAATCCCCACCCCCTGCTCGGGGGTGACCCCGCACCTGCTCAGTGGAGCTCCCCACCCACAGGCCATCTGACCTGCGAACGGGCGCCGCAAGGGAGGGGCCGCCCGATAGCCAGCCAGGTCCAGGGGCGGGTCGGACTGTCCAGGGTGGCCGAAGGCCAGCACGGAGCGCCGCCGCAGGCGCCCTTGACCGGCCGGCACGGCCCGCACACTCCACGAGCGGGCGGCCCCGGCCGACAACGCGCGCCACGCTCGCTGAAACTCCCCACTCAGTTGAACGCCGGAGCGAGTGGGGCGACGAGTAGCCCTGGCCGTTTTCAGAGAGCCTCATCAACGCATGGCAGGCGGTGACCAGGTCCAGGAACTCCACCGACCGGTCGATGTTCTTCACCGCAGGCGCGACGGGGCTGGTGTCCTCGAAGTGCTCGCGGGCCTGCCGGCCCCGCTCGACCTGGGCATGGTTGACCTGGTGCCGGGCGGTGTCGTCCGACATCGCCCGGAACGCGACGTCCGGGCGCCGCAGCAGACCGGTGGTCACCGTCGCCGCGACATGGTCGTCCCGGGTCAGCTCCTCCACGACCCGGACCTTGTCCTCCTGCCTGACCTGGGCCACCACCGCAGGACGCCGCAGCAGGTCGCTGGTGACGGTGGCGGCGACCTCTTCGTCCCTGGCCAGGGTGTGGATCGCGCTGATCTTCTCCTGGGGCGTGACCGGGTGCTCGACCTGCTGGCCGACCCTCCGCTTGGCGCCGTCCGAGGTCCACCGGCCCTTGTCGCCCGGCGGGTCGAGGACTGCGGCGTACCGCTCTTCGTCGTCCGCAATCCCCGCCAAGACCTTGTGGACGTGGAAGGACACGTCCCTCTGCCGGTGTTCCTTCGGCCAGCGCGATGCCGTCCAGCGGGCGTCCCGCACCGCCGAGTACGGAAGGCCGATGTCATCGGCCAGGCGCAGGAGCGACGCTCTGACCGAGAACAGGCCGTCGGCCTGCTCCTGGCCGCCGCGGTCGCGCATCGGCTCGATCTCCAGCGCGTAGTCGCCGGTCAGGAACTTGCCACGGGTCTGGTTCTCCACCACGTCACGCAGTTCGGCCACGATCTGTGCATAGCGGCTGGCACTGACGCTGCCGACCTTGTCGGTGTCCATGATCTCTTCGGGCATGGCATTCACCACCCACGCGGGCCGGGGCAGGGCCCCTCGGCCGTGACAAGACTCGGCCCGCATCCGGTTCCGAGAGTCAGACCGAAAATACGGAGATCACAATGAACGACCGCAATTGACCGGATTCTGATCGAAAGAGGGATTCGCATGCGTTCGCGTTACGGTCACTGTGACCGATCGCCGAACGTTTCCTTCCGTGCCCGCCAGGCCCTCGTGACGCACCGTCGAGAGCAGTAGACGGCGTTCGAGCGCCGGTCCACCCCCGCGATCCAGCTGGCGCCGCACCCCGGGCACTCAACCCGGCCGGCGCCGGTCAACTCCGCCGCCACCCGCTTGCGCAAACGGGCCTCACGACGCCACTGCCTGGAACGACAGGCCGCCGAGCAGAACACCGCACGTGGCCGAGCATCCGGCCGCAACCGTCCACCACAGCCCTCACAGACCCGCTCCGCAGCCCGCCCAACGTCCTCGAACACCCAGCCAGCTTAGATCCCAAGGCTACGCAAAACCCGGGATCGAAAACAGGCACTGAGGAAGCCGGGGATGGTCACCTTCTCGTCTCCCTTGGCGACGATCTCGCCGACCGTCTCCGCGAGGGCGGTCAGGACGGCGTCGGCGTCCTTGCGGGTCACCTCGGTGCGTTCCGCCAGCGCAGCGACCAGTTCAGTACGGTTCATGCGGTTTTTCTCCGTATCTTTCGATCGTCCCGACCGCGTCGCGTTCCGGGACAGGTCGGTCAATCCTGTCATCGAGCACTGACAGTGCTCGACGTGGGCCGTGGGGACCAGGCACACGGCCGGGCGATCCCAGGGTGCTGACGGCGCGCGGAGCGGCCGCGACTCGGCTGGCTGGGGCCTGGTCGAGGCCGACTCTCGACGATGGGGAGATAGTGCCGAAGGCATCGAGGTCGATGCCGGCGGGCGGCGTGGTCGACGAGAACCGAGGACGATGACCTCATGACCGACACACCTCTCCACGACGTCGTATGGGACGTTCAGACCAGGCGCGGCACCGTGTGGATCTCCGTGGCGAGCGGCAGGGCTCAGGCCGCCGACGGCGTCGCCCTCGCACTGGGTGCCTTTGCAGCCCACCTGATGACGGTGGACCACGACCGAGATCTGGACGACCGCCGCGTCTTGGTGCAGGAACCCGACGGCCTCTCCGTCCGCCTCCTTGCGCAGCTCACGGAGGATGACCTGGAGCGGCACCTCAGGGCAGCCGGCTACGACACCCGACGCGACGAGGCGCCGTTGGCTGCGTTCTTTCCGCAGGTCGTTCACGATGCTCTGCCCCCAGCGCTCCAATCCGAGCTTCGACGCGTGGGCCCCCCGCGCCCGACGTACTCCCCTGGAGAATTGGTGTGACGCAGAAGGACAACTGCTCAGCTTGGCCTACCTCCTAAGCATGGGTCTGAGGCGGTCCTTCGTAAGATCGTCGGGCCCAGGGGTCTGGGTATGGCTGTCGGCTTGTCGCCGTTGGATGGCTCAAGTGACGTGGCCGCCGGGAGCCCCGCGACGACTCGACCGCCGTAGATGAATACACCCGACCAGGAGGCACACTGTGAACGTTTCCCCCGACCCGATCACGAATCTGGAAGAAGCAGCGCTGGAGCGGGAAAAGCTACTCGACTACTTCGCACGCGGACTGTGCTGCGCACTAGTGCGTTGTCCACGAACGTTCGCCGGGTGGTGGTGACACGCCGGTCGGTGTTGGCGGTGTCGGGTCCGGAGGGTTCATCCTCATTGGCGACGTGATCGCTGTTGAGGGTGAGGACGCAGATGGCAGAGCCGGTCAGGGCACGTCGGTTGACTGATCAGGAGGGGCAGCGGCTGCAGCAGATCGTTCGGCGGGGGCGGCATGAGTCGGTGAGGGTGCGCCGGGCGTTGATCATCATGGCCTCGGCATCGGGTACGCCTGTGTCGGCGATCGCCCGGCTCGTTGCGGCGCACGAGGACACCGTGCGGGACGTGATCCACGCGTTCAACGACAGGGGGCTGGCCGCGCTGGACCCTCGGTGGGCGGGAGGCCGTCCCCGCCTGATCAGCGATGAGGACCGCGAGTTCATCATCGCGACGGCCACCACCCGCCCGGTTGCGCTGGGACGTCCCTTCACGCACTGGAGCCTGCGCAAGCTCACCGACTACCTGGCCCGCAACCGGGCCCGGACGGTGCGGATCGGCCGCGAGCGGTTGCGGCAGATCCTGCGCGAGCAGGGGATCTCCTTCCAGCGCACCCGCACCTGGAAGGAGTCCACCGATCCCGACAAGGACACCAAACTCGACCGTATCGAGCACGTGACCAGTCGCTTCCCGGACCGGTGCTTCGCCTTCGACCAGTTCGGCCCGCTGTCGATCCGCCCCTGCCACGGCACCGGCTGGGCCCGGGAGAACAAGCCCGACCGGCTGCCGGCCACCTACCACCGCACCCACGGCATCCGGTACTTCCACGGCTGCTACTCCCTCGGCGACGACCAGCTGTGGGGCGTCGCCCGCCGCCGCAAGGGAGGCGACCACAGCCTGGCGGCGATCAAGTCCATCCGGGCCGCCCGACCCGACGGCGCCCCCATCTACGTGATCATGGACAACCTCTCGGCGAACAAGACCCCGGCCGTCCGGGCCTGGGCAAAGAAGAACAAGGTCGAGCTGTGCCTGACACCGACCAGCGCATCGTGGGCCAATCCGATCGAGGCCCAGTTCGGACCCTTACGCAACTTCGTCATGGGCAACTCGAACCATCCCAACCACACCGTGCTCGCCCGCAGACTCCAGGACTACCTGCGGTGGCGCAACGCCAATGCCCGCCACCCCGACGTCCTGGCCGCTCAACGCCGCGAACGCGCCAAGATCCGCAGCGAACGCCAGCAACGCTGGGGCCGCCCACGACCCAAAGCTGCCTAACGAACCCCGGCAACGTTCGTGGACAACGCACTAGCCCACCGCGACGACCCGAGCGAGGAAGCACTCACGAAAGCCAAAGCAGTCGCCGATGACTACCTGTCCGCCTATGAAGAGTGGATGGTGCAGCTCGCCGCACACAACGCGAGCAAGGGTCCGACGCACTGATCTACTGACTGGCCTTGGGCTGAGCGTGGCGGGTCAGTCCAGCGGTGAGGACGGCGTCGAGGTGTTCTTGGGGTAGGTCGTCCCACCGTTTGCGGAGATTGTTGAGCCACTGGCCGATCTTGAACTCCTCGCCGTCGACGGTGACGGTGTCGCGTTGGCGGATGTGGATGTGGCCTTCGCGGGCGCGGAAGATTTCGACGGCGGCAAGGCCGTGGTCGAGCTGCCGCTGCTGGCGAGCAGCACGGCCAGTGAGCTGCGGCGTGGCAGGTTCGGCCGGATCGAAGGGCGTGATGCCGAGTTCGGCGACGAGGCGGGCCTGTTCAGGGTGGAGGGTGTGGAAGGTCTGGCTCTGGGTGCGTACCCATTCGCCGATGGGTTCGTCGTTGTCGTCGAGGAAGTCCGGGGGCAGGTCGTCGAGGGCGATGCTGGCCTCGGCGTAGATGCGGGCGGCGTAGTAGAGGCGCTGCCAGCTGATCGGCCAGGGCGGGTTCCACCAGGGGTCGATCTCTGCGAGAGCGGCATCGGTCGGGTCCGGTTCGAGCCCTTCGTCGGCACGGGCCCGGGCGGTGCGCCGGCGGTTGGTCAGCCACCGCCCGAAGGCGAAGTCGCCGATCATCGCTTCGGTGGGCGCGGCGAGATGGCCGCGGCGCTCGGCGTAGCCGCGGGCGTGGAGCAGGCCGCGTTCTGCCGCCTGGGATCTCAGGTTCCAGATCATGCCGATCTGCTGGAGCGCCTTGACCTGGCGTGGCTTGAGGGTCCCGGCCGCGTATGCCTTGCGCATGCGGTTGACCCAGCGGCCGAGGGCGAACCCGTTCTCGTCGTCGTGGAGTTGGGGGACATCGAGGTGCCCGACGGTCTCGTAGTAAGCGGTGGCCGCTTCCAGGCCGCGGCGGAAGGAGGCATCGCGCGGGTAGAGGACGCGCAGCCGGAACGCCTGGGCGATGGTGTCGGCGGGGAAGGGCCGGTCGAAGACGACGTCGACCGGGGGCGCGTTGTCTTCCTCTTCGTCCTCGGGTGTGAGGGCCGCGGGCTGCTGCGGGACGGCGAGACGGTCGGCGATGCGGTCGTCGTGTGCGCGCAGGGCCTGCAGGACGCGCCAGAGCGGCTTGTACAGGTTGGAGCCGAGCAGATCGTCGGCGTCCTCACCGGGAGCGACGTAAACCGGAATGATCAAGGTGGCCTTTTTGCCCTGGCCCGGGTGCTGGCGCAGCGCGCGGCCGACGGCCTGCACCGTGTCGACGATGCTCTCTTTGGGGTCGGCGAAGACGACGGTGTCGATGCTGGGGATGTTGACGCCCTCGCCGAGCAGGCGGGCGTTCGCGATCACCGTGCGGAGGGCCGGAGCGAGGTCGCCGAAGGGCCGGCCGTCGAACCGGTGGAGGAGGTGCTGGCGGTATTCGGGGTCCTGGGTGCCGTCGATGGCGGCCGACCAGAGCTCGCCGGGGTCGGGGCATCCGGTGCCGGTGGGGTCGAGTGCGTAGAGGCGTGCGGCTGCCTCGGGGAGGGTGGCGGCGAAGTCGTGGGCGTCGGCAACCCGGTGGTGGAAGCTCACGACGCGGCGCAGGTCGAGCTCGGCCATGGCGCGCAGGACGGCGATCTGGAGGGCGGCCTGGCGCAGTTCGGCTTCGGTGGCCCGGTCGGAGATTCCCAGGCGGGTGCGGATGGTTTCCTCGTGGACTTCCATGACGACGACGCGGTAGTCGGCAAGGAGGCCGAGATCGATACCCTCGGCGAGCGGGAGGCGGTGGCAGGTCTCGCCGTACAGGGCGGGATCGTCCATCGACGCGACGAGGCTGGGGTCTTCGTCCTCGTCGGGTTCGCCCGCCGACCAGATCCGCGGAGTGGCGGTGAGGTACATCCGCTTGTGGGCGGGCACGAGAGCGTCGTCGTGTACGGCCGCCCATCGTTTGCCCAGGTCACCGCTGGTTCGGTGGGCTTCGTCAACGGCGATGAGCGACCACGGCGGCAAGTCGTAGTCGTGGTGGGCCTGTTGAACGCGGACCAGTGAGTGGTAGGTGGCGAAAACGGTGAGGCCCGGATTCTGGCGGACCGCTGCGCTCAGGGCGTACGGGTCAGTGGTGAACGCGACGGGCTCGGTGGCGGTGTGGGGGCGTTTGGAGCACAGGGCGAGCACCGGTCCGGTCATGCCGGCGGTGCGCCAGTCGTCGATGGTCTGAGCGAGCAGCTCCAGGGTGGGCAGCAGCACCAGGCGGGTGCCCTGGGGGGCGACGCGGGCGGCGGTGCGCGCGGCGACGTACGTCTTGCCGGTGCCGCAGGCCATCACGATGCTGGTCCGGGCCGAGAGCCGCAGGGCGGTATGAGCGGCGTGGACTGCCTGGGACTGGTGCTTGCGCAGCCGCACCCGCGGAGGCGGAGCGGTGGTGGCGGGTGCGGCCACGGTGACGGTCAGCCTTTCAGATGGGGCGGAGATCAGCCGAGGCTGAAGCGGATGTGGTCGATGCCGGTGAGCTCGACGCTCTGGAGGCTCTGGGCACGGGTGCCGCCGTCGGTGAAGTAGTCGTCGCGCAGCCCGTCGGCGACGATCTGGGCGAGCTCGTCGTCGCTGGCTCCGGCCGCCTTGGCCTCGTACAGCGCCGCCGCAGTGGCGGCGTCCAGGCGGCGGGACAGGCGCCGGTAGCGCGGATCGTTCGTGG
Source organism: Streptomyces sp. ITFR-21 (assembly GCF_031844685.1). Taxonomy (NCBI): domain Bacteria; kingdom Bacillati; phylum Actinomycetota; class Actinomycetes; order Kitasatosporales; family Streptomycetaceae; genus Actinacidiphila; species Actinacidiphila sp. ITFR-21. Next base: position 125,066 of record NZ_CP134606.1, read on the forward strand.
TGCCCTTGGGTGACTTGAAGCCGAACTTGCCGCGGACGTCGACCTTGATGCCCTGGTGACTGACGGCGTCTTGGAGGCGCCGGGCCCGGACGAGGGGCTGCCAGAGGTTCTTCACCTCATTTTCGATGAGGGCGGCGGTCTGGGGCTTGGCGCTCTTGATCTCGTTGTCGCGGTAGCGCTCGACGGTGCGCTGGCTCTTGCCGATCTTCTCGGCGACCGCGCGGGCCGCTTCGGCGCGGGTGCCCTTCTCCTGCTTGAGGAGGAAACGGACCCGCGCGCCGAGGGTTTTGGGGATCGGCTGGGAGAAGGCGGTGTCGGCCGCCTCTTCCAGGCGGTCTTCGATCAGTCCCACAGGTCAGGTCCTTCGTTCTCAGGCCGCCCGCACGAGGCTGTGTAGATTCGCGCCGCGGCTGTCATTCCGGACCGCGGTGACCTGCTGCTTGTGCTTCAGTCTCATCAGGTGTCCCACGGTTTCCGTCTCAGGTCGGGGGCATTTCCTCACACGGCTTCGTCCTGCTGGCCACCATCGGACTTCCATGTCTGGTCGAACCAGGTGATGAAGTTCTTCACGGTTCCGATGTGAGCGATTCTCTCGTGGATGGCTCGCTGATCGTGACCGGGGAGGAAGTCGCCGCGGCCGATCGGCTTGCCGCATCCGCAGCTGCATTCACGGTTGCCCAGCGGGGAGTCGAAGTAGGTGATGGGATTCTGCTGGGCGCCGTTCGGGGCCGGCTTGCCGACGTAGTGATCGTGGACGGGGTCCCCGGGGCCGAGGATGCGGCCTTCGAAGGCCCGGCGCCCACCAGGGACGTCGACAACCCGGTCGATCTCCAAAGCCTGGCGGATGATCCCGCCGCCATTGACGACCGCGAACCGCTCTCGTTCGACGCGCGATCCGGGCATCACCCAGACTCCGCGGGCGACCTCGTATAGCTGCTGGTCGGACAGCCCGTCGCTCCAACCGATCTGCGCGCGCTGGAGGGCATCGCTGTTCGGGTCGACATCCTTCTTCTTGCCGAGGGTGATCTGAATCATCGCGCCTCCCTGCGAGGCCGCCACGTGGTCGGAAGAGCCGAGGCGACCTGTTCAGAATATACCAGGCATCCCCGTTATAACGGGGTCTCGCAAGTTCCCTCTAGAGGCAATCGGCACCCCGGAGCGGAGCGCCCGGGCCCGGGGCGCCCGTGCAGGGGAGAGCGAAGGAAGAGCGTTGACGGCGTGACGGCTGAACAGCACGGAGTCCACGCAGCACTGACCATGGTGTGACCCCAGCTCCTGAACGAGCTGATGCAAAAACTCTCTCGCTCTGGTTGATCATGACTGAGGGACTGAGCGGCCTGCGCTCACGGACTCGAATGGGTGTGCACTGCCCACAGCGTGGGGGCGCCGGGATACCGATCACGCACGCGCCGCGTGGCGTAGTGCAGGGCATGGGCGTTCCGCTCGCCCCGGGGCGGGATCGTTTCGTTGTCGGTGAGATGGACGTAGAAGTCCATCGCCAGGACGAAACCGGTGAAACTTTCCTGGAGAGCGTTCCAGAGAGGCCCCGGGTGGCGGACACTCGCAGCTGACGGGCCCATGCCAGTCCCAAGTGCGCCCGGCTATCGGATACTTCGGAGGGGGACGCGTGTCAGCATCGGGATCCGGATCGGCATCGGCCGGTCAAGGACGGCAGGAAGAACCGGGGTTAGGAAGTACGGGGGGTGTGGGAGGCAGGCCGCCGGCAGTTCCGCCCGTACCGCCTCCGTCACCCACGCCTCCGCCCACGCCGCCTATGCCACCAACGCCGCCCGGTGCTGGGGCCCCCAGCAGCACACGACGCCGAGTCGTGGTCGGCGTCGCCGTCGGGGCGGTCGTTGCCCTCCTGGCGACCCTTCTCACCGTCCTGTGGCCCGGCGGCGCGCAGTCCGACGGCCGGGCGCGGAAGGAGGCTGCCGCGCGGGCCGCCGCCGAGGCGGCCGAAGACGTCACCGCCGCTTCCGTCAACCTTGCCGCGAGTGGCGTCGTCGTCTACGAGGGGAGCTACTCGGGTTCCCTGCTCGGTGGGTCGCATACACGGATGCAGGTGACGTCCGGCGGCACCGTGCTGTCCGAGACGACCCTCGACGGGGTGACGGTCAAGACGCTGGCCGTCGATGGCAAGACCTTCGTCAAGGCAGACTCCGCCTTCTGGCAGCGCTACGGCCTCTCCTCCGACAAGTACACGTCGATGTACAAGAACGCTTGGGTCAAGTCACCGGCCCTCGGCGGGTACGACACCAGCGCCTCCCTGCGGTCGCTCGCCCCCGGCACCATCGCCCATGAGCTCCAACGGGACGCCGACAAGCGTTTGGTGAGCCCTGGCGGGCTCTCGACCATCGGCGGCGTCAAGGTCCGCGAATACGCGACGCCCACGCGGATCCTGTACATCACGGCCCAACCTCCGCTGCGGATCGTACGAATGGCGCCGGCGGAGGTGTCACGGCCGTCGTCCGGAGCGCCATCAGGGGTGCCATCCTTGCCGACCGGCGTACCTTCACTGCCCACCGGGTATCCGTCGCTGCCCAGCGAAATGCCCTCGCTGCCAAGCGACTTGTCCTCGTTGCTCAGCGATCTTCCGGCGGTGTCCCCCGTCTCACCGGCCGGCTACCACCCCGAAACCGGAACCGGAAACGAAATCGGCGGCGCTGCCCGACCCGGCTCCGCTCAGGTTAGCTCTGCCCGTGCAGCCGCCCTCGGCGACGCCGGCGTCTCCTACTCCCTCGACCTGCCAGCGCTCAACGACACCCAGCGCAAAAGCCTCCAGGGTGACGTCGAGAAGGCCGTAAAGGAGTTGGAGAAGTCCGTCGACCTGGGTGTCAGCTTCTCGGTCTCCGGCAACATCACGCTCAGCCCGTGCAGCACCAGCGGTTGCGTGGCGAACGCGACGATCACCAACTCGATCGTCTCCGGGGACGACACACGGCCGGCCGGGCCCGTCTCCGCTCAGGTCACTATCAGCGTCACTCTCGATGGGCGGCCGGTGGGCCAGTGCTCACAGGCAGTGTCCATGCCGCCCAACGGAAGCGCCAGTGTGAGTTGCCCCGGCAACTTCTACATTCCGCCGTCTCGCAATCCGAAGACGCACCTCGTGCGCGCGGAAGCACAGGCCATGGCGCGCGCGATGGTGCAGAAAGAAGTCAAACGCGTACTGGAGAAGGTCACTCAGGACTGGAAACGTCACAGCCCCGACTACGGTGTACCCGGCCTGTCGTCACCCTTCAAAGGCAGCACCGACCAGCCGAACAAGTTCAAGTACCGCAACCCCGGCCTCGCCCGTGCCAACGAACCGAAACCGTCCGCCGCCGACCTTGAGGCGGCCCAGGACGTGAAGAATCCGGCATCCGGTACGCGTGACCACATGTACCAGACGTGGAGCAAGTACGTGGCGAAGCAGGACGCTGCGAACAAGCCGGTGAAGCCTTGGACCGAATGGCGCAACAACTACGTGGAGAACCAGGGGAACCCCTACAAGGGTGAAGCCTTCGAGGGCGAGTTCGCCGAGGTGAACAAGCTGAAGGCGGAGGACGGTTGGCGTTTCGGAGACTCCGCGCAGCAGCTCACGTCCCGGGAGATGATGAACAAAATCACCGGCGTGGACCGGATGCCCGACATCGTGAACTTCGACAAGCAGGTCATGTACGAGATGAAGTTCGGTGGTTCGAAGGTCAAGGCGGACCAGGTGGCCAAGGACAAGGAACTCATCGGCCAGGGCTGGCGCGTCATCTATATCTTTTCCAGGCAGCCGTCGCGCGCGTCGCGCCTGATGCTGGACGAGGCAGGCATCCCCTGGAAGGTCTGGAAGGCGGTGGGTACCGCGGTCCCCTGACCGTGACAATAGCCCTGTATGTGACCGTGACCGCGGAACCGCGTGGTCCAGGAGAAAAAACAGAGGTCAGAGGGTGACGAATGTGAGCGAATACGGCAACCACACCGAGGCATACCTGGCCGAAGACCGCGCGAACATGACCGAGCCCGCGCGTGCGTTCCTCGACGCGTGGCTGTCCTCGATGGACACCGAACTCGACCGCTGGAGAACGGTTTTCCTCCCCGCCGGATTTCCCTACGACTTCACCCTCGGCTCCCTGGACGCCCTCGAACCAGTCGCCCTCGAACGGCTCCCGGACCAGGCGGCCGTTGCCGCCGAGCACAACGCCGACTTCACCTCCGGCGCGGTGCGCTACATCGGTGAGGTAGCGCGCCGCTCCGTGCCGTCACGCTGGGGTTATCAGGATCGCGGAGAGGACCACCCGAGCCCCTACAACCGTGTTCCGGTCCTACGCTCCAACACTCCCCTCGACTTTATGAGGGCCGTAGCACCGGAATTCAGGCTGCGGTTGCTGGCCCGGGACAGGGAACCCGGCATCCTCCGGAAGATCGTCACCCCGCTTCTGAGAGCCGTCGAGGAGGCTCGGGATGCTGGCCTCTAGCCTCGATCGTTCATGAGTCCTCGTCGGTTCACTGACGGGGACTCTTGCTTGCGAGCTGCGGAATTTCGAGGGCTGGGGCAGGTTGGCGGCCCGGCTGTCGCGTCGGGTGGGCGTCGGGGTTCCACGGCTCCCGGGATGTTGCTGTGGCTCGTCGGGACGGTCGGAGTTGCTGGTCAGCCGGGGTTCGGCAGGGCTGCGAGTCGCTGGATCGCGCGGGTGATCACATCTGTCCAGGGCCATTGGGCGGTGAGGCGGAGCCAGCGGCGGCGGCCGGTGGTGACCAGTTGGGCGGCGGCGGAGAACAGCCGCAGGCGGAGCTTCTTGGGTTCCCAGCGGCGGGTTTTGCTGGTCAGGGCGAGCATGGGCATCCAGGCGAGGAGGCCGAGTGCGAGGGAGACGATCTCCAGCCAGATCTGGTTCTGCGCGGTGTCGTGCAGAGGCAGGTTGCGCAGGCCGGTGTCGCGGGCGTTTCGGATCCGGTCCTCGCAGCGGGCCCGCCGGCGGTGACGTAGTTCCAGGTCGGCGAGCTGGCCGCCCTTGGTGTTGGTCGCGAAGCAGGTCAGCCGTAGTCCGTCGAGGTCGGTGAAGCGCAACTGGGCGCCGGGGTGGGGCCGTTCCTTGCGGACGATCAGCCGCATGCCCCTGGGCCACGTGCTCAGGTCGGGCATGTCGGTGATCTCCGCGACCCAGGCGCCGGGCCGCTCGGTGCCGTCGGCATCGTAGGCCGGTGTCCATGCCTTCTTCGGGATCTTCAGGACGGCTTGGTGGATGACGTCGGTGATGGTCATGCCGACGGAATACGACAGCCACCGGCCCCGGCGGGTGAGCCAGTCGAGGAAGGCGTGGGTGCCGCCGGCGGAGTCGGTGCGGATCAGTGTCTGCCGGCCCCGCCGCAGATGTTTGGGGAGTTGGGCCAGGGCGAGTTGGGTGGTCTCGATGTGATCGCTCGCGGTGTTGGAGCCGGCGTTGCCGGGCCGCAGCAGCGCGGCGACCGGCTCTCCGGAACCGTCCTGGCCGTGGTCGACGAACGCGACGAGCGGGTGGTGGCCGTAGGTCTTCTTCCAGGTCGCGGTGGCGTCCTGCTTCTCGGAGTGCGCAAGCACCAGCACGCCGTCGATATCCACGATCACCGATCCGTCGGCAGCGGGACCGTTCACACCGGCCAACTCCCAGACTCTCGCCCGTATGTCGGCCCGCGCCGACCGGATCGCGGTGAGGGCCTTCGGGCCGGCCGCGGCGAGGGCGTCGATGAGCCGGGAGACCGTGGGGTCGGACGCCACCGGGCCGAACACGGCCGGTTCGGCCCGCAGCATGGCGACATCGGCGAGGCAATCCCCGCCCAGAGCCGTCGCGAGTGCGACATCCAGCAGGACCTTGCCCGGATCATGCACCGCCCGCGGTTTGCGCCACGGCGCCATTGCCGCCGATATCGCGGTGTCCAGGCCGGATTTGCGGACCGTCTCGACCAGGAGCACCGCCCCGGCCTGCGAGACCGCCCCGCTGCCACCGCCCTCGACGCGAACACGCGGGTACAACCCGATACGCTTACTCACCTGGAGGGTGCTTCTTTCTTTGCAGCTGACAGGACCCTAGATAAGTCCCATCGTTGCAGGTCAGAAGCGCTCTCCGCTTATTTGATCAAGCATCGGACGACCCGCCTCACGAAAGCCCGAGGCTAGCGCGGGCCCTGGGGCGGATGGTGCAGCAGTCACGGAGATCACCACGGGACCAACGGCGGCCTACCATGCGTAACTCCGCAGATCGAGCCTTCTAGGCGGGGCACTTGGGGCGTCTGGGCGAGCTTGTCCCCGGCTTGCCGCTGGGTGAACGCGCCTGAGCGCGTGGTGACCATGGCGGGCATGCCGGGGCGCATCCGTCAGAGCTTCACGATCGATCACCGGCGGCCGGGTCGGCGCTTGTCCGGCGGCCGGGCAGGTCATGGCGTCGGCCCAGGTAGCTGATCATTCCGAGTGAGAAGCCGGTCTCCTCGGCGAGCTCACGGCAGGTGCGTCCGGCGGCCCGTTGCTCGCGGAGCCAGTCGAGATCGATCTGGCGCCAGCGGGTCGCTTTGCCCTCGCGGGTCATGCCGTACTCGCGGACCATGACCTTGATGGCCTCCTCGTTCACGTCGACGTGCTTCGCGATCCACTTGAGCGGGCGGTACTCCTCGAGGTAGAGGCGGGCGAACGTGTCCCTGGGGAGCGCGGCGCGAGCCCGGCGGATGGTCGCTCCTCTCTCCCACATCGCGGATGGCTTGGGGGGTGCCGGCTGCTCCTGCAGGACGAAGCGGACAGCGTCATGGCTGACGCCCAGGCGGCGGGCTGCTCCGGCTGTCGTGAGGGATTCGTCCCGGATGAGGCGGTGCAGCGTGTCGAGGTCGATGTCCCCAGGGTCGCAGCCGGGCAGTTCGAGACCGTCGATGATGTCCGTCGGCGGCTGCCAGGTGAGGGGCTCGTCATGGATGCCCTGCCGGGCGAGGAACTCGCCTGCATGCTCTCCAAGTTGGCTTACCAGCGCGGGGGTGAGGTCCGTTTCGAAGGTTCGCAGCATGGTCCGCAGCTCCGGTGTGGCGGGTGCGTAGGCGGCGGGCGCGAGGGTGGCCGGGAGGCCGCTGATCCGTTCGAACAGCAGTGCTCGGGCGAATTGGTGCCGCCGCACCCCGCCGGGGTCGAATTCGATGTCCCGGCAGAGCTGTTGGAAGGTGTCCAGGGGCAGCAGATCGCGGTAGTCGACCGCGCGGCGGCGGTCGTAGTCGATCGGTGATCCCTCCTGGTCGAGGTAGTCCGCCAGCACGGACAGGCCGATGCTGATGGCCTTGAAGTGCCCCTGCTTCGTGAGCCGGTGCGCCATGTGGGGGCCGAGCCTGTCTTCTGCCGGGGATCGAAGGAGCCGGGTCGCTGTGGTGAAGTCCTCTCTCGCGCCGCCGATGAGCAGGAGGTAGCACGACAGGGCCGGGCGGATGGTGCGAGACAGGGCCCCACTCGAAGGGCTCAGCCGCGCGGACCACGCCGGCCAGAGCTGCGTCGGGATCCTGGGGGCCCGCGCGGCACCTTGGGCTGAGGCCGAAGGGCCGGGCCTGCGGGGAAACCGGTCTGCGGTGCGGTAGCGCAGCTGGTCGCTGTGCTTGAGCCGGGGGGCCAGCGTCGCAAGGTGGACCGCGTCGAAGACCGGGCTGGTGTGGCGCCAGCGGTGCGGGACCTTGAGTGGCATGCTGCCATCGGCGTCACTGATCAGGTGGCGAAGGGCGGCTCCGGCGGCATGAGCATCGTCGTGCCCGAGGATGTGCAGGGCCGCGCTGACGGCGAGGGCGGCGGTCGCGGCCCGCCGTGGGGCCAGCCGGCCCGGCAGAGTCTCCTCGGCGGGGTCGAAGGGCCGCGGTGCTTCGGGCACGGGGTGCTGATGCGCCGCAAGGATCTCGGGCGGGACGAAGTCCACCAGCCGTTCCGGGACGCGGCGAAGGAGGACGCAGGCCAGGGCCCGAAGGTCACCGAACAGCGCAAGGCTGGGCTGGGGCTTGTCCTGGTAGACGCCGAAGTCGGCCTGCCCGGAGGCGATCACGTTCTCGATGATCTTCTGGGCCGCGATCACCGGTCCCTGCGCGGTGAGCTCGATGGCGCCGGCTTCCTCGAGCGGCTGACCGCACCGCACCGCCCGCGAGGAGTCGTCCTGGGCCGGGCTGTGGCAGTGCCCCGGAGTAAGCGGGTGCCGTGTGGTCGCTGGGAAGTGCCGTGACGTACGGCTGCAGCGCGGGCAGGTGTCGACCAGCAGCAGGTGGTGGTCGAGGCAGGCGAAGGACCAGCCGAGTCTCCATTTGAGCAGCCATCGGCCGCCGTTGTCGGCCAGGCAGGCCGGGCAGTAGCGGGAACCGCGGGCCCGTCCCCAGACATGCCGCGCCGCGACCCGGCGCCGCCCAGGATCGATCACGTGGACCCGCCGGTCGTAGTGGGCCAGGGTCATCGCGTGTATCTGCGCCGGGGCGACGCCGGCCGACCAGGCGGCTGTCGCCGCCTGGTCCTGATCGAGGAGGGTGACGAGGTGGCCCAGGATGCCCGAGCTCACCGGCCTGGACGGGCTGCGCGGCAGCAGGCCCATGGAGGCTAGTGCTGCCCCGCAGAAGTTCATGGAGGGGAGCCGGGGGCTGGTGACCGGCCAGTGGGTTGGTTGGATGAAAACCCGATGCACGGTATCGGCCGGATGGCCAGACTCGCCCGTATGGCAGCCGAGATCACTCGAATCAATCCTGATGAGCTCCATCCGACCCCGGGTTATCACCACATCACGGTGGTGGAAGCCGGCCGAACGGCGTTCCTGGCTGGGCAGTGCCCTCTTGATCGTTCCGGTGAGCTGGTGGGGCCGGGTGACCTCGACGCGCAGATCGATCAGGTGGCATCCAACGCCCTTGCTGCCCTGAGCGCGGTCGGTGTCCGGCCGGATCACGTCGTCCGTTCGGTGATCTATGTGGTCAGCGACGATGTCACGGTCCTGGGTTCTGCCTGGCGAGGCCTTACCCGTTCGCCGATCGGACCTGCGTTCACCACCGCGAGCACGCTGGTTGGAGTCGCGCAGCTCGGTTTTCCCGGGCAGCTGATCGAGGTCGATCTCACGGCGGCGCTGCCCTTGTGACCAAGGGGCGGCGGGTCGGGGGGTGGGGGTCAGTTCGCCTTGAGGGGGCTCCCGTCGTAGGTCCAGCGGAACGGGCGGGCGTGTTCGTTCCGCTGGATCATCCAGGTGTCCATCTTTCCGATCAGGTCGTCCCGGCTGGTGAAGTCGCCATAGCGCAGGACCGCGCGGGTCAGCGCGGAGAAGACGAGTTCGGCCTGGTTGAGCCAGGAGGCGTGGGGCGGGGTCCAGTGGACGTGCCAGCGCGGGTGGGCGGCGAGCCACTCCTTGGTGTGTTTGGCGGTGTGCGAGGAGCCGTTGTCGAGGACGACGTGGACGTCCTTGTCACGGGGCAGGAGCCGGTCGAGCCGGTTCAGGAACGCGGTGAAGGTCGCGGCGTTGTTGCGCTGGATCGTCTCGATCAGGGTCTGCCCGGTGGTGACGTCGAGGGCGGCGACGATCGAGGCGGTGCCGTGGCGGCGGTATTCGAACTCGCGGCGGGCCGCCCGGCCCGGTGCCGGTGGCTGGGAGGGATAGCGGCGTTCGCGGGCTTGGATGGCGGTCTTCTCGTCGATGGACAGCACGATCACCCCGCTCGGCGGGTCGCGGTAGAGGCCGCAGATGTCTGTGACGCGTTCCCAGAAGTCGGGGGTGTCGCGGCGGGTGAGCCAGCCGGTGACCTTGTGCGGTTTGAGGTCCAGGTCAGCCAGGATCCGGCCGACCTGGGACGCGGAGATCGGCGCGAATACGGTGCCCGCGACCCGGTCGGCGATCGCCGCGTGGGTCCAGCTCGCGGCCGGGCCAGCGGGGGCGCTGGTGGCCGCGGCGACCACGGCGACGCGCACCAGGTCGTCGTAGATGCGGGGGCGACCCGAGCGGGCGGCGTCCTTCAGGCCGTCCAGGCCCCGCTCGGCGAACCGGCCACGCCACTTGCGGACGGTGTTCACACTCACCGTCAGGCGGCGGGCGATCACCGCGTTGCCCGTCCCGTTGCCGGCCGCCAGCACTATCCGTGCCCGAAGTACCTGCCTGACCTGGGACTTCGGAGAAGATACTGTCCACTGCAACACTCCGCGCGTCTGTTCATCGATCACCACGGTCACTGCTGCCGCACACCGCCCCGCGTCCTCCGCCATGATCCGTGATCATGGCGGAGGACCGGCAAGGGCGGCAGGATAGGGCTGTGCCGAAGAATCTGCCCGAGTCCATGCAGAACCACCTGCGCGAGCGGCTGAACATCCGCGCCGGTGAACGCTGGGCGCAGCTGGCCAAGGTCCACGTCCGCTTCCGGGCCGGATTCGCCTATGTGGATGGCGAGTTGAAAGACGGCGAACGTCTTCCGCTGTGCCGCCTGCGCTTCACCGGAGTCCTGCACACCTGGGGCTTCGCGCTCTACCTCGCCAGCCGAGACGGCTACCAGGACAACGTGCTGCCAAGCGGGCTTCCCGCAGCCAGCCCCGAAGAATGCCTGGACTGCGCGTGCGGCCTCTACCTCGGCCCTTCAACGGTCTGACCCCTCCACGAACTTCTGCAGGGCAGCACTAGGACGTCGCCGGTGGTGGTGCCGAGCCGGTGGGCGATCGCCTCCCACCATGAGTCGAGTGCCTCGCCCGGATGCGGGGCCAGGCGGATCGGCAGGGTCCGCGCGTGCGTCACCGGCGAACCGCCTTGCGAGCAGTCCGTCGTGACCGCTGGCCCTTGAGGAGATCGCGTACGTCGTCCTGGGCGAGGTGGGCCGCCTGGTCGATCTTGACGCGGCTGAGCAGGTCCTCGTCGAGACGCTCGGCGCCGGTGCGCACGGCCCGCTGGCAGCCGCGGTTGATGAGCGTCATCAGCGAGCCGATGTGGCCGCTGGAGCGGATGAAGAGGTAGTCGAACAGATCGTCGGCGAGCATTCCCCGGTACTTGCCGCTGAGCGCCAGGCGCTTCTCCAGGGCCAGCAGCAGCTGCCGCCACTCGGCGCGGCCCTGGTCGCTCTTGAGCTCGAAGGACCGCATGTCCAGGCGGGTCGTGCGCCGGCCCGTCTGGGCCAGGACCGCGTTGTCGTAGGACTCGCCCTCGGAGAACAGGCCACGCGCGGCCAGGCCGACGCCGACGAACAGCAAGGTGACCGGGAACTCGTTCGCGATGTACTTGAAGTGGTTACTCACCTCAATACCGCCGGTCGCCCTCCACCGCAGGAAGTGCAGATCGTCGACGATCAAGAGCTTCACATCGCAGGAGAGCACGCAGTCCAGGGCGCGCTGGGCGAACTGCGCGGTGGTGCCGGTGGTGCGGCCGGGGTGGCCGAAGAACTCCAGCATCGCCCGGTTGAAGTCCTTCATCCCGGTGTTGCCGGTCAGGCCCACCCGGCAGACCGGGAGCCGTTCGTGCCCGCCGGCCGTGAACGCGCCGCCCTCGGCGATCTCCCGGCGGTGGAAGTCCCGGGCGAAAGCCAGCACCGCGGTGGTCTTGCCGAGCCCGGGAAAGGCGTCCACCGCGACGGCGCCCTTGGCCTTGTCGCCGTCCTGGGCGTTGCTGTCGACGATGTCCCACAAGTCCTCGTGCAGCTCGGCTAGCTGCGGGGTGCGCAACGGCCCGAGGTTCGCGTGCCAGACCCGCCGGGCCTGGTCGTACTCAGCCCGAGCCCGCTCACCCAGCGCCAAATACGCGCTGCGGGGCAGCAGTTCGGGCTGGACGCGCGCCTGTGCGTCCGCGAACGCCGCCCAGCCCTCCTTCCGGGACAGCGTCAGCGCGTCCAGACGGTGGGCGTCTGACGGCGTCCAGGTGCTCTCGCTGTTCACGCGTCCTCCAGGGCGTCGGTGTAGAAGTCGCCGTCGTCTTCCAGCTCGACCAGCTCGGCGTCCTCGGGCACGTCGTCGTCGCCCGTCTCCTGCACGGCCTCCGCAGCGGGCCGCGGCTGTGCCGTGTCAGGGAGTTCCATCAGGCGCCTCACGCTCGGCAGTATGGCCACGTGCTCTTCGGCCTCGGGCAGGTCCAGGGCGGCCTGTTCCCGTGCGAGCCGCAGCGCCATGCGGCGCTCCACCAGCGTGGTGCCCAGACCGAGGTTCCACCGCTCGAACAGGTCACGGACCGCGGCCTTGTCGTCCGGGAACCGGTCGCGGGCCGCGGCCAGGCGGCGCGCGAACTGCAGCGCCTCCTCGCTCACCGGCATGTCCCGGCCCGGTGCGTGCTCCCAGCCCAGCGCGTGCCAGCGCCAGTCGGCGGGATCGCGGAAGTAGACCGTATTGATGTCGTCCGGGTTCACCGCGATCGGCCACTTGCCGTCCCGCTCACCGCTGAGCAGACCGCGGTAGGGGTCCAGGGCGGCGCCGTTGTAGCGGCGCGCGTCCAGGTCGATGCCGTAGTGCTGGATCCTGCGCCGCTGAACCCGCAGGAACTCAAACGCCAGGTCAGAATCGCGCGGGACCTCGATGTAGCCGGCCCTGTTCAGGCCGTGCTCGAACATCGCCGCGGGCGACATCCGCAGCCCCGGCACGCCCGGGTCGACCAGAGAAGTGTGCGGCCTCACGTGATACACGCAGGCCACCCACTCGCGGATGATCGCCTCAAGTTCGTGGAGGAAGAAGAACGCCTCCCCCTCCGGGCGCTCGCCGCGCGAGTGCAGATCGGGCCCCTTGTAGCCGGGCAGGCCCTGCAGCAGGTCCTCGCGCAGGGTCAGAAAAAATCTCTCCAGCGGGCCCTTGTCCCGGCCCGTCCGCAGCCGGGCCGGCTGCACCGAGATCCCCAACCGGCGGCAGACGCTGGTCAGATGCTCCGAGACGAACACCTTGCCGTGGTCGACCAGCACCGTCTCCGGCACCAGCGCGGGCGACGCCGCCGAGCGCATCGGCCCCTGAAGCGCCGTGGCCTCCACCAGGACCGACCTAGGTATGCCGTGCTCGGGCCAGACCGCGTGCGCCGGCCAGTCAGCTCCCGCGGGCCGGGGCCGAAACGCCTGGTAGAGGGCGACGCTGGCATCGACGGCCTTCGTCGACACCGGAGTGATCCTGATCCCGCAAATGCAGCGGGTGTACCAGTCCATCGCGACGGTCAGCTCCGCCTGCAGCCACTGCAGCGTGACCGGGTCCAGCGCGAACACGTCCAGACGGTTGGTGTCCATCAGCAGGTACTCGCCCGGCCGGGTCGGCCGCAGCTTCCCGTAGACCCCGCCGGGCCGGGCGGCGATGTCCCGGTTCCGCTTCGTGCTCAGCCGGAACGTCGGATGACGCCGCTCGACATCTTCCAGAAGGCGGTAGGCCGTCGCCCGGCTGGGCAGGTCCTCCTCGTCAAATCCCCGGGCCAGCAGCCGTGCCCGGGTCCGCTCGATGACCATCTTGCGCGACGGCTTGGACTGGCCCGTGTGCTCGACCATCACCTCCAGTGCCGCCTCCGACCACGCCTCCGCGTTCCGGTGCCCGGACCGCGGCCCGCTGCGGGCCGGCACCAGTCCCGCCTCGCCGTCCTGGCGGAAGGCCGCCGCCCACCGCTTGACCGTGCGCGCGGCCACCCCCAGCTCGGCCGCCTTCGCCGCGTACCGGCTCTCCATCGGCTCACCCGCCGCGTAGACGGCACGGGGCTCCCCCACGGCCGCCAACTCCTCGCTGCCGCTGCGGAACCCGGTGAGCACCTCCCTCACGTGCGCGGCCCGCTCCAGCACCATCTCCCGCTCCCCGGCGTCCAGACGGGCCAGCACCACCGCCGCCGTCTCGTGCGGATCGTCAGAGGCAGGACCTGGCCCGTCCGGGATGATGCGGGCCCGGTCGGACAGCAGCAGTTCCTTGACGGCCAGCCGCAGCAGCCGGCCCCGGCCGTCCTTGAGGACCACTTCGCCGCCCGCCTGCGTGCTGGCGAGCTCGACCACCTCGACGATCTCGCCGTCGTAGGAGAAGCGACTCCCCACCCCCACACGCACCGCGGCCCCGCTCACCACGCCGTCCTCAGCACACTGCGGGCGCTCAGGGGAACGCTCAGATCGGTCAGCCACTGCTGCTTCCACAGCAGATGCAAGACAGCCGCCCGCACCAGCGGCGCCGGACGCTCCGGCAGGCAGGCGAACGCCTCGCCCAGCGTGTCCCCGCCCACGACCCGGTCACGGACGCCGTCGAGGATGACCGGATCGAACAACCGATCCGGCGGTGGCTCCTCGCCCACCGCCTCGCCGTCCATCTCCTCCGTCAGGGCCGGCTCGAATATCTCCTCGGGCGGGTCAGGCTCGAACAGCCAGTCGCGGCGGTAGCCGGCGAGGAACCGGACGTTGGCCAGCTCGGCGTCCGGCGGTTCACTCCACACCTCGTAGCGCCAGCCGCGGGACTCAACTGCCTCGCGGGTCCAGGCGAAGGTCAACGCGTGCTCCGGCCTGGCCACGCGGTGGCGCGGCTTGACGTCGACGACCAACGGGCCCATGGTGGTGGCCATCAAGTAGTCGGGGATGTGCCGACGCAGTGCGCCGTCCACGTCGGCCCTCAGCAAGAAGGGCTGGGCCACGATCGCCGTCACGTCCCGGTCGAAGTCGGCGTACAGCAGCCGTGCCAGCTCCAGCCGCGACTCGTAGATCACGTGATCCGACTGCGTACATGACCAGTACGAACCCGAGTAGTGCTTCTGCCCCATGTACCAGCGGAAGATCCGCCACGGCTCGGCCGCGTACAGCATCTCCAACGGCGCCGACTCCCAGGCGAGGCCCTCGCATACCTCGTCCTCGGCGAGCCGAACGCACACCTCTACGTCCACCATCCGCCCCCAGTGCCCGTGTAACTGACCTTGATCGCAGGACAGTTACACGGGCACTGGAGTACGAAGGATCACACGCACTTTCGATCACCCGAAAGGATGATCATTCCGAGCTGGGTATTCTCAGCAGCGCGTCATAAGTGCTATTCAGAGGTCATCGCTTGCGAGAACATGACGCGGATTCTGAGTACCTACAGGCTGGCGTCCTTGATCTCGTTGGCGATGTTCACGCCATCGGTGAGCAGGTCCACGGCCCACTCCATGGTCTGGGAGCCCTGGTGCTTGACGGAGCCGGGATTGATGCCGATCCGGAAGCCTCCGCGTACGGGCTGTCCGTCGGGACCGAGCAGCACCGGGATCGGGGAGAGGCCGTCGCAGGGGTAGACGACGCAGTCGGTGTTGACGGCGAGCGGCCAGAGGTTCGCGGTGGTGGCGAGGTGCCACATCTTGCGGTGCATGTTGGTGCGGGCCTTGGAGAGGATCATCGCGCGGATGTCGGGGCGCCAGGTCTTGCGGGACAGGGCCGGCCACGGCTCGCCGAAGATGTAGTCGAGGCCGAGGTTGGGGCGCTGGCGCAGCTTGCCGATGCCGGACTTGGCGGTGGACTTGATCGCGTTCAGCAAGGTCACCAGGGCGGGGTCGCCGTCCTTGTGGGCGGCCATGGCAGCAAGGAACTCTTCGTCGCCGAGATCGGCGGTGACGCCAAGGCCGGCCATCGTCGTCAGGTACGCGGCGCGCAGCCGTTCGTACCAAGGCTGGAGGTAGGGGCTGTGCACCTCGCGGACCCAGGCTTCCAGCGGGCGGACGTGAGCGCCGAGTTCGACGGCGTACTCGACGGTGGGGGTGGCGTACCAGGCAGGGCCTTCGGGCCTGAGGCCGCTGGAGGTGAAGGGGTTGGGCATGCGGGGGTCGATCTCGACGTGCGAGAGGTCCAAGTACCACGAGCCGGGGAGATCGGGGTCGAAGTCGGGGTTGCGGGGGCGGTGGACGGCGGGACCGGTGCCGACGTGAAGGCGGCGGCAGGCTGCGAGGAAGGCCATGGTCACGTCCAGGGCGACGACGTGGGACCGGGCCCGCTCTTCGCCGGTGACCAGGTCGACGGGCCGGACCCAGATGCACGCCTCCTCGTCCAGTGCCTCGCCGGCGGGGCGGGTGCCCTCGTCGGGGTAGTCGGCGGCGACCAGCGGGTGCTCGTCGGGCGCCTCGCACGGGGCAGGTTCGACGACGGTGTGGAGCGTGCCGGGGACCTTCCCGGAGACGTACCTGTTCTCCTGCGCGTTCCACACGGCCTTGGTGGGCGGGCGCAGGGCGGTCATGAGTTCTTCGCCGCTGACGGCCACGGTGCCACGCGGGGTGATGACCAGGTCGGCGTAGGAGCCGAGGAGCCGGGCGAGCTGCTTGGCAGACAGGTGCTCGGTGTCTCCCCAGGCGCGGGTCTCCAGGGCGCGCCAGGGAACGACGGCGAGTTGGACGCAGTAGCGGCGGCCGTCGAGGCGCTTGAAGATCCGCGGCCAGGGGCCGAACCCGCTCTTGGTCAGTTCCCACCCGCCGCGCGTGAGCTGCTTGACGATCTTGTGGTCGGCGGGGAGGCGGAGCCCTTCCTGGTCCTCCAGGTGGGCGGGCAGGTCGAAGTAGGCCACTGCGGAGGCGGTGAGGATGAGCAGCGGGTCCTGGTCGAAGCCGTTGTCGTGGAGTTTGCCGGCGCCGAGCCGGATCCGATTCTTGTCCAGGGCCCACGTGGCCAGGGCCTGGATCGTCCTGGCCGGGCACGGTACAGCGCGGCCGTCGACCAGGTAGGCGGTCAGAGCGGCGTCCTGGATGTCCAGGACGGCGATCGGGCCGTCAGCGTGCTCGGGCGCCACCGTCTTGACGGCCGGCTTCTTGGCGGGCTTGCGGCGTGATGCCGCAGCCGGGGCTGCTGCCGGCCGGCGCGCGGGCGCTTCCGCCCGGGGCGACGCGGCGGCCGGTGCCTGCGGCTGGGGCACGGCCGGTTCAGAAGTGCTGTCCGGCTCCGGCGGTTCGGGGGCCGTTGCCGGCTCGGGCGGCGCAGCCTCACGGTCGTCCGGCTGTGAGGGCACGGGCAGGGCGGCGGCGGGTGCTTCGGGGACAGAAGCGGGTTGGGGGACGGGGCGGGTGCCGCAGCGCGGCGCGCCGGCGCGTGCCGCGGCTTCCAGATAGAGATGGCGGGGCAGTCCGTCAACGAGGTACGGGGTGCTGCCTCCGCAGCGGACGCACGGCCCGACGACTCCTTCGGGCAGTTCGTCCCATGAGCCGGGTACGTCGAATTCCGTCTCGGCGGCCGGCAGCGGGAGCGCTGCGGAAAGCGCGAGCGCGGCGCCCCCGGCATCCTCGTCCTGAGGAGCGGCATTCCCTTCCACGGGGACGGCACCGGAGACCGCGGGCGAAGGGGTGGCCAGGGCCGCCCGCACGGTGAGTTGGGCAGCGAAGTGGGCCAGCAGCCGGGCGTAGAGCTGTCCGGTCTTGCCGCGTGGGGAGCGGGGAGGCTCCTTCTCCCAGGTCCACACCGTTTCCCGGGCGACCCCCAGGGCCTCGCCGAGCTGGCTCTTGGTCCAGCCCCACTCCTCGCGCAGCCGCGCCCGTTCCGGCACGGGCGGAAGCGGCGGAACCGGGCCCTCGTCGGGGAGCTGCGTGAGCAGGGACTCCACAGCCTTGTCCACGATCGTCCTCCACTCGCTGAATCTAACGCGAATCTAACGTACAGCCGACCGACGTCCGGGTCAATCCTTAACTCAATAATCACGTGTACTGTAGACGTTGCGTATCTCGATAAACGATCGTAATGTCATTGCCGACGGGCTGATTGGCGGTCCGCGACGAGGAAGGATCCCCCGTGTCCACGAAGGACTTCATCGCCTCGGCAGGCCGCGCGGTCGGCGCCGACGCTCCTGTTGGTGCCCGGGCGCGCGCCGAGCTCGCACGCTTCCTGGCTCTGGCCGCTGAGGATGACGGGCATCTGCCGGAGGAGCCCGAGGCGCGGCGGTGCGCCGTGCGCATCGCCGACGCTCTGGAGCAGGACCGGGCCGAGGAAGAAGCGGGAACCGCGTGGTCACGCCTGAATGAGCTGCACCGGCGCCAGCGCGAGACTGCGGTCCAGGTGGCCTCGGACCTGGCTGGGGCGCTGCGCGCGATGTACCCGGCGGCCTACGCCCTGGTGCTGGCCGAGGACGACGGCGGCAGCTTCAGGCCCGCGCGGCTGATCTCGGCCGGCGGCCGCACCGTTCGCGATCTCGTGACAGACACCTCACCGCTTCCTCCGATGCCCGCCCGCCTCCGGGACCGCTGGCCTGCCGGTGCGCTCGAAGGAGTGAACGGCCTGGTCGAGGTCGTGAGCACGCTCGCAGCGTGCGGACTCGGCTTCGATGACCTGCCGTCCGAGGTCCGTGGCGAGAACGACTGCCACCACAGCCACATCCCCGCCCTCCTCCTCGACGAGGGCTGCGAGTACGGCTGCTGAGCACCCCAGCACAGACGGGGCGGCCGCACGACGGCGCGGCGCCCCCGTTCCCCCCCGCCCGCCGCGCACCTTCGGGAGCAACTCATGGCCTCACCCCACCCGCACCCCCCCGTCCTCCACCTCGCCCGACCGGCACTCCGCGCCCGCACCGGCCCGCACTCCGCACCCCAGCCGGACAGCCTCCGCCCCGCGCACGCCGCTGTGGCGCGATGACGAGGCGGACCCGGTGTTCCTCGTCATCACCCCCGACCGCGTCGAACTGCGCACCCTGGACTGGTTCAGTGAGCACTGGTCCCGCGAGGCCGGCCACAGCAGGTTCCGCAAGCGCACCCCTTTGTTCTTCCGGCTTCTGGCACCCGGCACGGTCGATCCCCAGGTCTTCTCCGTCCACGGCGAAGAGCACCACGGCTACGGCTACGCCGACGGGCGCCGGTTCCTGCGCTGCTCCGCCGTCATCACCACGGCGCCATACCACCCCGCCGATCCGCCGAAGAACTACCGCTTTCGCTACTGGGAGTACGACCCACTCCCCGATGAGCCTCCTATCACCGATGTCGAGACGTACACCCTGCCCGCCTGATGGCGATCGTCCGGCCCAGCGGGCCCGTCTCGCCTACCAGGAGATCCCTGGCACACCCCTTGGACCCCTCTCCTCATCAACCGTTTTGCTCGAATCCTCACGTACGAAGGTAGGTATCACCGTGGGAAATGCTTCAAGGCCTGGCAGCGTCGTCGTCGGGGAAATCGACCATGATCCATTCGAAGTAGAAGGAGAGCGGTACTTCGTCCGAGAACTGGTCTGGAACGGCATTGACGATCGTTCATACGAGCTGGTGAGCGTTCGTGACGAAGTGCTGACCGCTGAGTCGTTCGACCGGTACCCCACTCAGGCACAGATCGCTGCGGTGCTCGAAGAGCACGGCGTCGACGTCGAACTGGAGCGGTGCAAGGTGTGCGGGGGAGAAATCCTGCGAGCCACCGCGCACCGGCACGACAACGGGTGGGTGGGCTCCTGCTGCTGGGACGAACGGTTGCGGATGACCGCCTGAGAGCAGCGAGTAGGCAGAAGGTCCAGCCGTCCCCACACCCCCGCCGGGGAGCGATGCGCGGCCAGCCCGCCGAACGTCATCAGCTCAACACCCAAAGGAGATCGAAGATCATGACCTTTCGCACGCCCCGTCCCCACCTTCCCTCCGAGCCTGGTGAACCCGCCGCGCCCGGCTCCCTGATCACTGTGGAGAACGGCACCGATATCCTCATGCGACGCAGCCTGGAGGACTACGCCCCCTCGGCCCAGGTGAACGTGCTGGAGGCCGCCCAGGCGCTGGAGGACTTCCGGCTCGGCGGCGGCCCCGGCGCTCTGGCCAGGGCTGAGGAGAACGCCGACCGGGCCATCACCGCCTTCCAGATCCGCACCGGCGAGCGGGACGTGGCCGCCTGGCAGGTCGCCGTGACCTACATCGTCGAACTGCTGGCCACGCGGTACAGCGCGGAGCGCCTGTCGGCGTTCGACCCGGCTCCGCCCGTGCCTTCCCTGTTCACCCCGGTCAGCCCGATGCGGCTGGAGAAGATCAGCTACGACGCGCACACCGGCATCCTCACCGCCGCGCGGCTGCTGGAGCGGTCGCGCCGCGAAGTCGACGAGATGGACGTCGCCCGGAGCCAGCACTCGATCCACGAGGCGGCCCGGCTCCTCCAGGACGAACTGCCCGGACTGTCACTGCCGTTGTGGGTTCTCATCTGCCGCTTCTGCGCGGAGGCGCACGCCCATACCGTTCGCGGCCGCGCTACGACCGACCCGGCCGTCACGTCCTGACGCCCGGGTCGGCATGCTCATCCACCGGGGCAGCGGCCGCAAGGCCGCCGCCCGTTCCTGAAGGAAGAAGGAGTCATCAGTGAGCGACAGCTCTTCTCCCACCGGTACGACGGGGACAGACGGAGTCCGCGTGCGGCAGCTCTGGCAGGACATGGCACCGGACATGGTTGCCCGCGAGCGGATGCTGCGCGTGGCTGAGATCGGCGACACGCACGCCGACTGCGTGGTCGAGCACGACACCCAGGGGACCGCCGGCCGCACGGCCCGCATCGCGCTGCGCCGCTTCGCCGGCAGCGCCTTCCGCCTCGTCGAGGAGGCCGTCGACGACGCGGACCAGATCGCCCACGCGCAGTTCCTGAAGGCAATGGCCGAGGTGCAGGGCGCGAACCCCTTGCCGGCCGCCTACGCCGCCGCGGCCCTGAGGGTGCACAAGGATCTGCTCCGCGAGGCCAACAGCGAACCGAACTGACGACGCTCGCCGCCGTGTCGCCCGCCGGACGGACACAACGCATCGCACGGGCCCGGCTCCGGGAAGGAGCCGGGCCCGTGTCTGTCTCGGGCGCGCTGCCGGGCGCAGATCGTGGAAGCCGGCCGGGGCCGGCCCTGGTTCACCTGGTGTAGATGCCCTCGTGCTCCCAGGCACGCAGGGTTTCGTAGTCCCGGGTCAGTTCGGTGAGGCTGGGGGCGGCGAGGTAGGCGTAGCCCGGCGAGGTCAGCAGGTCGGTGGTCGGCTCCAGGACCGTGCCGGGGTCGGCGGCCCGGGCGGCGAATACGACGCTCGGCAGTTCCGCGATCTTGGTGAGGGCCTCGGCGCTGGCGCATCCCCGGTGGTGGTTGACGAACTGGACGCAGCGCAGCGGCCGACCGCCGGAGACGGCGGCGTGGCTGTGCAGCGACTGCGGATCGGTCAAGGCGGTGACCGCCAGCGTGGTCTGGGACAGGCCCAGGTAGGCGTCCACCACATCCGGCGCGGTAGCTCCGCCCAGGCGGGCGCCCGTCTCGATCAATACCGGGCCCCGGGAGGTGAGCATGACCTCGGTGTGCGCCGGTGTCTCGGTGATGCCGAGGGCATCGAGCACCTTCCCCACGAAGGCGGTGAGCAGCCGCCCTTCGGCGCTCGCGGGGGCGACGGGCTCCTCGAAGTCGTAGACGGGCGTGGCCGCCGGGCCCACCCGCTTGGTGTAGCGCCAGATCTCCGCCGTGTGGTGGACGCCGGCCGCCGAGACCGTGGTGATGTAGTACTCGGTTCCGTGCACGCGTTCTTGGACGAGCACGGCACGGTTGGGTTCGCCGAAGGCGTTGGGTGCGCTGAGGATCGCGTGGCCGGCTCGGGCGGCTTGTTCCGGCGAGGCGCAGAACGTCACCCCGTCGGTGCCCGCGCTGGCGAGGGGTTTGACGACGGCTTCCGTCAGGCCCGACGCTGCGAACCAGTCCGCTGCCGCGCGGGCGGTTGTCACCACGGTGCTGTGCGGAGCCGCCAGGCCCGCGGCGCTGACGGCCTCGGCCATCAGGGCCTTGTCCCGGCGCGCCGGCAACAGGTGGGGCACGTTCGTGGGCAGGCCCAGGGTGCGCGAGAGCGTCTCCGCCAGGAGGACGCCGGACTCCGTGCCGGCCACAACGCGCGCGAGGTGATGGCCGTTGAGCCGGTGCGCCAGAGTCGTCACGTCCTCGGTGAAGCCCAGATCGCGCACGTAGTCCTGCGGGCGGAACGTCCGCAGGAGGAAGGGCCGCACGTCCGGGCGGCTTCGCACGTGGACGCACTCGACGCCCGCTCCGGCAAGACGCCGGGCAAGGGCGGCACCGGTGGAGTACCCGTCGACGATCACGACCTGCATGGGGTTGTTCCTCTCGCAGTGGGGTGTCGGGCACGGCAGTGCGTCGCCGCGCGGTGCGTGCTCGGGGCTCGGGATGGCGGAATCAGGCTGAGATGCGCAGGGAGCGGGACAGCGGCAGGCACGCGAGGGCGGCGACGGCTGCGCTGGCCGCGAGCAGACCCGCGACCAGGGGACGGCCGCCGGTGTTGAGGGCAATGGCGATCCCGAGCGGGGTGAGTGAGGCGATGGCGCCCGCTCCGCTCAGTGCCGCCTGGTAGCGGCCGATCGCGCCGGGCGGGGCGGCCGTCGCGAGGTAGGCACCGATCGCGACGCAGTAGCAGACCTCTCCGGGGACCGTGGCCACGGCTGCAACGGAGTAGCCGAGCGTGGTGTGCTGAAGGGCCGCCAGACCCATGGCGGCCCCCAGGACCAGGCTCCCGGCCGCGAGCACCGGGGCTACGGCGAAGCGGACGCGGTCGTCCCGGCCGACGAGAACGCGGGTCAGAGGAGGGCTGATCACCAGCACGGCGACGGTGTTGGCGATCATGGCGGTGCCGTACGCGGACGGGGGGAGGCCGTCGGCGTTCATCACCAGCGGGAGCACGCTGACCAGGCCGTAGGCGCACACCATCGTGGCGATCGAGGCGGTGACCATCCACCGCAGGGAGACGTCGGCCAGCAATTTCCGGTAAGAGCGCACTTCTTGTCCGTCGCGGGCTGCGGGGCGGCCGCTCAGGACGCGGCGTGCGAACACGGCCGCCGCCACGCAGGCGACGGCGTTGGCGACGAACAGCGCCTGGTAGCCGTGCTCGTGGGCCAGATAGCCGCCCACGCCGCCGCTGAGGGAGACGCCCACGTTCGACACCCAGTACATCCAGCCCTGGGCACGGGTACGGGCGCCCTCGCTCGTCACCCGCTCGTTGATCTCCGCGGACAGGGCGGGCCGCGACACGTCCATCGTGCAGCCGAGGCAGAACGCGAGCAGCAGCAGCGCCCGCAGGGTGCCGGCGGCGGCCAGGCCGGCGCAGGCGGCCGCGGCGAGCAGCAGACCGATCGAGCAGGCCGTCCTGGCTCCCAGCCGGTCGGTGACCGCACCGCTGGCCAGCTGCCCGACGCACCAGCCGATGCCGAACACCGTCAGTGCGGCGCCGGCCGCCGTCGTGCCGTGGGCGTCACCGATGTAGTAGCCCAGGAAGTCGTAGGCGAACCCGCATGCCTTGATCAGGAGAGTGGTGGCCAGGAGCGCGGTGATGATCGTCCGGGCGGACGGCGCGGAGGAGGAAGAAAGTGTGGCCGCGGGTTGCGCGGCGGTGACCGTCATGTCGAGGTGCCTGCCTGGTGATGGTGGGCGGCGGCCACAGCACTTCTCACCGGGCTGGTGAGCAGCACGCCGTGACGCGGGAACCGGGCACGTGCCCGCGTTCGGGATCAACGGTGTTGGTGCAGACACAGATCTTCGCTGTGCCCGTGACCGCGCCACCAGGCGCGGATTTTTCCGTCACCGGAATTACCTGAATATGCCGTTCAGGCGGCAGGTCCCCGGGCACAAGTCCCCGGACCGGTCCGGCGGACGAGCCGGGGGGCGACAATGGCCGCCATGTCGTTCTCTCTGGCCTGCTGCGTGCAGGCCACCGCCCGGCTGCTGGATGCGTGCGGGCCCCTGGTGCCGCTGCAGTTGGGCCTGAGCGCGCGGGACGTGCAGGTCGAGATGGGCGGGCCCACCCCGGAGGCCCGGGAGAGCCTGGTCCGGCTCGCCGGCGTGCTGGGAGCCGAGCTGATTCAGTCGCCGCCGGACGCGGCGACGGTGTGCTCGCTCACGGCAGATCTCGCCGAGGGCCCCGTCCTGGTCGCCGCCGCCTCTGCCTCCCGAGGCGGCGGCGAGGACCGCGCGACGTCCACCCGGCAGACTGCGGACCTGCTGCGCGCCGTGCTGCCGTGGCTCCACGGGCTGGACGAGCAGATTCTGGGCGCACCGGAGCTGTGGGTGAGCGACCAGGGCAGCGCCCTCACGGTCAGACTGCTGCTCACGGCCGCCGAGGGCGACGACCTGGACGAGCTGGGCGCGGCGGCCGGCCGGGGGCTGGAGCGGCTCCGGCTGTGGCACTCGGACAGCGGAGTGGACGGCACGGCCCGGCTTCCCGGCGGCCGGACCGTCCGGATCGCGGTCGTCCGCTCGTACTAGGCAGAGTTCGCACCGCACGAGATGAACCCCTCAACCTTGCGTTGCATATCTCGATAATTGCTTGTAGTGTAGTTCTCACCGGGTGGGCCTCTCCCCCGGCATCCAGGGCCCCGCAGCGGTGCTGCACACGCATCGGGCCCCGGCACCTCATCACCGCCGCCCCAGGGAGCTTTCGCATGCGCGGAACCGACATGCCCGTCACCCCCGAAGCCATCCGCAGCCGCGTCCTCGCCCACCACGCCGCCTGGCTGATCCGGGCCGAAGCCGAACGGGGCTGCGACGACCCGGAGATCCGCGAACTGACGGTTCTCCTGATCCGGGTCGAACGGGGAGAGGGCAGCCCGGAAGTCCGGGTGCGCTGCTCCTCCGACAGCCGCAGCGGCCACATGAAGACCGCCGTCATCACCGCTGGGCTGCGCATCGACGGCGACCACCTCCCCGCCCACTCCCCCATCGCCTACGGGCCCACCCGCAGCCTCGACGGCCGGCTGAAGGCCCACGAGTGGATCAAACAGCGGATCTGGCGCAAGGACCCCGCGCGCTCCCGCCTGGTCGTCGACGAGAGCGTGCCCGTCCGCTGGGAGACCGCCCCCCGCCCGTAGCCCGCCCTCCTCCTGCTCCTTCTCCTCCCCTCCTTCGGAAAGGACATCGCGTCATGAGCGACCGCCTCGAATGGGCACACGCCACCAGCGGAGCCCAACTCCTCTTCCCCGGCGAAGACATCGACGGAGCCGTCGTCGAACCGGGCGAGATCGCTGTGGCCGTGTGGACCGGCAGCAACGGCATCGCCCTCCACGGCCCGAGAGAGCAGCTGCGCGACCGGCTGCTCCAACTCGCCCTCGCCGTCCACGAAGCCCCGCCGGTGCCCTTCGCCGACGCGTGCATCGCGGAACGGACCGACCCCCGGCGCTGGCGGCCGGAACCGCTCAGCACCCCGCTGGCCCCCACCGATCCCGCGCCGGCCCTGTGCGGAAGCGTCACCCAGCCCATCGCCACCGACCCCCGGCTGGCCACCTGTCCCGACTGCATCAACCAGTGGAACGAGAGCCAGCCCCACACCCGCCTGAGCCTGGCCCACCCCATCCCCGGCCCGGCCTGACACCCCCTCCCCACTCCCCCGCCCGGCCGGGCCCGCCCCGCGCGGGCCCGGCCCCGCCCCGAACACAAGGACGTCCCCATGACCACCAGCACGGCCGCGGCCGACGCGCTCCTGGAGGCGCTGCTCACCGAGGCATCCCAATGGGCCTGCGACGACGCCGAGGACCAGCAGGTCCTCGACGCGATCGACGCGGCCGAAAACCCCGGCGACAAACTGACGCTCCTGCAGAACTCCAACCTCGTTCCCTCCCGTCTGTGCGACGCGATCGTTGAGGCGCTGACCGTGCTGGACCCCGCCGCCTACACGTCCCCGCCGCCCAGTGCCGGGCAGGACGTGGCGTTCCTCGCCCTGGCCACGGTGATGGTGCGCGCCACCGGTCCCACCGTGCCCGAGGCCCGCGCCCGGGTGGAGGCAGCCACGGGTGGGGAGATCGACCCGGCCGGTCCGCGCCCGGCCGGCGTACGCGTCAGCGCGTTGACCATCGAGCCGGACACCGTCCGCCTGGACCAGATCGGCGACACGGCGGTCGACGACGCCACGGCCGACGCGGACGCGGTCGGCGCTCCCGCCGCGCTGCTGCCGCCGGTGATCCGCGCCAGCCTCACCGACCTCGTCTCCTACTGCTGGACCAGCGAGGAGCGGGACTTCGCCGAGCAGGACCCGGACGGGCGGAAACGGCACATCCTCACCGCGCTGCGCCGGCTGCGCACCTACCTGGGCGGGGCGGGCGCATAGCCGCCCCCGTCCTTCCGCCTCCTCGTTCCTCATCCGCCCTCCGGCAGAAAGGCCCCCTTGTGATGGCCCTCACCGACCACAACGACGTCTTCTTCGGCTCCACCGACAACGGCTGGACGTTCGCCCTCCTGAACCGACCGGTCGCCGCCGCCCCCGGCATCCTTACCTCGGCCGGCTTCGGCCCCCGCGAGCACCTGGGCCGCACCGTCTACCTCCTGCCCCCGGGCACCGGCGGCACGGCCGCGCGGACCGGCGACGCGATCGGCCAGCTCCTGCCCCACACCCTGGACATCGTCGAACTCGCCTGGACCGCCCGCCTGCCGCAGTCCGCAGCAGCGCGGGACGACGCGCACATCACGGTGCGCGGCAGCACGGTGTCCGCCACCGCGGCCGGGCAGCGGGCGCACGCCGTCCTCACCGGGCTCGGGTTCACCGCCTCCGGCGACGGGACTCTGCGCCTGGCCGACGACCTGGACGAGCCCGAGACGGTCGGCCGGATCGTGCGCGCCGAAGCCCACCTCCTCGTCGAGGGCCTGAAGGTCCGCGTCGACCTCGGCATCGCCACCCCGGACGACCTTCCTCCCGCCCCTCATTCCTAACCAGGGCCCTGCCCCTCCCCGCCCCCTCTGGAGCACGACGTGTCCGACCCCCACCTCTTCCGCGTCCGCGACGCCTCGATCACCGTCGTCGACGCCAGCCCCGAGGACAACACCCCCAGCGACGTCTACGAGTTCGCCGTCTTCGGCATCAGCGTCCTCATCCGCCGCCGCGCCCGCTGGGGCGACGCCACCGACGTGCCGTACGTCCACATCGAGGACCAGAACGACGGGCCCGGCCTGCTGCTGGTCGAAGTGGACAACGGCGGCGAACACGAGCACATCCACCCCCTGACCCACGGAGCTTCGGCATGACTCTGTCCCCTGCCTACACCGCCGCCCGCCAGGCGGTCGATCCGGACGCCGACTACGTCGTCCACGTGCGCACCGCATCCGGCTGGGCTGCACCCGGCGATCCCGGCCAGCGCGACCTGCCCGGCCT
The DNA here is from genome assembly GCF_031844685.1 of Streptomyces sp. ITFR-21. NCBI lineage: Bacteria > Bacillati > Actinomycetota > Actinomycetes > Kitasatosporales > Streptomycetaceae > Actinacidiphila > Actinacidiphila sp. ITFR-21. The sequence goes on from NZ_CP134606.1 coordinate 151,984, forward strand.
GGACGTCCTGCTGGCCGCCCGGCGGGTGCTGCGCGCCCAGCCCGCAGGCAGCGTGTGGTGCACGCCGTCCGAGACGCTGAACCTCCGCACCGCAGACGGCCGGCTGTGGCTGCGCTTCGTGCCGGGCGCTGTCGCCGAGACCGACCTGTGCGAAACGCCCGGCTGCGCGGAGTTCCTCTCCGACTCCGGCCACTGCGCGCGATGTGCCGCCGCGCCCGCCTCCGTCGGCCGCGCTCCTACCGGGTTGTGGAAGGTGCTCGGGCTGGCCGACTCCGCCGTCCTGCCCGTCACACGCGACGACCTGACCACAACGGACCTGGTGAGCCTGGCCCGCGCCTGCGACACCCTCGGCCACCGCCACCACCCAGCCCGCGCCGGTACGCCGCTGCCACCGGAGGCGGGGCCGCTGCGCGAGCGCCTGGCGCTCGCCCTGGACGACCTTGATGAGGGCCGTCCCCACGCCCGGGACCTCGATTCCGTCTTCACCCGAGGCGAGTTGCTCACCCTCGCCGACACCGCGCTGGCCCTCTTCCGCACCCACGGGGACCCCGACGATCTCCTGGACCGTGCGGCGGTGCTGCTGCTGGCCCACCTCGCCTACGCGGCACTGCCGCACTGAGACCCGCAGGAACCGGCCGGCCGCAGCCTCCGAGACCGCCGGCCGGCCGGTGCGCTGTCACCGGCCCGCCGGCGCGCCCGCGCAGACCGACCGCGCCATCGCGTACGCGTCCCGGGCCACGATAATCAGTGCCCTTTCCCGGACCAGGTCGTCGTGGACGCCGGGGTCACCGGGCGGCAGCAGCTCCAACGCCCGGTCGATGGTGGCCAGGGCCTCGCCGAAGCACCGCATCTCCCGCAGGACGCCGGCCTCCCGGAACAGCGCGACGGCGTCGGTACGCCCGCGAAACGGCGGACGCGACAGAATGCTCAGCATGTGCTGGTGGCGCTCGGGCAGGCCGTCGCCGAGCCACAGCCCGTGCAGCAGCGTGTGGAGCACCTTCACGTCGTCGCCGGCGTCGGCCAGGACGTCGTCCATCACCTGCAGTCCCTGCGGCTTGGACTGGCCGAGCAGCGCGAACGCCAGCAGCGCGCGGGTGAAGACGTCCCACGGTCCCCGGTGCGCGCGCAGCGCCTCCTCCAGCGCGGCCCGGCGGAAGTCGTACCGCAGCGCGAGCCCCAGAAGATGGATGCGGGTCCGGGCGGTCAGCGCATCGCTGGCGGAGGCAGCACCGCCGGGAATCTCCTCGGCCAGCCGGCGGCCGTCGCGCCGCGCCTGCCAGGCCACGTCGGCGAGGAACGCCGCCGACTCCTGCCAGGTGGTCTGGGCAACGCGCATCCAGTGCTCGGCCCGTGCCGTGAACACGGTGTCGGGGGCGTCGCAGACGTCGACCTGGGCCAGCGTCAGAACGCCCGGACGCAGTTGCCGAAGGTGTACGGCTTCTTCCAGCAGGGGCCGTACGCCCGGCTCGCCCAGCAGCCGGCGCGCCCGCGCGAGCCGGGCGGGCCGGGCCGCCGGCGGATGCCGGACGAAGGCGAGGACGTCCCCGGGCAGGGTGGGCGATGTGGGCACAACGACGGTCATCGAGACGCTCCTGGGACGGATCCGGCAACAGGCGAGGGGGCGTTCGCCCCTCGCCTGCTACAGGTGCCGATCTGGGCTGCGGTGTGACACCCACGGCCGGCTTCTTCGAATCACCGCCCCGCAGCGACGTCGCCGGTGTCCTCTGACGTCGAACCTGGATCGTTTGCCAGTGATGTTGGACAACCGCTACGTTCCTGCCACTGATCTTGGACCGATGGGGTTGGGGGCAGGGTGGGGGCGCCGGCTCTTGCGTACGGCGATGCCGCGCTGTCGGCTTTTGAGCTGGACTTCTTCGAGTCGGGGCGTCGTGAACGACGGCCGTTGGGGCAGGTCTGGGGTACCCCGTTCGAGGCCGTGGAACCCGTCCGTGGTTTCCGCTGGGCCAAGGGCATGGAGAGCTTCGCGGGCTGGTACTACTGCGTGACCGCTCGGGACCATGTCGGCTACGAGTCGTGGTTGGAGAGGGATCGGCTGATCCTGATGGACCGCGATCCGCAGGTGGCGGCCATCGCCTCGCAGCCGTTCTGGCTGCACTGGCACGATGGGGTCCGTTCGCGGCGGCACGCGCCCGATTACTTCGTTCGGCTCGCTGACGGCCGCGGCCGCGTCGTGGACGTGCGGGCCGATGACCAGGTCGACAAGGCAGCCGCGGAGTCCTTCGCGGCGACAGAGGATGCCTGCCGGGCGGCAGGATGGGAATTCGTTCGGGTCGGGGTGCCGGATCCGGTGTTCATGGCGAACGTGCGGTGGCTCGCGCGCTACCGGCGGCGCCGGTGTCTGCGGTGGTTGATCGCGGCACGGCTGCTGGAGGTGTTCGAGAAGCCGACGCGTTTGCTGGACGGGGTGCTGGAGGCGGGCGACCGGCTGGCGGTGTTGCCGGTGCTGTTCCACCTGATGTGGTCGGGTGTTTTGACCGCTGACCTGCAGGGAGAGCTGCTGCACGACGATAGCTGGGTCTGGAAGGGACGGGTCCGGTGAACGCGATGCGGCGGCCGGCGGGTATCGAGATCGGGGCCTGGATCCGGCTCGACGGACATGTCCGCGGGGTCACGGCGGTGACCGCGACCACGGTGACTCTGGCTGGCGCCCACGGGGCCGAGGTGGTCGTTGAACTGGACGAACTGCTGAAGCGGGACGGCTTCGCCGTCATTGACGTCCCCGTGCGCCAGCCGCTTCCGGCGGCCTCGTTGTTGGATACGTTCCCGAAGCAGGTGATGGCCAAGGCCCTGTGGTGGGAGGGGCACATCCTTGAAGTCCTGCACGGGCTGCCGCCTGGCGCCGCTGCCGGGACGCCACCGAGGCCCGAGTACGGGCCGGGCCGCTCGCTGACCGCCCGGCAGCGGGCCAAGGCCGCCGAATTGACCGCCGCTGGCCACGAGGTGGCTGCTCAGACGGTCGCCAACTACCGGCGCCGCTACCAGGCCGAGGGGGTCGTGGGCCTGGCCGACCGGCGTCCGGTCCGCAAGAAGCGCGAGTTCGGGTCCGTGGATGAGACCGTGGTCGCGGCCATGCGGCAGGCCATCGCCGAAGCGACAGACGCTTCGACCCGGCGGGGGACGTTCCTGCTCTGGCGGACCGGTGAGATCCTCAAGGAGACGCCTGCCGGCCAGCTCATCAAGCTGCCCTCCGAGCGGACCCTCTACCGGCTGCTGGACAAGCTCACCCGGAACACCCACACCTTCAGCTCAGCCACAACTCGCAGGTCCCGGGCTCACGGGGCCAGCGGCGAATTCGGGGAACTGCCGGTTTTCGCGCCGGGCGAGGTGATGCAGATCGACTCCACCCCGCTCGATGTCCTGGTCCTCCTCGACAACGGGGTGGTGGGCAAAGTCGAGCTCCTGGCCATGATCGACGTCGCGACCCAGACGCTGACCGCGGCGGTGCTGCGGCCCACCACCAAGTCGGTCGACGCCAGCGTGCTGCTGGCCCGCACCGTCACCCCGGAGCCCATGCGGCCCGGGTGGGTGGACGCGCTGAAGATGTCCCGGTCGGTGCTGCCGCACCGGCGACTGCTGACGCTGGACGAACGGCTCGAACACGCGGCGGCCCGCCCCGTGATCGTCCCCGAGACGATCGTCTGCGACCACGGCAAAGTCTTCATCTCGCGGAACTTCAAGTCGTCCTGCCGCTTCCTGGAGATCGACTTCCTGCCCACCCACAAGGGCTCCCCGTTCGAGAAGGGGCACATCGAGAGGGTGCTCGGCTCGGTGGCCTCGCTGTTCGTCCAGTTTCTGCCCACCTACACCGGCCGCAGCCCCGAACACCGCGGTCGGAATCTGGACCATGGACGGGCATGGTCCCTGCTGGAGCTCCAGGACCTCCTGGACGAGTGGATCGTCGCGAAGTGGCAGAACCGCCCGCACGACGGGCTGCGCGACCCGTCCCATCCGGGCCGGCTGTTCACCCCGAACGAGAAGTACGCCGCGCTCGTGGAGGCCTGCGGCTATGTTCCGGTCGCCCTGGGCGGCGACGACTACATCGAGTTGCTGCCGGCCGAATGGCGAGCGGTCAACGACTACGGCATCAAGATCAAGAACCGCACCTACAACAGCGCTGACCTCGGCCCGATGCGGCGCCAGCACTCCGGCATCACGGCCAAGAGGGGCCTTTGGGAGATTCACCGCGATCCCTACGACGTCTCCCGGATCTGGCTGCGCAACCACCGTGGCCAGGGCGAGTGGGTCCCGGTCTTCTGGAAGCACCTGAAGCGGGTGCCGGTGCCCTTCGGCGAACTGGCCTGGGACCACGAGGCCCGCAAACTGCCCGGCGCCACCGAAGCCGAGATCGCCGACGCCGTCACCGCCCTGCTGACCCGGGCCCACGCCGGACCCGGACGACCGCCCAAGGGCAAGACGACCAAGCAGGACCGCAGAGTCGCAGCCCGCACCCGGGCCGCCCGCTCCTCGACGCCTCTGCCTGCGCCGGCTGCGGCACCGGAACCGGTCGACGAGCCCGCAGCCGCGCAGCGGTCCGAGTCGGAGGAGCTCGCTGAGGTCATCCCGCTCGGCCTGTTCGATCCGCTGGAAAACCCGTGGAGACGCTCGTGACGGAGACCGTGGACACGGAAGCCGCCCGGCATCTGACCACGCGAGAGGGCTGGCGCGCGTTCACCTCACAGCCGCCTTCGTCACCCGCGCTGCTGAGCGAGGACGAGTACGCGGCTCTCTCCGACGCCGACCTGGACCACTACAACGAGGACCGCCTGGACCATCACGCCCGCCTGCTCGTGGTGGCCACCTCCACGGTCCGACACACTGTGACCAGCGGACGTCGCCTGATTCTGCTCAACCGGCATGCGGTCAGTGCCCGCCGCGGCCTGATCATCTCAGGGCCGGCGGGGACCGGGAAGACCATCGCGATCACCCAACTCGGCCTGGCCCACGAACTTCAAGACTGGGCACGGCACCCGGATGTCGATGACCGCATCCCGGTCGTCTACGTCACCGTTCCGCCGGCCGCGACCCCCCGCATGATCGCGGCCGAGTTCGCCCGGTTCCTCGGGCTGCCAACGACCGGCAAGTTCAACATCACCGACATCACCGACATCATCGACTCGGTCGTCGGCGTCTGCACCACGGCCCGCACCGGACTCGTGCTGGTCGACGAACTGCACAACATATCCCTGACCACCCGCCACGGCGCCGAGGTCGCCGACACCCTCAAGTACTTCTCCGAACGCATCGCCGCCACGTTCATCTACGCCGGCATCGACATCGAGCACAGCAGCCTGCTCTCCGGCACCCGCGGAGCCCAGATCGCCGGACGCTTCACTCTGATCCCCACCCACCCCTTCCCTTACAACCACGAGTGGAAAGGGCTGGTCAGCACCATGGAGAGAACGCTACTGCTGCACCGCCACACACCGGGAACGCTGGTCGAACTCGACCGCTACCTGCACAAACGCACCGGCGGGATGATCGGAGCCCTGTCCCACCAGATCCGCGGCGCCGCGATCGACGCGATCCTCACCGGCGCCGAGCGGATCACCCGGGAAACCCTGGAAGCGATCCCGCTGGACGTCGCCGCGGAATCCCCCGAGCTCGTCACCAGCGCGAGGGAGAGCTGGTGAACAGCACCCACCGCAGCACGGTCCCGGTCAGGCAGCTGCCCATCCAGCCCCGCCCACGAGAGGGCGAGGGACGCACAGCATTCATCGAACGTCTGGCCACCGCGAACTTCCTCAAGCCCAGCTACCTGCGCGACTACCTGCGCGAGCTCGACCTTCCAAAGGCCAAGCCGTCCTGGGAACGTCTGGCCACGGTCACCGGCCGCGATCCCGCTCTGCTGATGGAGATCCTGGAACGGAAGCACTGCGTCGAATGCGGCAAGCCCATGCCGATCAAGGACTACCTCACCCCACGTCGGCGATGTTCCCAGGCCTGCCGGCAGAAGAGCTACCGCAGGCGCCACCCCAAGAACCCCAGCAGACCGGCGAAACGAGGCACTACCTGTCCGCACTGCGGCGGACAGTTCGTCCAACCCTCCGATGGTGGCGGACCGCGCCGATACTGCTCGGAAGCCTGCCGGCTAGTGCGTTGTCCACGAACGTTGCCGGGGTTCGTTAGGCAGCTTTGGGTCGTGGGCGGCCCCAGCGTTGCTGGCGTTCGCTGCGGATCTTGGCGCGTTCGCGGCGTTGAGCGGCCAGGACGTCGGGGTGGCGGGCATTGGCGTTGCGCCACCGCAGGTAGTCCTGGAGTCTGCGGGCGAGCACGGTGTGGTTGGGATGGTTCGAGTTGCCCATGACGAAGTTGCGTAAGGGTCCGAACTGGGCCTCGATCGGATTGGCCCACGATGCGCTGGTCGGTGTCAGGCACAGCTCGACCTTGTTCTTCTTTGCCCAGGCCCGGACGGCCGGGGTCTTGTTCGCCGAGAGGTTGTCCATGATCACGTAGATGGGGGCGCCGTCGGGTCGGGCGGCCCGGATGGACTTGATCGCCGCCAGGCTGTGGTCGCCTCCCTTGCGGCGGCGGGCGACGCCCCACAGCTGGTCGTCGCCGAGGGAGTAGCAGCCGTGGAAGTACCGGATGCCGTGGGTGCGGTGGTAGGTGGCCGGCAGCCGGTCGGGCTTGTTCTCCCGGGCCCAGCCGGTGCCGTGGCAGGGGCGGATCGACAGCGGGCCGAACTGGTCGAAGGCGAAGCACCGGTCCGGGAAGCGACTGGTCACGTGCTCGATACGGTCGAGTTTGGTGTCCTTGTCGGGATCGGTGGACTCCTTCCAGGTGCGGGTGCGCTGGAAGGAGATCCCCTGCTCGCGCAGGATCTGCCGCAACCGCTCGCGGCCGATCCGCACCGTCCGGGCCCGGTTGCGGGCCAGGTAGTCGGTGAGCTTGCGCAGGCTCCAGTGCGTGAAGGGACGTCCCAGCGCAACCGGGCGGGTGGTGGCCGTCGCGATGATGAACTCGCGGTCCTCATCGCTGATCAGGCGGGGACGGCCTCCCGCCCACCGAGGGTCCAGCGCGGCCAGCCCCCTGTCGTTGAACGCGTGGATCACGTCCCGCACGGTGTCCTCGTGCGCCGCAACGAGCCGGGCGATCGCCGACACAGGCGTACCCGATGCCGAGGCCATGATGATCAACGCCCGGCGCACCCTCACCGACTCATGCCGCCCCCGCCGAACGATCTGCTGCAGCCGCTGCCCCTCCTGATCAGTCAACCGACGTGCCCTGACCGGCTCTGCCATCTGCGTCCTCACCCTCAACAGCGATCACGTCGCCAATGAGGATGAACCCTCCGGACCCGACACCGCCAACACCGACCGGCGTGTCACCACCACCCGGCGAACGTTCGTGGACAACGCACTAGCTGCCCAACGCACGCGACGGCATCATCAAGCCGCCCCTCCCCCACCCGCTGTCCGCACCTGCCGCACATGCGAAACGCCGATCCTCTCCGGTCCCGCTCACAAGCTCTACTGCTCGAAGGACTGCAGCTACCGGGCCTACATGAACCGACGGCACGACCGTGGCCTGCCGCGATCAATCGCCGTCGCCCCGCCCCTCCAGCAGCCTGAAAACTGCGCAGTCTGCGGCATACCGCTTCCAGCGAAGTCTCAAAGGCGCCTGACGTGCTCAGCTTCCTGCAGGATGAAGCGCTACCGGGCAAGGAGGAAAGAACGGCTCGGGATCGCCTGACCAGTCCAACTTCGATGTCAAAGCGTCCAACTTCCTTGTCAGAGGACAGCCGGTCCACGTTCCCGTACGGAGAAGAACGCCCGCCTCAGGGGCAGGAGGCCGCCGTCCGAGTCGCCGGGCTCCCGCGCACTGTGACTGCACCGCCGGGAGGTAGTCCAGGTCGCAGGCGGTGAAGGCCCTGATGCCTGCCCGGCGTCGAGGAGGCAGTCGCGGGCGGCGGGCTTCGGCCCAGGCGGACTGGTCGAGGCCGCCCTCGACCGACTCCCAGTTCGCCGCGATGATGTTCCCGAGGGAAGGGGTGAACGCCCGTCGGGTCCTGATCGGTGCGGACCGGGCCGGCCCGCACCGAGGATGGTCACCGCGAGTCGACCATCCGGTATTCGATGGTCAGGACCTTGGGCTTGGCCTTCTGGCTCATCTGTGCCAGGCCCTGGCCCTGGAACTCGTCCGTGATCACGGTCCGCTTGCTGCGGTTGTAGACGGCCTCTTCGTCGTTGGGGCCGATCTGGAAACTGCTCATGTACTGGGGCTTGAGCATCCGCTCCTGGGTGTGGGCAGTCGGGAACCCGGCGACCACTCCCCCACCCGCCAGCTTCAGCGCGTACACCGTGGGATGCGCCGGCTCCTGGGAGAAGAACTTCTTCGTCAGGTAGGTGGACAACTTGCCCTCATTGCGTTCCCGGTAGACCTTGGTCGAGTCCTTCGAGGCGTCGGTGGCCGCGAACGCCTTCGCCGCCTTCTTCGTCCCGCCCGACTCGAAGAAGTCCTCATAGAGGCTGCCGAGTTCGGACGGGGCGAGCGACCCGACCTTCTGGGACGGCTGGGCCACCTGCGCGAAGCCGTACCGGTCCACAGCGATCTTCGGGAAAGGCTCGCCCTTGGGGGTGTAGAACGCCATCGTCAGCTTGTACGTGCCGGCGGCCTTGTCGAAAATCAGCAAGGACTCCTGGTGCTCCCCGTAGCTCGACGCGGCCCTGACGGCGAACCAGTCGGCCGAGCCTGCACGCGGGATGTAGTAGGTGCGGGCCTGGTAGAAGAAGGCGCCGCCGTATTCCTTCTGGCGTGTGGCCGACCAGGTGGACCACCGGCGCCGCGGCTGCATAGGGGATAGGGACACCTGCGGAGAGTGGCCGAGTCTTCGGCTTCACGTAATCACCGGCGCCCAGGGCCTCCCCGCCACGGGCACCCAACCCCGCTTGCAGGCCGCCAGCTCACTGCGATCTTCGAATCGCGCCGAGAGAAGGGCCTAGAGGCATCAGGCAAGACCACCGAGGGCCACAATGGCCCCTCTCGCGGCCGTTCAGACCACCGCCGGGCAGTCGGAGCCAGTGACCCGAGATAGGCCGCCACAGCGGAAACATGCAGGTCAGAGGCCCTTTTTGGTGCGGCCGAAATACCCTCAAAAGGAATAATTAGGACTGGGCGAGAGGAGCACTAGGCCAATTGTGCATATTGACAGGCGCTTCGCTATTCCCGAAGGTCAGCACACATGTGAGCTAGTGGAGCCGCGCATTGGCCTGCCCCTTGGCACTACAATCCGATAGCTCCTAATCGCGCTATTGCGACTACAACACGGTTGCCTTAATGGATAACCAAACTGCTTACCGAGCTGATGCCTAGTTGTCGACCAAGGAGCCTTGCACGACTACAACGCACAAGCTCCTGCGCAGGGCCATCTTGAAGGTCAAACATGCGGCAACGCATCAGTGCCACCCAACTGCCAGCAAGCAGACGAACCTCACCGCCACGCATAAGGCGAACCAGCGCGAAACCCACCTTAACCGGCAGTCTGCTCAACAGCTGGTGCTGCACAAGGCTAAGCGTGAGGATCCATAAAGCGCACATCTGATAGGAAGACGGTGTGCGTCTCAAACGGACTCCATCTAGGCCGCCTAATGAGCAATAGAGAGAGTCACTTTTAAGCAACACTCGCTTGCGCGCACGCAAGCGATCGTAGAGCCCAATCAACTTACTCGAAACTGGGCTGGGCAAAAAGCTGAACTTCGAGCCTCGCCAATGGCTGTGCAAATCGCCGCAAGACTGGTCCACCCAACGCCCGACAATAAGCCTAGTTAGATTTCGCCTTCTAAGGCACGTCTGCGCGCCTTTCGTGTGGCAAGGACCAGTGTCAACGAAAAGGCACCACATGATGATTGAAAGGTGATTAACCCATTGGCCAACCAGTCCGCACCCAGCATGGCTAGGCTGCAAGCGAGATAGCTCGACTGTCATCGAGCACGCACAACGCTTAGCCATTGTGACGACCTTTAGGCTAACCATTGTGCAACTAAAGCGCGCCGAAGTAAGCCACCCTAGTTGCCCCACTCCAGTGCAGTCTGTGGGTCCAGCTGACTGCGTCACAAGGGTTTGACAAGAAGGCCGACCGACTGGACACAACTGGCGCACGCACCTAGCGCTCGCATGCGACTGGTCCGATTGCACGTCAGTCGACCACACGACGCGCCATCGAGACGTGGTGCATGAAGCCATCCCTACATGCACGCAAGATGTGACGCACCCTTGTGAACCCAGGAGCGAGACACCAGCTCTGCAAGTAGCTGTGCAAGTAGCTGTGCAAGTAGGTTCGACTGCTTGTTTCCGCAGGTGAGGACCCTTTGGTTCAACGGCAGTCAGCCACTGCGCTACGCACTCGTTTGAGGCACGCGGGCCACCCACAAGGACTCCCGCAGCGATGCTCACCGTCTGCCAAAGAGCTCGTCGCCCATGCGCGCCGACAAGCTCGACGAGAGAGGTTTCTGCGTGGCTGCCTGCACTGGCGATGATCGTTGTGGCAACATGTTCCGCGACAGCCGCACCGGTCTGCTTCACGCCTTGCATGCTGCCCGCCTTCCCATGCTCGATCTACGCCCTGACCTGCGAGGAGTCTAATGCCGACAGACGTGCTCCCCTACAGCTTCGCTCTAGCTGAGTATGACAAGGATGAGCCTCTGGACATCCCGTGGGAGGACCTCTGGCACGTCTACGTCTTCGCCAACGACAAGGGTGGCAGCGGCAAGACCAGCGTGACGGCGAACTTCGCTCTCATGCTGATGCGCTACCTGAAGAAGAACGGGCAGGACCCCCGCATACTGGCTCTCGACATCAACGGCCAGGGAAACTTGGCCATCCATGAGTTCGGCGTCGACAAGAAGTACCTCGACGAGGGCGAGGCCCTCGTCGAGGCTCTCCGTAAGGGGACTCCGCTCCAGCCTGTGCCGGTGCGCCCCGGCCTTGACTTGATCGTCGGCGGCCCGAAGATCGAAGAGTTCGTAACGGACGTCTACCCGAGGCTGCGGTCCAAGTTCACCAAGAACGCAGACCTGAGGCTGCTTCAGTGCCTTCTGCCGATCGCCGGCGACTACGACTTCATTCTGATCGACCTCCCGCCCGAGAACCCGGTGATGCAGAGGCAGGGCCTGGCATGTGGCCGGTGGGTGGTCATGTCGACTAAGACGGATCGCGGTTCGCTCGACGGCACCAAAACGATCAAGAAGCACTTCGATGAAGCGCGCAGAGTGAACCCCCTTCTCACCATGCTGGGGGTCATCCTCTTCGCTACCGGTCGAAACTCCACCCAGATTCACAAGAAGGCTTCCGACTACCTTCGAGGGATCCTCAAGGCCGGCTACCACCGCTTTGAGCGTGTCATCGGGCACAGCGAACTTGTAGCTAGCCTCTCGAGGGATGACGAGCATCCACTGGTTGAGCTCTTCGACCAGTACACCGGCGGCGCCAAACTGCCCGACACGATCCAATCCGTGTATGACGACTACGAGACGCTCTGCAGGCAGATCCTCCAGCGCACGCAGGAGGTCCGCCAGATCATGGAGCGCCCGATTGAAGAGGAAGCTGAAGCCCGATGAGTGACGACGCTAAGGCCACCGAGACAGGCGAAGACGACTACGACGTGCCGAACGTTGCTGTGCTCTCCGGCCGGCGCGGCACCACGCGAACAGCGGAGCGTCGCGTCGAGCGTCAGGATCTGTCGGACGAGGAGCTGGCGGGAGGCGGCGTTGTTCGTGCAACGCCGCGGCCACGTGTATCCGAACCGATCGACGAGGAGCCGGGGGAAGAGGACGCCGCTGGCGACAAGCCCGTCACCATCAACGTCAGCACCGGCGTGGATCGGCGCTTGAAGGCGTACCGGATCAAGAGCAGCCTTACCAACCTTGAGGTCGTCTGGGAGGCGGTAGAGGCCGCCAACTCGGCCGGCTGGGACAAGGTCGTCGCCGCTGCTGTCCCAGCATCCAACGGTCGACGCTTCGGGGTCCGTGCAAGTCAGATCCGCTACGCGGGGGTGGGGAGCAACTCCGTGTACACGCGGATGACGCCCGAGGAGCGGAGTGAACTCCGACGCCTCGTTCGAGTCGCTAAGGTTCCCGACCGCTCGAAGCTGATCGCCATCAGTCTGAATTGGCACCTGCCCGGCGCTGCGGACAAGCCCGTCTGATGTAGAGCGGCAGCGGTCAGGGCGGACTGGTGAGCCTTGGCACCTCGGCGCCGCACCCACCACGACCGCGGGGCCCCACGTTGCGTTGGCCCTGGTGGACGACGCGAGGGCGAGATTGCCGGGTCAGCGGCCCGATGCCTGGACGAAGGAAAGCACCGGAGGAACACCACGGCTGGAGGTTGAGTGGACTCCTCCGGTGCTCTTTTCATCTCGGCCTGGGTTGAGGATGTGCAGGGTGAATCGGTAAGCCAGCGGCCTTACGAACTGTTCGGGGCCGCATCGACACGGCTCTCACCCACGCGTCAGACCGGGGTGGTCATGCTGCGGTCCATCACCTACGCCCAGGCAGCGGCGCTTTGCGCTGGACTGTCGAAGATCGTCTACGTCAAGGCCAGGTAGCCGCTTCTCGCCCTTGCCGCGATCGCCGCTCCCGAGGGCGAGGCCCCGTCACCATCGCCCTCGGCCTCACACGCAGGCACGGCCAGCCACAGCGCCGCGTCCAGCTCGCTTTGAGCCCGACCGAGTAGGGTAGTCTACCCGTTACCCAACGTGATCTTTTCCTTTAACGTTCGGCCATCGCGGTTAAAGGTTAGAAGCTCCGAGCCTCCAGCGGGAACGTGGGTGGCGCCAAGATCAACAGGTGATCAAACGCGGGTGTCCAGCTCGGGCATCTCCCACTTCGTATATGTCAGTCGACGCTCCGCACCATTGATCAAGTCGAGTACGTCCGTACTCAAGTAGGCGCGCGCGCCCCGTTCGACTTCCTTGACCTGCACGATTCCTGCCTCGGCCAGCTGTTCGAGCGCGCCGGATGCTGAGACGAAAGAGATCCCGAGAAGGGACTGCGCTGCCCTTGCCGTGACGATCGGGACGCCGGGAAGTTGTTCCATCAGCCTTACGACAGCGGCCCCCTTCCGTGGTTGCCCTCGCTTCCCGAGCGCCGCCCTGTGGGATGCCAGCTTCCTGTCCCAGCTCTTCCGCATCTGAACGAGTTCGTCGGTGAAGCGCCGGGCCTCCGCGACAGCATCGCGGGTCGCCGCGAGGAACACGCGGATCCAGGTGTCCCTGCCCTCCTCGGCGGCGGAGCTGTTCAGCGCCCCTACGTAGCGGTAGGCGTTCAGGCCCGCAATGTACTCCCGGGCATGCGCAAGGAGAGACATGGAGATCGGCAGGACATGTCCGACGGCCAGGCCCTGCCTCGCCAGCACCGTGTGGATCAGCGCTCTGCCCGTCCGGCCGTTGCCATCGGTATATGGATGGATCGTCTCAAACTGGGCGTGAGCAAGAGCCGCTTGGACGAGGGGGAGAGGGTGCTCCTCCGAGATAAAGGCGGCTAGATCCACCATGAGCGCTTCGACTGCTTCGGGTGCCGGCGGCACGTACTCGGCCCCCTGGGGGCTGTATGCGTTACCGCCTACCCAGTTCTGCACTCGGCGAAGTTCACCGGAAAGCTCGCCCTGCTCGGTGTCGACCATCAACGCGGCCTGCAAGTCGTTGATGTCTTTCACCGAGACAGTCGGGGTCCCCGTGAGGGTGGAGACGGCCTTACGCAAGGCAAGGACGTTATTCACGACTTCGCGCGCCCCGTCGCTGATCCCGCGATGGGTGCGCGGATCATCACTCGTCTGGGTTGCGAGCATGAGCTCAAGATGGGCGATCGCGCGGGCCGAGGCGACGACCCCTTCGATACGGGATGAAGCAACGGCCTCCGACCGAAGTAGAAAGCGGGCCAGCGATTCGAGGTGAGGGCTCGTCGGGGCGGCGTCGTTGAACGCTCGGACGAGCTTGTCCACCGCAGCTACCTCGGCTCCAAGCTCCGCGGACAACGTGATGGAGCGCCCCTGGAGCTTGTCTGGCATGTACATATCAAAGGTTGGGGCCGCCTGATCCTCCGGATCGGGCGACGCGCCATGCTGCGGATGCCAGCGCTGCTCCGAATACCTTGCCACCAGACACGCTCCAAAGGTTCAACCCCAGGTTGATCCATTTAAGGATAGTGTGTTTCCCGTGATGTTTGGGGTGTCGGTTAAGGGCGCCGAGGCTGAAGCAGCCCCGGTGTGGGCCCTTGTAACCTCTGCGCCGAACCCACAGAACTCTCCGATCACTGGGGCACAGTCACGCTCCAGTAGCGCTAACGCCTCGCCCACAGCCATGGTCACCGAGTCGCGAGCCCGTGATCGAGAGAACGAAAAAGGCGACCCTCAGGTCGCCTCCCGGGCGGCTCAGCCAAGCCGCCCATCGCCCGGGGGGCCACCCCGAGCTCTTCACATGTTCACTTCATCAAGCCGACCTCGTCGGCCTTCAGTCGTTCCCTGCGGGGCCAACCGCCGGCAACGACAGGGGAGGGGTGCAACGGCTACCTGACCTGACCTGAGGCCGCTCTCGCGCGGCCGACGCTCTCACCCCCGCTGACCAGGCATCTTCGGAAAGATGGTCGAGCGGTCGGTTGCGTTTTGCCCTCATCCCTATGTTGTTCTGGAGCAGATCATAGCCGCCAGCCATAGGGCTAGTCTCGTATTGCCAAAAAGAGGCTCGCAGGAGTCGTCTTCGGACTACGCCCAAAACACCGCAAATCGCTATCTCGCTTGGCCGCGACGAGAAGAAGCCCTCCGCCAGCGGTCAGGCAGGTTGAGTTCGCCTTCGTCCCTCGGCCGTTCAACAGGCGACCCGCTGCTGTTGCTTCGACGTACGCGCGAGCGTCTCTCCAAGGCACTTGACGCACTGTTGTCAGACCGGTCCCTCCGGCCGCAGTCGGCCTCGGTCGCCCTCGCTGCGGTAGTCCTGCTGGCGAAATCTCCAGCAGGTAGGTCGCAACTCGAACTGCCTGCTGTTGAGTTGGCTCGATGGCTTGGCGTGTCCAAATCCTGGGTCGACCACCGCACCCTTCCCGCCCTGCGCATGAATGGTGCGGTAACTACCGATGTAGTGACGAAATCGGTCGAAGGGGTGCGCCGTGTGGCCGGTCTGTCCTGGGAGTTGCTGCCGCTGACGGCTGCTCAGGCGCGGCGTGTCGACCCGTTGGCGTTGGAGAAGCGGGATCTCGCGGTACTGCTGTCGTTGTGCGAGGCCGTTTTCGGTCCGGGGTGGGCGCCGGTGGGTAAGCCGGAGACGCCTCCTGGCCTGCTCGCGGCGCGTCGCGGCCGGGGGGCGGCGGCTGAGCGGCTCGGGCTGCTGCGGTTGGTGCTGGCGGCGCGGCCGGATGGCAGCGTGCGGCTGGTGGGCGGAGCGGTGGCTGCTGGGTTCGATCGTGCGGATGCGACGGTCGCGCGGTTGTTGGGGTGCTCTCTGGCGGAGGCGGCCCGGGTGGTGGACGGTCTGGTTGGGCAGGGGCTGCTCGACGTGCCGGGCCGGGGCCTGGCGGGCGTAAGGGTGAAGGTGGTGGTGCCCGCGGTGGCCGCCGCGCACGGACGTTTCGCGAGGGCTCTGCGGGTCGTGCCGGACGAGGCGCCGGCAGACGTAGAGCGCGGCGATGACGGCTCGGATGGCCGGGGCTTGGGGTGCGTGCACTGCGCGGATCCGGTGGAACCCGGGGAGCCTGGAAAGCCGGGGGAGGGGTGGGTGCAGCCGGGCTTCTTCGCGGTCCTGGAAGGCGGTCTGCTCGACGTGGATGGTGCACTCAGGGGTCAGATGGGAGTCGAGGCGCCGGTAGCTGAGCCTGACATCGCTTCTGACCTGGGCGAAAAGGCCGTTGACGAAGCCATCGATGCCGTCAATGGTGGGGCCGAATGTGCACCGCTCCACGCCGACCACGCGTCGGTGGTTACTCAAGGTGGTTCTAGTGCTGCTTCGTCTCGCTTTTCCGGCGAAGCCGTATCGGGGTCCTCGGCGTTGCGGGGACGCGCGTGCGAGCGCGAGGATCAGCCTGGTTCAGGCCCGGTGGATGGCTTCGGCGAGTCGCGGGGCCGCGGTAGCCCGCTTCGCGGGGAACAACAGCAGGATCTCGACGCCGGATGGAAGCGCGGAGGGGCTGCGGCGGCAGGCCGGTCGGTGGTCGTCGGGTGGTCGTTGCCTCGAGGGCTGACGCGGGTGCTGGCTCCGGCGCGTTGGGAGTGGGCGAGGATCGGGCATGCGGGTGGTCGGCACCGAGTGCGGGCCGCGGCGCAGGCTGAGCTGGTCCGGCTGAGCGGGATTGTGGGCCCGGAGCAAGCGCCAGTGGTGCTGGCGGAGCGGCTTGAGCGGCGGTTGGCCGCGCAGTGCGGGCAGCCGGTACGGGATCCAGTCGGGTGGCTGGTGCGACGGGGTCTGCCGCAACGGGCGGAGTGCTACGCCACGGGATGTGATGACCGGGTCCGGATGGAGACCGGGCTGGTGTGCCCGTCCTGCGAGCTGCTGATCGAGGACCGGCGTGCCCTGCGGCACCAGGTCGCGCGGGGCGTCACCGACGAGCTGCCCCGCCTGGAGCCGGAGGCGTTCCGCACGGAGGTGGAACAGCGGCTCGGCCAGGAGGTCGCCCGGCTGGCCGCCGAGGCCGCCGTCCGGCGGGAGCGGGCTGTGGTGGAGCGTGCCCGGCGCGAGGAGGCGTGGGCCCGGCGTCGTGAGGAACGCGCCGTGTCCGAGGCGGAGTTGGCCGCGCAGGCGTGCGAGGAGTGCGGGGTGCCGGAGGCCGGCGGGCTGTGCCTGACGTGCTCGCAGCAGCGCGCGGCGCGGCAGGCCCTGGAGCAGGCCGCGCAGTTCGCGGCGGTGGCCGTCGGCCCGGTGGACGATCCGGGCGCGTCGGGCCGGCTGGCCGAATGCCTCGCGCGGCTGGAGGCCGAGGCCGGGCAGACGGCGCGGCGGCTGCGCGCCGAGGGGCTGCCGGAGGCGGTGGTGGCCTGGCAGGTCAGGGAGCTGACCGAGCAGATCCGTGGCCGGGAGCGCGCGCGGGCGCTGGAGGTCCTGCTGGATGGTCCGGAGGCCCGCGTCGAGGGCGAGCGGGTGGCCGCGGTCGAGCGGTTGCGGCGGCGAGGCGAGGCGGAGGTTCGTGCCGCAGCCGGCGAGGCGGCCCGGCGGTGCGCCGACGCACTGCTGGCGGATCGGCTCGGCCAGGTCCGGGCCGCGGTCCAGGGGCCGGTCCGGGAGCGGTCGAGTGGCTGGCGGGAGCGGATGGCGCGGTGCGCGGACCTGCCGCTCGACGGTGACGCTCTGGTGCCCTCGTCGCGCGCGGCCGAGTGCTCTGAGGTGGTGAGCGCGGCATGAACGCCGGTTGCCAGCGCGTCTTCTGCTCGAACAGCAGTCGCCTGCCGCCCGTGGCGGGCAGCGCGGCGACGGAACGGGCGAGCATCGGCTCCACCGGAGCGGCGGGGACGACCAGGCGCACGGGCCGGGCCGGCGCTGTCGCCCGAAACCTCCGGCGTCCGGCCCGTGTTCCTGCCACGATCAGCACCAAGTCACGGGGACGAGGGGATGCGATGACGACGGTGGAGCGGCCCACGTCCGGGCAGCTGCGGGCGGTGCGGTGGAAGCCGGTCGACCAGGTGCTGCGACGGTACTCGACCACCTCGCTGCTGATCCTCCTGGACGCCGCGCTCGGCTCCCCAGACTGCGCCCGCCTCCACGACCACCTGCTCCTGCTGTGGACCCGGGTGCTGCGCCGTACGCCGCACCCGGGAGACGAGGCAGGAGCCCAGGACCTGCCGGTGCTGATCGACGCGGCCGTGCGGGCGGCACCGGGGCGGATGGCGGTGACCGAGGCCGAGCCGCGCGACCCGCGCGCCCTGGTGCGCTTCGAGGCCGCCGGCCGGCTGCTGCTGGTCCACCCCGGCCAGCTCGACCACCCCCTGATCGTGCTGCGGCAGACCCGCATGACTGCGCTCGCCGTCGACGACCAGCTCGCCGCGGCCCACGGATTCACCCTCACCGACGTGCTGGAGCTGGTGCTGCAGTACACCGACCACGCCGTCCAGGCCCTCGCCCCCGCCTGGCCCCGGACTGCCGCCGACGAGCTGGCGGACGGCTTCGCGTGCGGCGTCGTCCCCGCAGAGGTGGATGCCGCCCGGGTCCTCGCCGACCTGGGACCGCAGGTGCTGGCCGACCGGTGCCGGGATGCGCAGCGAGCCCGGCGGGCACTGGACTGGCTGACCGCGGACCTGGCGGCGATGCCGCTGCGCTACCACCCGGGCGCCCCGCTGCTCGGCCCGGTCCTCGCCGTCCGCGCGCACGGCCGCCGCCGGCTCGTCCCGGTCTCCGCCGCCCTGGACACCCTCGCCGCGGCCGTCGGCCGGCTGACCGCCGACCTGTCCGACCCGGGGGCCGCGCAGCAGGGGCTGCACAAGCTCACCGTTGACCGCGCCGCCGGGCTGCTCGGTCTGACCCACGCCCCGGTCCACCCCGAGCCGGTGGAAATGATCGGTTCGGACAGCCTGCGCTACGACACCGCGATCGTCTCCGCATTGGCAGGCGGCCTGCCGGCCCGGATCGAGGAGGCCCGAGCCGCCCTGCCCCCGCCAGGGGACGGCCGGGGACGGCTGGTCGTCTATGGCGGGCCGGCGGTCCTGGGACCCGAGGTGATCACCGACACCGCCTACCTGCACGTCGAGGAGCTCGCCGAGATCCAGGCCGACACCGAGGGCGATCCGTCGCTGCCGGCGCTGTTCACGGCGGAGCTCACCGGACACCCGGGCGTCGATGCGATTGCCTACCGTGAACCGCTCGACGCCTGGCAGGCGTGGCACCGCGAAGGAACCCTGCTGCTGCCCGGCCCGCACCGCCCCGAGGTCGCCGTCGTCCCGCCGGCCGGGTACGACATGTCGTGGCAGCGCGCCGCCGACTGGGCCCGGATCGACGACGTGCTGGCCGCCGCCGGGCTCCCGACGTCCCTCAACTGGCGCTTCGCACGGCTGGCCGAGCCCGATCCGGGCACGGCCAGCTGCTGGTGAGGCCACAAAGAGGGCTCAGATATGGTCGGCAACTGGCGCGGCAGGAAAAGGCAGGTGAGGAAGAGGTCCTGGTCGGTCGTATCCGGGAGATCCACACCGATTCACCCGGAGCCTACGGGGCCCTGCGGATCACCCGCAAACTTCGCGACCAGGGGCACGTGGTGAACCGCAAGCGGGTCGCGCGGATCATGCGCGAGCACGAGATCGCCGGGATCACGCGACGGAAGTCGAGGTCGCTGACGAAACAGGACCGCACGGCCCCTCCCGCGCCGGATCTGATCCAGCGGGACTTCACCGCGCCGATGCCGGGCCTGAAACTCGTCGGGGACATCACCTGCCTGCCGACCGCTGAGGGCTGGCTGTACCTGGCGACGGTGATCGACCTGTGCACGCGCGAAGTGGTGGGCTGGTCGCTAGCCGATCACATGCGCACCGAACTGGTCGTGGACGCGGTTCGGATGGCCCATACCGGCGGGCATACAGCCGGCAATGCGATCTTTCATTCGGACCGCGGATCGCAATACACGTCTCATCAATTCTGGGCGCTTTTGGTGGAGTTGGACATGCGGCACAGTACCGGCCGGACGGGCTCATGCTTCGACAACGCCGCCACAGAGAGCTTCTTCGCCGTCCTGAAAGCTGAGATCGGCACCACGGTCTGGGCGTCGAGATCGGAGGCTCGACAGGACGTTTTCCGGTGGATCGCGGATCATTACAACAGGGAGCTGATCCACTCGACGATCGGCTACATCACGCCGCACCAGGCGAGGACCCGCTGCCACCAACGGCTGGACCTCGCGGCATAAAACGAAAGTGTCGGGACCCGAGGGGTCACTTCACTGCATCTTCCTCGTTCTATGCGTCTGTGGCAGGGGCGGACAGCACAGGGACGAGAACGCACGGCTGTTCAAAACGGTCCATGAGACGTGCTGTCTGCGGGCCCACCGGGTCTCGGCCATGACGGTCGATCCAGTGCCCAGACCAGCCACCCCGAAGGACCTGGTCTCGGCATGGACCAGCCAGACGATGCTGCCAGCCATGGCCACCCCGACCAGGAGCCGCGGCAAGGAGAAAGGCGCCGCGCTGAGGGCCTGCGGGGCTGAACGGTAGGAGGCAGTTCCCACCCGAGCCGGTACGGGATTGCGAAAGCCCCCGTGCGGTACGACGAGACCAGTGCCGCGGTGTCACGGCGAACCTTCCACTGCGCGGTGGGATCGGTCAGGGAGACCGCCGCCCGTCGCGGACGGCGTCCCTGCCGCCAAGAGTCGTCCATTATGACGCCTACGCGGCGGAATCGAATTCCGCATTGGGCTTCTACGCCAGTAGAAAGGTTTAGCGCTGAGATCGACGAATCGAGATCGAAGAGCGGATCCGTCACAAGACAACATTATTGGCGACTCCGGGCGGAGAGCAGATCGCGCCGGGGAAGTAGGTCGGCCAATCCGGCGCAGCAGTCACGAGCTCGAGGGTCTCCTGTGCAGCATTCGCGAAAGGTTGGCCCTCCGGTTCCGTTCACTGGGGTCCTGCCCCGGCCCCGCGCGGAGCGGACTGGGGGCGGTCCCGCACGCAAAGAGGCCAACTACGCGATCGCGAGGCATGATTCCCGACCTCCTGTCCCATTGGCTACGCGGCGGACATCGTCGATGAGAAAAGGACACCGGATCTGGGAACCTACACCTCGCGCAGTCGGCGCCCCAGAGCGTGCAGGACACGGGTTCGGTCGTTCAGGAAGGCCACCGAAAGGCGGAAGACCACCAGGTCGTACAGGAGGGTGTCGTCCAGCGGGGCAGGGTCGTCGCGTTCGATGTCCAGACGCAGCCACCGCACCGACGCGTCGGGGTGGTCCTTGCGGGCCCGCGCGAGCGCGCTATCGGCCAGGTCGACGGCGTCCACCTCGTACCCGAGCGAGGCAAGGTAGACCGACATCTCGCCTGTTCCGCAGCCGACATCGAGCGCGCGGCCGCCCTCGGGCGCCGGTGCGTGCTCGACGAGCAGGGTCTTCTCCTCGTTCCCGAGCCGCCGGAAACCTCGCCCCTGGGTGTAGTGCTCGGACCAGTCGGCTGGGGTGATTCCCACAGATCGCTCCTTGTTCGTGAAGGGTGGTGTGGTGGTTCAGGGCAGTTCGACGGGGCCGTAGAGGGCGGCCGACTGCCGGGTCTGCAGCGCCCAGTACCGGTCGCCGACCGACCAGTGCCACCACTCCGTCGGGTAGTTGATCAAGCCTGCGGCGGACAGCGCGCCGCCCAATGTGGCCCGGTTCGTGCGAGCCCGGACACTGAGGCCCGGGGCGTCGGTGTAACAGGCGCCGTCGGATTCCTCCGGGGAGGCGTTGACGCGGGTGCCCATATCCAGCTCGCGGCCCTGGTGGTCGATCAGTGTCACGTCGACGGCCGCGCCGGCGGAGTGCGGCGCGATCTCCGGCGGTGAGACGAAGCGGCTGGCAGCCTCCCGGATCGCAGCGGCCTGCCAGTCCGGATGGGCGCGCGCGAGCTCGTCGGAGTACTCCTCGAAGTACCGGCGCTGCAGGGACGGGGGCCGGTAGCCCTCGACGAACAGCAACCGCACACCGCCGGGGAGCAGCGATTGCGCCTGCTGGAGCCGTGTGAGCACGCCCTGGCGGACGTGGGCCCAGGCGCCCGCAGCGTCCTGCTTGCGGTCGTCGACCATCAGGCCGTGCACCCGGGCGTCGAGGAGGACCTCGCCGCACTCCTGGACAGGGATCGCGGCGACTCGCCGGTCGGACATCAAGACGATGCCGCTGTTGGTCATGCGTTCCCCCAGGTGTCGACGTACGCGGCCACGCCGGTGCGGCGGGCCTCCTCCACGGCGCGTAGCCGTACGAAATCGCGGGCCGGCATCAACGCCTCCCACCCGGCCAGGGGCAGGACGCGGACCGCGTCGTGCTCGCGCGGATTGAGCTGGATGCCACGGATCTGCGCGTCGGTGAGGCGACCGCCGTCGAAGATCAGCTGCAGCGTGCTGTACGGACGCTGCTCCCGGGGCTGCCCGTACATGGCGGCCAGCAGCCGGGGCGGACCCGCAGCGGTCATGCCGGTCTCTTCCCGGCACTCGCGCACCACCGCCTCCCAGGGCCGCTCGCCCAGATCCATCGCGCCGCCGATCATGTGCCAGGGGTGGCCGGGGGAGTAGACGGAGTGCAGCTGGAGCGGCCGGTCGTCTTCGTCGGTGACGTAGAGGCAGACGAAGGCGACGGCCTTGGGCAGGGACTGGGCGTGCTGTTCCGGCGGCACCCACGAGGAGTCCGTTCTCGCGTCAGGAAGGGCGTCGGTGGATGTGCTGTGCCGGGTCATTCGCATGAGTGCCGGATCGCCGCTGAACCCGAACTCCCGGTACAGGGGCGCGGCCTCCGCACTGGTGTGCAGCTCGAACAGCGTGACGTTCTCGTCGGCCAGGTGGTCCAGGAGCGCGGAGACGACGGCCCGGGCATGGCCGCGGCGCCGGGCCTCGGGCCGGGTGGCGACCAGCTGCACGAGGGCGGCCAGGCCCCGGGGGTAGGACCGGGCCGGGAGCACGGGATGGATCAGGCCGAGGGCGCAGGTGGCTATCGCGCCGTCGGAGGCTTCGACGACGAAGGCCCGCGCGTCTCCCTCCGGCGCCAACCGTGGCGCCAGCTCGTCCGTGCACCGCTGGATCCACTCCTCGGTCATCGGTGCGGACAGGACGTACTGGGAGCGCATCCGGATGATGGCCTCGGCGTCAGCAGGGGTTGCCGCGCGGACCGGCGGTCGCAATGTCGGCACACCGGGGCGGTAGCGGTCGTACCCGGCGGCGGCCGCGGCGAACAGCTCCGCCTGGTCTCCGCACGGGTTCGGGACGGGGGCGTCGGGGTAGGTCATGCGGCGGGTCCTTCGTCGAGCGGGCGGAGGGTGGGAAGAGGCCAGGACAAGCGGCCGCACGCCGAGGCGGCCCGCTGGCCGCCGCCTGGATCGATGTGGAGGCGGTAGCGGCTGGGGCTGCCGGCCGCCCGCCACCGGGCCGCCAGGTCTTGAACCTCCTTCCAGATGTCGCGCGGCCCCCGCGTGGTGATGTTCCAGCGCCTGTCGCTCACCGGCTCCACGCGCAGCCACGAGCCGCAGCTGGGCGCGCCGATCACCAGGTGCTCGGCGCCGAAGTCCCTCACCAGCCCGCCGAGGAGATGGTCCGCGGCCAGCCACAGGCCCCGGTCGGCATCGGCCGGCGGCGCCAGCATGCTCCGCTGAGTCCAGTCGCCCGGCTCGGCGTTGATGCGCTGGCGGAACTCCTCGCTCAGCCAGATCCGCTCCATGCCGTGCCCGGCCCGGTGCGCGAACTCCACGGCCCGCAGCTCCGCCGCGATCCGCCCGCAGGCAGTGCGCTCCACGACGGCCAGGCCCGGCCACGACGGCGACGCGCTGGTGACGTGGACGAGGAGCCGGCCACCGGGGGCGAGCTGCTCGACGAGCGCCATCGGTACACGCTCCATCGCGTACGACACGAAGATGCGGTCGAACTCCGCCCCGGCCACTCCCTGTCCGCCCGAGCCGCACACGATCTGCGGCCGGAAGCCCAGGTCGGCCAGCCGGACCGCGGCCGCGTCCGTGAGATGCCGGTCCCGGTCGAGGGTGACCACTCCACCATCGCCGCAGATTCCGCACGCGACTGCGGCCGTCACCCCCGCGCCCGTCCCGACGTCCAACACCCTCTGCCCGGGGCGCAGTTCAAGCTCCTCCAGCAGAGAAGCGGTCAGGCCCATCACCGTCGACATCGACGTGATCGACGCTCCCGAGCGCGACCCGCCAGCCCGGCCCACGGCCCGCATTCCGGCGTTGCACGGCCCGATCACGTCCTTGTCCAGCCGGTCTCCGACGAACACGATCTCGCTCGCCGGTACCCCGGCCACCTCGATCACCCGCCGGTAGAACCGGTCGAACGGCTTGGCCACGGCGACCGTCGGATCGCTGGAGCAGACCAAGCGCATGCAGGCCAGATCTGCCACGGCTAGCGTCGCCCGGCGATACGCCGGGGGGCGGCAGGTGTTGCTGGCCAGCACCGTGATCCGGCCCGCTGCGTGCTGCGCGCGCACTGCATCGGCCGCTTCCGGGTCGACGGGATGGTCGCCGCACTCTCGCCAGATCTCGTCGAGCAGCGTCTTCATGGGAGGCAGGTGCATGCCGTGGCGGGTCGCAGTGGCGCGCACCAGGCGTTCGAGGGAATCGGGCAGGGATTCGCTGTAGTACCGCCACAGCGACGTATCGAAGCTGGCGGCGACATCGGGGGCCGTGTCGATGCCGAAACCGGCCAGGACGCGGCGGACCAGGGCACCGTCGGGGCGCCGCCGCTCGGTTGTGGTCAGCGTGCCCGCGAAGTCGAACGCGATCGCGCTGGGCGGTGACGGCCTCGGAGAAGAAGGGGGCACGGCCGCGCTCCTGTTCATCGTCAGTCAGTGGCTGGGGGGCAGATAGAGCGTGGTGCCGGCGGCCTGCGCTTTGAGCGCCATATGGATGCGGCGCTCCAGCGTGGGCAGCACGAAACGACCCAGGTCATTCGGTGCGACGAGGCGTTTGTCCTTCAGCTCCTCGGGCGGCAGGCGGATGTTGTCCCACTCCTGGTGGGTCAGCGGCTCGACCTGCCAGATGTAGTTCTCGCCCGCCGGTTTGCCGCGCGCCGGGTCGGCACGGACCGATTCGATCACCAGCAAGCGCAACGGCTCTCGGCGTAGCCCGGTCTCCTCCAGCAGTTCACGGCTCAGCGCGTGCTCGGGGTCCTCGTCCCGTTCCAGGGCTCCGCCCGGCAGGTACCAGCCCCGGGTGTTGTAGGTGGGCAAGAACAGGGCGATTTCGCCGCCAAGTTGCCACAGGGCGAGCGAGCCGGCTGCTCGGGGGTGCCATCGGGGCGCGTCTGCCTGCTGGCGCCGGTGACGGCGCACGAACGAGGTCACCGATCGGCTCATGAGGCCGCGCCTTGTGGATCGCGTGAAGTCAGCAACCCGGGGACCAGAGCGTCGTTCCTCTCCGGCGCTTGCGCTGTCCGGTCGAGGGTCAGCATGCGCGAAGCGATTCGTTGGGCTTCGTCTGCGTCGCGATGGCGCCCGGACAGCGCGGGCCCGCCGGCCACAGCCAGGTGCACGGTGGCCAGTCCGAGACGACGCTGCCAGGGACCCTGGCTCGTTTCGACGTTCTGCGTCTTGGAAGTGGGGCAGAGCGTTCTGACGTTGCGCAGGAAGAGGCCGTGCCACACGCTCACGAACTCGGAGCTGACGTTGCAGGACAGCACGTGGCTCCAAGGGGTGGCCCATCGGGCGCGGCGAGGGGCCGGCGTCTGAGTGTTCAGCAGCTGCACGGCGTCGGGCCCGTACAGATCGGCGGTCAGACGTTCGGCCTCGTCGAGGGTCGCCACGGGCACGAGGAGGAGGGGGTGGTGGTAGCCCGCGGTCGAGAGCAGGATCTGCACCCACCCGCGACGCCGCCACAGGAGAGGCTGGACCAGGGTGATGGCCTGAGTCCGCTGGTGGCGGTAGGTCTGGTGTCGCCGGTCGAGCAGGCCGTATTCGGCGCGGTAGCCGCCGGGGGCCGCGGTGAGGGTCCAGCCGTGGTAACGGGGCCAGCGCCCGTACGTCATCTTCCACACCGCGCCGGCCGATCCTGCCAAGGAGAGCAGGGCGAGCGGCTCGTGGAAGATCAGATAGGGAACCAGTCCACCGATCACCACGATCCCAACGCGGATCATGGTGTGGGCCTCCAGCAGGATCGACAGGGCGAGCCGGCGTGCGGGGACGACGAGCAGCGGCGGCTCGACCAGTTCGGGTTCAGCGACCGGTTCGTCCGAGGTGGACGCGTCGCCGGACATGCGCCGCAGCAGGGCGCTTCGGAGCGCTGAGGCGTCGGCCTCACTCAGATAGCTCAGCATCGCGCTCTGCCCCGAGACGGACAGGCGGAGGCTGCACACGCCGATCCACCGACCGAGGAGGGGACGGTGGATGTCGGCTGCCTGGAGGTGGTCGAGGACGAATCGGTGCCGCCGGTGGAAGAGGATGCCGGCGCGTACGTGCAGGGCGTCGTCGGTCAGCTGGTAGGAGGTCTTTCTCCAGGACAGGTAGCCGTAGCCGGCTCCGAACAGGGAGACGGCCGCGGCGGCGAGGGCGAGGACCCAGCGGGGCCAGGTCTCGGCGGACTTGATCCACGATTCGGCGTCCCGGAAGAAGAACAGGACGGCACCGGTGACCGTGGCCCATGCTCGGCGCCACGGTGTGATGGGGTGAAGTCGCCCTTCGAGGACGGCGGGCTCGGTCACAGGGCCACCTGCTGTTCATGGGCGGCGCGCAGCAGTTGGTCGCGGATCTCGTCCGCCGCGGTGACGTCCATGTTGTGCAGCCAGAAGCTGTGGAAGGAGCCGGTGGCCACGATGACCGACACCAACTGGTAGCGGCGCTGAAGCGGACCGGACTCGACCTCAACGGACTGGATGCGCCCGTACGGAAGCATGGCCAGCGTGCGGCGCCACAGCCCCGTTTGAATCCACAACTCTTGGTCCGCGAGGTGGTAGCCGGTCCGCGCCCAGCGAGCAGGCAGGCGCGTGAACCGCAGCAGGCCTATGGCTGCCGCCGCGCCCGCCGCGCACCACCCCGGCCAAGAGGGGACCGCCGCCCACAGGCGGGGAACGAGCAGAGCCCCGAGGCCGCCGACGACCAGGACCGCGGCAGCGGTGAACAACACCGTGGCCGCGCGCCACACGGTCAGGGCCCGGCGCGGAAGGCGGGTGAAGGCCTTCCCGTGAGTGTGAAAGATCGTCTCGGAGGCGGACTCCCGCGTGGGAGGTGCAGCGTGGGCCGGAAGGACGGCTTCCACCTTGTCGTCCGGGGCTTGGGGGCGCTGAGTGGGTACAGGCGGGTTCGTGGTCATCGCTGGTCCTGTGAAGTGCGGTGGATGACGAGAGGCGAAGGGGCAGTGCCGATCAGCGGCCAGGTGCCGCGGGCCGCCGACACCAGCACGGTGACCAGCACGCCCATCAAGATCACGGCGAGGCAGCCTCCGACGTCGCGAAGCGTCGACAGCAGCGGATCCTGCTGCCAGTTCCGCACACCTGCCTGGTCCGGCTCGCTCATCGCGGGCTCTGGAGGCTGGTCGAACATCGAGACGTGGTGGAGGAAGGAGTCGATGGCGGACGGCGCGTACCCGAAGTACCTGCCACGTTCCGCGTCGTCCCAGGGCTGCCGGGGACCCCAGTCGACGGTGTGGCAGGTGTCGCGGTGGACCGACAGGCCGAGCCGGATTCGCCGGAATCCTGGGTGGCCCCGGAGGGCCGCCCAGACGCGTACGGCATCGGCCACGCTGCCCACCGACAGGTAGCCGCCGCTGCGGTGCCCGCCGGCGGGCACCGCGAGGAGTACGGCGCCGCTCACTTTCACACCGACCGCGCGGTCGAGGAGGTCGGGGTCGGCGAGGCGTTCCCGGAACCAGGCGTAGTCCTCGGCGCACGTTTCGGGCGAGGGACGGCAGAGTGGTGCGGCGATGTGCGCGAGTGGGGTGCGGAGCATGTGGAGCGCGGGCCCTTTGTGGTTGCCACCGGTCATGCCGCCCGGGTGAGCGGGTGGTTGAGGATGTCGGTGAGCGTGTCCCGGTCCAGGCGCACCATGACCGTGTGGTGGTCGGAGAGTCCCTTCATGTCGATGACCTCGACCGCGCGGACAGCGGGCAGGAGTTCCTTGCTGGCGTAGATCCTGTCGATGCGCGAGTCCGGCCCGTGTGTGTCGTAGGCGTCGACCGTCGGCGCGACCGCGGCGGTGTTGCCTGCGGTGGTGGCGAGGTGACGGGCGACGTCCTGGAGCCCGGCGGTGCGCAGGGTGTCGTCCGGTCGGTCGTCCATCCTGCGCACGCCGTCCAGCCCGATGTAGGAGCGGTGCGCCCGGTGGGGTTCGTCGGGGATCTCCTCCAGGACGGGCAGGGCGGGGTCTCCCGGGGTGCCGGGGACCGGGTAGCTGTTGGTGTCGCCGCCGAGCAGCGCCGGGTAGTGGATGCGTCGCCCGTCGGCCGTGACCCACTGGTCGTTCCACTGGGTCAGCCGTTCGGCTTCCGACAGGCGTGTTGTGGGTGAGCCGTAGTTGAGGTGGTACGAGCCGACGATCAGCGGGGCCGCGCCGGGGACCGTGCCGGCGAGCTGCAGGCTGCGCACGGTCGGCGGGAGCACCCACATGGGGCCGGTCTTCGGGAACTCTCCGATCGGGGTGAAGAGGTCCGGGTCGTGGTAGAGGGCGGTGCAGCACTCCGGGCCGATCAGGCCGGCCATGCCGAGCACGGCTTCGGCCGCGTCCGCGAGCTCGTTGCCGTTGTCCTGTGCGTTCCACACCTCCTGCCGCAGGAGCAGATGCAGGTCGAGCGAGGCCAGCCGGTCGTGCATCCGCTGCCACAGTGCGCGGTTTCCGCCGCCGTTGTTCTCGAAGTTGCAGATCGCTGCGTTGATTTCCATGGTGCGTTCCCCCAGAGGTAGATGTGTCAGCGGGCGGGTGTGAGGACCTGTCGGAGGACGTCGAGGTCGAAGCGCGCGACCAGCAGGGCGTGGTCGGACACTTCGCGCACCTCGTCGGTGGCCAGGACGTCGAAGGCGAGGAGGGCCGGCGCGAGGTTGGGGGTGCAGTACATGCGGTCGATGCGCTGGGCGGGCCCTTGATCGGTGCGCTTCAGGCTCGCCGTCGCCGCGAGCGCGCCAGGCTGGCCGAGGACGGTGCCGGCGTGCAGGCCAAGGTCGGTGAAGACGGGGTCGCCGCCGGAGAGGATCTCGTCCGGCCGGGTGTCCGAGACGCGCCGGCCGTCGCGCTCGATGGTGCGGTGCTGGAAGTGGACGCGGTCCCCGACCTGGTCCCAGTCCGGGAGCGTCACGGACTCCAACGTTGTTTGGTGTGGGTAGCTGTTGGCGTCCATCCCAACCAAGGCGCTGCGGCCGCTGTCGGCGAGGGTGGTGATCCGCCTCGCTTCGGTCGCGCGCAGGTCCGGGTCATAGTGGCACAGGTGCGCCGAGGCAAGGTCGAGCGACTTGGGGCAGCCCTTGAGGCGGACGCGGGGGTTGCAGATCGGCTTCCACGGCAGGTCGTGCTCGAAGTAGCCGTCGACGAAGAACGTGTCGGGGTCGACCATCACGCCGACCGGGTTCTTGCTGCGCCCCTCCCGCGGCGCGGGCATGAACGAGACGAGGCCGCCGAGCCGGTTGGCCTCGGCGTACAGGTCGGCCTTCCCGCGGTCCCACGCGCCGGTCAGCTCCTGACGCAGCACGATGTGCGGCTCGATAGACGCGAGGATGTCGCGGGCCAAGTCGCGGTGGTCGTCGCCTCCACTCCGGCCGCGGCCGTTGTGCTCGACGTTCCAGCAGGCGATGCGCACTTCATTGGTCACAGACGGCATTCCCTGTTCGTGGTCTCGATGCTGGGGCGGACGCGGCGGCGGGGCTCACCGGGCGGGGGTGAGGACGCGGCGGAAGGCCTCGCGGTCGAAGGTGGCCAGGACCAGGGCGTGGTCGGAGACCTCGGCGACCGTGTCGTCGGCGAAGACCTCCAGGGACCGCAGGGCCAGCGCGAGGTCAGGCGTGCAGTACATGCGGTCGATGCGGCTGCGGTGGCCCTGGTCCTTGCGCCACAGGCTCGCGGTCGCGTCCAGTCCACCGGGCTGGCCGAGCTCGGTGGCGGCGTGGTGGCCGAGTTCGACGAACACCCGTCCGCCGCCCGGTTTGGTGCTGGCGAGGACTTCGTCGGGGATCGTGTCGGAGACCCGGCCAGCGGCGGTGCGGACCGTGCGGTGCTCGAAGTGCGCCGGGTCCTTGACCGTGGACCAGTCGGGCAGCGGCACGCGCTCGTCGGAGGGGCGGTGCGGGTAGGAGTTGCAGTCCCCGCCGAGGATCGCCGTGCGCTTCTGGCCGCCGAGGGTGACCAGGCGCTTGGCCTCGGTCTCGCGGGTGGCGGGGTCATAAGAGCACAGGTGGAACGAAGCCAGGGACAGCGGCCTCGTGGCTTCGGTGTCGCCACGCAGCGTGACCACAGGGTTGCAGATCGGGTGCCAGTCGTTCGTGACGTGCGTGTACTCCGCGTGTAAGGCGAACAACTGGGGGTCGAACAGCACACCGGTGGGGTTGGGGCTCTCGGGGGTGCCCGGAGCCATCACCGCGGCCAGGCCGAGCGCCTTGCCCTCCTGGTGCAGGGGCCGCTTCCCGTCGAGGTGGGCGAGCGTCAGCTCCTGGCGCAGCACGATGTGGGGCCGATGAGCACGCAGGACGTCATGTGCCAGGTGCCGGCGACGGTCGTCGCCGACCCCCGCGGTGTGGCCGGGCAGACCGTTGTGCTCGACGTTCCAGGAGGCGATGCGGATCACGTCGGCGTCGGTGGTGGACAGGTTCAAAGCGTCATCTCCTGGTGCGGGATAATGGACGGCGGTCGCCGTCGGAGGTCAGTGGGATGGAGGCGGCTGCGGGATGCGCCTGGGTCGTCACAGTGGGGTGCTTGTTCGGACGGCGGCGCCGGGGAGGGACCGGTTGCGGCTCATGACCTGGTCCCGGCCAGGACGAGGTCGTCTTCGTCGTCTTGGGCCGGTAACGAGCTGCTCTTTCCGGATAGGCGTTCGCGCAGCAATTGGAGTTGGTCGGCGTAGGGGAGCAGGCCGACCTGTGCGCGCCGGGCGTCGAGCTGTTCGCGGGTCTGGACCGGGTGCAGCTTCAGCTCGCCGTCGGGTTGGAAGTGATGCTGTGTGCCGTAGAGCTGTGGCTTTCCGTCGCGCGCCAGGCACCGGTCGTACAGGCGCGCCCACTGCCCGGGGGTCACGTCGTGTCGCTGGGCGGCTTCACGGACTGTACGAAGGAAGGAGTCCTGGGCGCGGGGGTCGTGCTCGGCGTGCAACGCGAGCGTCAGCGCCGCCCGCGCGGCTTCGTCCCCTACGAGACTGCGGCCGGGCCACCCGTGAGCGGAGACGATCCGTTCGAGTAGCTGGGTATTGGCACGGTCTGCGAGCAGCGCGGCGTCGAGCGCCGCCGACGCCTGCGGGGGCGTGGCCGTCGCGCGGGCTCCTCGCCAGTTCCCGCGTGCGGCGTTCGCGCGTTGGATCAGGTCCTGGGCGATGTCGGGCCGCTGCGGCTGGGAGGACGGCGTCGTCATCGCGTACCTCCGGAGACGGGCCGGTGCGGGCTCGTCGGAGGCGGCACGGCCGGTGTGCCCGACTCCGGGGTCGTGCGGGCGCCCAGGAGTGTCCACGCGTGGGCCAGGCCGATCAGATGGCTGGAGTTGACGGCGCTGGCCTTCTCGACCAGATCGCGGATGCGCGTTGTCACCAGCACCGGTGCGATGCCCGCGGCCGCGGCGATCTCGTCGTTCTCCGAACGGGTGGCGACAGCGTGCAGCAGTCGCAGCTCGTCCTCGGCGAAGTTTGGCACGCTGGCTGGCGCGTCGGGGGCGCAGGCCTGCCCGCTGGCCAGTGCGGCGTGCACCTTGGCCGGGCGGGAGGCGACACCGAACTTGTGGCCGATGCTCATCACGTGTCCGCCCAGCGTGCCGGTCTTCATGCCGAGCTCCGTGGCGGCCTGCTGGTTGCTGTGGCCGGCCGCGATCTTCTCGACGACGCGCTTCTGGGTGGGGGTCAGGGTGGTCAGTTCAGCTGCTGAGCGCAAGATGGCGGCCATGGCTCGTCCTTACTCGAGGGGCAGGCTTGGCGGTGGGGACGGTGGAACGGAGCTGGGCCGGTCCGCTGTTGGCGGCCGCGGCGCACCGAAGTGGTGCGCCGCGGCCAGGTGCCACGTGGTCTCGGCACCGAGCAGGAGGGGCACCAGAGGTTTCAGGCTTGGTTCGGCACCGGGGAGAGGACGACGTCCAGGCTCTGGAATCCGTTGGCGACGAACGACTCCTGGGGCAGGGGCGGCTGATCGGGGTGGGCGAGCGCCAGGTTGGGGAAGTTGTCGAACAGCGCGCGAAGGGCGATGTCGGCCTCCATGCGCGCCAGCGGTGCGCCGAGGCAGAAGTGCGGTCCGTGGCCGAAGGCCAGGTGCCCGCGTTTCCCGAGGCGGCCCCACTGACCGCCGAACGCCGGGGTCCTGCCCCAGCCGCGCACGCAGACGCTGACCGGGGTGATCCTGTACACAAAGAGGGGAACTACTCGCTCACGGGGCATGAATCCCATCCCCCTGTCCTATTGGCCACGCGGTGGACATCGCCGGTGGGAAAAGGACACGGGATCTGGGATCCCACATGCCGCCTCCGCGAGATCGAAGGCACGCTGCAAGCGCAATGCGGTGTCGATGAGCGGAACGTGGCTGAACGCCTGCGGGAAATTGCCGACTTGGCGCTTCAGCCGCGGGTCCCACTCCTCGGCGAGCAGTCCCAGGTCGTTGCGCAGGGCGAGCAGCTTCTCGAACAGGACGCGGGCCTCGTCCAGGCGGCCGATCATGGCGAGGTCGTCGGCCATCCAGAAGGAGCAGGCCAGGAAGGCACCCTCGTCACCAGGTAGCCCGTCCAGGCCAGCTCCCGGGCCGCCGGTGCGGTAACGAAGGATGAACCCGTCTTCGGTGGACAGCTCCCGCTGGATCGCCTCGATCGTGCCGATGACGCGCTTGTCGTCGGGCGGCAGGAAGCCGACCTGGAGGATGAGCAGCAGGGACGCATCCAGCTCGGAGGATCCGTAGGACTGTGTGAAGGTATTGCGCTCCCGGTCGAACCCCTTGGCGCACACGTCTCGATGAATGGCGTCGCGCAGCTCGCGCCACTGCTGAAGCGGGCCGACGGCGCGGCCGGATTCGATCAGCTTGACGGTGCGGTCGACGGCGACCCAGGCCATCACCTTTGAATGGACGAAGTGTCGACGCGGGCCGCGAACTTCCCAGATGCCCTCGTCCGGTTCGGTCCAGTGCTCTTGCAGATAGGCAATCATCTTGAGTTGCAGGGCAGCCGCGTGGTCATTGGGAGCCAGGCCGGCACGGTCGGCCAGATGCAGCGCTTCGACGGTCTCGCCGTAGACGTCCAGCTGGAGCTGGCCGGCGGCGCCGTTGCCGACACGGACCGGGGAAGATCCCTCGTATCCACCCAGCCAGTCCAGCTCCGCCTCGACGAGCTCGCGCTCGCCGGCGATGCCGTACATGATCTGCAAGTTCTCGGGGTCCCCAGCTACCGCGCGAAGCAGCCACTCGCGCCAGGCGTGCGCCTCCTGGCGGTAACCGGTCCGCAGCAGTGAGGAAAGGGTGATCGCCGCGTCCCTCAACCACGTGTAGCGGTAGTCCCAGTTGCGTACGCCGCCGATTTCCTCGGGCAGCGACGTAGTCGGAGCCGCGACGATCCCTCCCGTGGGGCCATAGGTGAGTGCCTTCAGCGTGATCAACGACCGGATCACCGCGTCCCGGTACGGACCGCGGTAGGTGCACTGCTCGACCCACTCGCGCCAGAACTCGGCGGTCGTCTCCAGGGCCGAGTACGGCTCCGGGAGCGGCGGCTCGCCGCGGTGAGACGGCTGCCAGCTGATGGTGAACGCGATCCGCTCGCCAGCCCGGACGGTGAAGTCCGCGTACGTCGTCCGGTCCTCGCCTCGCGTACTGGCCGCGGTGTCCAACCAGACCGAGTCGGGCCCGGCCACAGCCGCGGTGCGGTCACCGACCTTGTGGACCCACGGCACCACGCGTCCGTAGGAGAACCTCATCCGCAGCGCAGAACACATCTGCACCTGGCCGGTCAGGCCCTCCACGATCCGGACCAGCTGCGGCGCCCCGTCACGCGGCGGCATGAAGTCCGTGACGCGGACCGTGCCCTGGAGGGTGTCCCACTCCGAGCGCAGGATCAGGGAGTCGTCGGCGTAACTGCGCCGGTCGGCGGTGGGCGGATTTGCGCCGTCGGCGCATGCCGGTCCGATGCGCCAGAAGCCGTTCTCCTCGTCACCAAGCAGCCCAGCGAAGACCGCGGGGGAGTCGAAGCGGGGCAGGCACAGCCAGTCGATGCTGCCGTCACGGCAGACCAGGGCTGCGGTCTGCATGTCCCCAATGAGTGCGTAGTCCTCGATACGCCCAGCCATGGAATGTCCGTCTCGATAGGTGCGGGTGCTCCCGGGGTTTGCGGCACAGGGCGGGGAACACAGATGGGTACGGGAGTGATGCGCGTCTCGCCGGCCCTGCGGTGACGCGCGTGACCGCAGGGGCGCCAGGCTCGACGAGCGGGTCTGAACTCCAGTGGGGACGCATGCCAGCACGTTCGTCATCGGGCCACGACCGTCGTTCTGATGTCGCTAACGTTCACCGGACTGCAGCCCCGGAGCGAGAGCACCAGACGTGTCGCCAGGACCCAGCGGACAGCGGGATCGTCGTAGGAGACCTTGATGAGATCGTCACCCGGGAGCGGTAGCAAGGTCCTTTGGTCGTAGAGGATGCCCGCCACTCCCCAGGACATCGGACGTTCGACCCAGGCGGCCGCGTGCTTCAGCAGATGGGGGCAGTGCTTGACCGCGATGAGCGCGCACGGTGGGCAGACGGGAGCGGCGGTAGTCAGCTCTCCCTCGCCCACCGGCCGGCCGACGTCCTTGAGAACGAAGAGCTGCCGCTCCGGATCCTGCTCAAGAGTGTCGGCACCGCAGACCTGGCACAACAGCCTGCTCACCGCGCGCCGCTGACGCAGAGAGTGGACCGTTGGGAACAGGGCCCGGCCCGTTCCCGCGCCGATGGTCTGCCTGACCCACAACACCCCGTCGGCGTCGCGGTCGTAGGGCATCTCGTCCGAGAAGCCGATCCCCTTGCCGCTCGGATGCCGCACCACCGCAGGGATCCGGTGCCTTTCCGTACTCCACGCAGTGACGTATGGCACGGGGAGGCCACCTTGTTCGTACCGGGTCGTGCTCATGCGGCAGCACTCGTCACGGGGCTGGTCAGTCGACGGGGGGCGATGATCCTGCCGTCGGGAAGGATCTCGCCGGTGTCCTCGAAGAGCAGGACGCCGTTGCACAGCCGCGACCAGCCCTGGTCCGGGTGAGCCACGACCACGGTGGCGGCTTCGCGGTCCGTGGCCTCGGCGGACGGACAGGTGGGCTTGTGCTGGCACATGATGAGTCCTCGGAAGAAGCGGCGCTGCGGGGGGAGAGAGAAGGGGGCGTAGGGGACCGGCTGCCGCGGGGAAAGCCTCGCCACGGCAGCCGGGAGGCGGCAGCGCTCTACGGTGCCGCGCCTCGCTCCGCTGTCCCGGCGGCCGTGGCGACGAGGTGGCGCCGGGCCTTTCCGGAAGTCGACGCGGAGCCCGAGAGCGGGCGCCATCCGAGGGCGTTCACGGGAGTGTTCTGCCGTGCGGTGGCGTCCGCCCCGTTTTTGGTCCGGTCAGTCGGGACCGGTACTTCCGACTGGGCGGCAGACAGGAGGTGTTGAGCGGACTCTGCGAGGAGAATCAGGTGGATCCGCGAGCCCATGTGGTCGGTCGGGGCAGGGCCGGCGACGATGTTCGGCGGGTGCGGCTTGCCGACTTCCAAAGCCAAGGCCGGCAGCTGCGCACGGAGTCTGGCCACCATGTCGTCGATCTCGCTCTGGCAGTGGGGGAGTGGCCAGTCGGGGTCCACCAGGAGCTGGTGGGTCAGGGCGCCGACGACGTCGATTCCGCTGCGCAGAGGCTGCCTCGGACGGAGTTGGCCTGCCGGGCTGAACGGGCGGGCTGCGGCACCGGACAGGGCGCCGAAAATCAACGAGACGTATGCGAGCACGGCAACCTTTCCGTGGACGGCGGAGCGAAGGAACTGCGAATAGCGTTGCCGCTCCTCGGCGTGTTCCGATAGCGAATTCGGACCCCACTTCTCCCCACTTCGGCGACGTGGAGGGCGACGGAAACCTCCCTTCGGCTCTCGGGGAGGTGCAGACAATAGGGGTGAAGTCGGGCGCCTAGTCCGGCGTTGATGACCTTCCGCAGGCCGCCATCATTGAAGCTCGACTTCGCTACCCCACTTCGCCCCACTTCCACGGAAGTGCTTGACCGGAATTACGGTGACGTGCTAACAGCGATTTGGGACGTTGTTGCGATCGGCCGCGTGGTGTCCGCCCAGGTGGGACGGCGTCTAGCGCGCGGATCGACCTCTTGCTGCTGGGCGGGAGCATGGGGCCGAGCCCCCGTGCCGAGACATCCCGGCATGCGCAAAGCGTACGAATACCACCCCTTTGTTCTTGCTCCGGTTCTCTGGGTGCGTCTCTGTGCGCACCGGAAGGAGACTCGGCGTCGGTGAAGTGGGGAGAAGTGGGGACGGGTTTCGCTATCACCCGCGCTGCGACATGCGCCACGGTATTCAGCAGGACTTCCCGTCCCCGCCCCGGGCATTGCGAATGCAGCGAGGAGTGATCCCCGTGCTTGGTCCCACCAGCACTGTCTTGCCGTGCGTCCATGGACGCGACGGTCACGAGATGACGCACGCTGAGATCGACCTCTACGACCTCGAAGCCCCGCAGAGCGCCGCCCGGCGCATAGTCCGCACGACCCTCACAGGGATGGCCGACAGCGAATACACGGACGACGTGGTCCTGGTGGCTGATGAACTGGTGGGCAACGCCGTTGAGCACGCCGGAGCCGCGCTCGACATTGCCCTCGATGTGTACGACTGGGGAGTAGTGGTCCAGGTCCGGGACTGCGGTGAAGACATCACGACGGTGCCGGGGACGCCCCCGGCCGCCAATGAATACGACGAGGGCGGGAGAGGCCTGTTTCTGGTGGACATACTGGCGAGCGTCTGGGGAGTCCAGCGCGACAAGAAGGGGAAGCGGGTCATCGCGATCTTCCTCTACCGAGCGGAAGACGCTGACCGATGACCCTGAGCGATCTCGCGCCCCGCCGACTGGCCCTGGACCTGACGGTGCGACCGCTGGGCATCAGCAGCGGAACCTCCCGTTGGGCACCGGCCGCCCCTCGACCCCAGGACGCACGACTACTCGACGGGCTGCGGCGAGCTCTGGACGCTGGCGACAATGACGGAGTGCAGTTGCTGGACACGGCCGACAGCCACCGGTGCGGTCATGCCGAACGGCTGGTCGGCAGGGTCCTCAAGGAGCACCCGGGCCACAGGGTGCAGGTCGCGAGCAAGGTCGGCCGAGTGCAAGGCTCTGCTCCGCACCCCTACGCCGGCCCGCGGGTCCGCCACCAGCTTGAGCAGACCCTGGAGAACCTGTACCTGGACGAGTTGGCCCTCTACACCCTGGAGTCCTACGACTTCGGGCTTGGCGACCGATACCTTGACCCGGTCATCGAGCAGATGCAGGCCCTGCGCGATCTCGGACAGATCCGAGCTATCGGGCTGCGAGGCCCGGGATGTCGCGCCTCGGAACGCTCGACACGACGCTTCCTGGATCTGTTCGACCGGATCCGCCCCGATGTGCTCTGGACACAGGCG
Source organism: Streptomyces sp. ITFR-21 (assembly GCF_031844685.1). Classification (NCBI taxonomy): domain Bacteria; kingdom Bacillati; phylum Actinomycetota; class Actinomycetes; order Kitasatosporales; family Streptomycetaceae; genus Actinacidiphila; species Actinacidiphila sp. ITFR-21. The sequence goes on from NZ_CP134606.1 coordinate 189,327, forward strand.
AGCGGGTTACTGCCGCTGGCCGATCTCGGGGACGGCGAAGATCTCGGCGCCTTCGCGGCGCGCCACGGCGTCGGCCTGGTGATCGCCTCGCCGCTGGCTCACGGCGTGCTCGCGGGGGGTCGTGTGGACCGTGCTGTGGCTGCGTGGCCGAGCTCGGCGGCCGACCGCGGGGCGGTGGCGTCAGCCATCACCCAGGGTCTCGCACAGCTGGCTGGCGAGTTCGGCTCGTCTCCGCAGGCTCTCGTCCGGGTGGCTTTGCGGTCCATCCTTCAACGTGTGCAGAACGCCGTACTGGTGATCGGCGTCGGCGACGAGCAGCAGCACCGGCACGACCATGGGCTCCTCGGCCGACCTCTGTCGGAGCAGGAACTTGCCGCAGCCGATGCGGTGTTCGCCCGCATACGGAGCGTGTTGCTCAAGCCGGAGGAGCGTGCCTCATCTGTGGAGGCCATCGTGTGACCCTCCGAGAGGCCGGCCTCGTTCAGAGAGCGACTCCGTTGCGGAGGTAGCGCGGAACTCCGTCCTCCAGGACCTGGAGGGCGTTGACGGCCCGGGCTCGCTGGCGCTCCGGCAACAGCGGCAGTGCTTCCGGGATCTCGAAGAAGCGATGCTCGGAGATCTCCTCATCGCTCGGCTTGAGGCCGGCAGCCTGCTCCGCTGACAGGACGCCGGCGTCGAAGACGAATCCGAGAAGGTCGTCCCATGGCCCGTGGGGTCCGACCCAGTCGACGCACAGGAACCGCAGATCGGCGACCGCGAGGTCGAGTTCTTCCCTGAGCTCGCGTCGAAGGGCGTCCTCAGGGGCCTCGTTGTCTTCGGCCATACCGCCGGGCAGATCCCAGCCCGACTTGTAGGTCGGGTTCACCAGAAGCAGCCTCCCGGCGGGATCCCGGATCAGCGCGTCCGCAGCGGCACGCTTGCGGGCCTGTCGGGCGTTGCCCTCGGCCAGGTATGCCTCGCGGCCGGGATCGCCTGGCATGGGTGCATCGTTCACTGCGGACCTTCCGGGAGCGCGAGACTGCCGAGCAGCAATCTACGGTGCTGCGCCGTGGCGGTCATCCGCGAGAGGAGCTCGCTGACCTCGGGAACCTGTCGGTAGGGGCCGAAATCTGCCTCCAGCGCGTCGAGTTGGTGACTGAGGCGCAGAGACGTTACCGACTGGCTGGCGTTCAGCAGCTCCATGCCGACCGAGCACGCCTCGTCCGGCTGCCCTTGCGCGAGAAGGACTCGCGCCAACGTAACCTGCCCGAACGCTCGGCTGCGGACCCGGCTCGCATCGCGAAGCGCCAAGGCGTGCTCCGCCTCCTTGGCTGCCGCCTTGAGCGCACCGAGTTCCAGGAGAACAAGGGCTGCCTCGCTGGCGAGCGCCGCTTCGTCGAACGGAGCCACCCATCTGGACGTCGGAGCCGTCCGCGCGAGAGCCAGGGCCTCGCGTGCCATCTCAAGCGCGCGATGTGCCTCGGGCTCGGCATTGAGCTGTGCCAGCGCCCGGGCCTCCATGGCATGGAGGCGGGCCGTGAGGGCCGGTACCCGCGGGCCGACCGCAAGGCGCGCGAGCCCGCTGCGCGCGAGATCGGCCGCGGTGTCGACCTGATCGGTCTGCAGGGCCAGGTGGCTCATGCCGGCCATCACGTTCGCGCCCGCCGTCACGTCGGTCAGGCTCTGCGACAGCCGACGAGCGCGATCGAAGTGGCCGGACGCCAGGTCGTCACGGCCAGCATCATGGGCCATCCAGGCCGCCATCTCGGTCAGGACGACCGCCGCGCCGAAGGTGGTCTCGCTGTCTTCACGGTTATCCGCTGCGCCGAAGAGAGCCGGAGCGACGACGGTGTTGAGGTAGTGCACTACAGACCGGTACACGTGCCCGCCGCCGAGCTGGCGGTCAGCGAGGCGGAACGACTCCATGGCGGCCAGGTGGGGAGACGTCACCTCGATTCCCATCGTGACAGCCGCAGGCGTAGCCTCCGGCTCCAGCAAGCCGAAGAGCTGCTCGGCTGGTTCGCCGAACAGGTGCTCCAGGACGCGGCACGTCGTCGGTCGCGGGAGGCCCTTGATATCTCCGGCCATCCAGCGGTCCCAAGTAGAGCGCGCGACGTATACGGAGGCGAGGGAGGCGTTGCCGTCGATTTGGGCGACCTCCCTCGCCGCCCGCTTGAAGTGGACCGTGAACGTCTCGAAGATGCGCATGCGGCGGGCCTCGACCACCTCCGGGAAGCGGATCGCCCTGCGCATTGTCACCTCCGCCTCAGATGCCCGTGCCGAAGCCGAGCAGGGGCACGTTGTACAAGTCCGCGCTGCGCCGGCGTGTCAGAGCCGGCGCGTCGGAGTCGCCGATGACCTCGACGATGGGGATCTCGCAGATGAACTGCACCGTCGCGCCGAGAAGGTGGGACACCCGTCCTTCGGCCGACTCCGCCTTGAGGCCGGCCGCGACGTGGATGTGCGGGGAGAGACGGTCCTCCTCGGGATCCCAGGCGAGCGTTCCGCCACCGAGCGCTTCAAGCGTCTCGACGTGGACTTCGTCCCACAAGGGGGCCTCGGGGTCGGCGAGGGGTCCGCATGTGCCCACCAGACGGGCCGAGCGGAAACCGCCGACGAAGGCCGGGACGTAGCCGGACCGGATGCCCTTGTCGGCGCAGAACCGCGCGAGGCCGTCCAGGAAGTCTTCCCCGTGGTCGAGGGCGAGTACGAACTGCCTGCCGGTGCGGACCTGGGCGAAGCGCATGTTGGATGTCCTTTGTGCTGGTCGGTGGCGGATCAGGAGCGGTCGAGGAACGCCTTGACGATCTCTGGTCGGGGCGTGTCGGCGGCCAGCAGGGCGGCGAGGAGCAGACGGGCCTTGTACGGGTCGAGGGTTCCCGCACCGATCAGGCCGCGGGCCAGCAGGTCGCTCTCGGAGCCGGCGAATCCGTACGTCGAGGTCAGGACGGGGCCGGCACCGATGCGGGAGGCGAGGACGACCGGCATGGCGACCGCCAGCGTCTCCAGTCGGTTGCACCAGCTCTCGGGGACATGTCCGACGCCGAAGGCGGCCACCACAAGACCGGAGACCTCGTTCTCCAGGCCCTTCAGCAGCGTCCCGCTGCTGCCCAGGGACGCGGTGACGATCTCCACCTGCGGAAGGGCACCAACTGGCAGTGCCAAGGGCCCGATCGTCCTCGGCACACGATGGAACCGCGCCCAGCCTTCCGCCACGCGGCCGAGCGGCCCGGTGTTCGGTGATCCGAATGCCCCGGGGCTGGTCGTGTGCAACTTCCGGACGTGGCGGGCGGCATGGATCTCGTCGCCCAGGACGACGAGGACGCCGGCACCCCGGGCTTCTGCGCTCCCCGCGGTCTGCACGGCGGCCAGGAGGTTCGCCGGACCGTCGGCTCCGGCCGACGCGGCAACGCGCATCGCCCCGGTGAAGACCACCGGCATCGCGCCCTGGTAGTAGAGGTCGGTGAGGTACGAGGTCTCCTCGAGAGTGTCGGTGCCCTGTGTCACCACCACCCCGTCGGCACCCTCTCGTTCGGCCCGGCCGAGCCGCTCTACGAGGGCGATGATGTCACCGGTCTGCAGGGAGGCCCCGGGCATCTGCCGGAAGTCCTCCACCTTGACCTCAGCGGCGCCTTGGAGGCCGGGAACCGCGGCCACCAGATCGGAGCCGGTCAGCGTCGGCGTGGCACCTGGCGCCGCAGCGGTGCGCGTCATGGCGATGGTGCCGCCGAGGGTGAGCACCAGAACGGTGCGGCTTGGGGCACTGTCTGCGGAGAGCACGGAGGGCCTTTCGGACGGGGTGGCTGCGCGGACGTCCGTCATCGGGGCGAGCCGAGTTTGCCGAGGAAGAGAAGGGTCTCATCCAGCGCTTCCACGGTGAGCAGACGACTGCGGGGCCGAACGAGGCCGGCCACTCCGTACTCGCCCAGAGCATGGCAGCGGGCGGTCAAACAGTTCCAGTCCAGGCCCAGGTAGTCCGCGAGGGACCGGAGTCGGCTTGCTGGATCCTCGCCTACGAGTACGTCGGCACCCCGTGCGTCGGCGAAGACGGCCGCGTAGGAACGGAGCTCTCCGCGGGACGACGTGCTGCCGGCCGCCCACAGCGCGCCGCCCGGCGCCCGCACCCAGTTGGCCACGACGGCCCGCTGACCGGGCACCAAAGCTACCCCGTCCACCTCTGAATACTCCGTCTTCGGCACCACCCTCACGCGGATCCCGCAGCGCTCCATCAGAGCGATGGCCAGCAGCAACAAGACCCGCTCGTACTTCTCCGAGCGCGCCACCTCGGACTCGGGCAGACAGAAGACCCGGACGGTCTGCGCTGTCGCGTCGTGGAATCGCTCAAGTGCTCTCAGGTACTCCAGTTTGTGCCTGAAGAACAGCCAGCAGGCCGCTTCTTCCCCGGTCTGCTCACGAGTCCAGAAGATCGGAACTTCCCTTGCGTCTACCAGCTCCTGCTGGATATGCCGGGCGCAAAACGCCGATCCCATCCAACTACTGCCGACGGTGGACAGGTTGACCATCAACTGGCTGGGGGCCGAGCGGGGCAGAGACAGGTAGGTGCTGAGCAGGTTCTGCTCGGCGTCGAGCGCTTGGTCGTCGGACAAGAGGCCGTCATCGAGCTGGGTGAGCGCCCAGAGAATGCCATAGGAGAGGTCGTCCAAGAGGTACGCCGAGGGGATCGACATGGGCCTGGCTGCGGGCGCTCCGGGAATGGCGGGCCTGCGAGCGACCGCGGCGTCGCGGACGTACACGTCGCCGTCGTCCCGACCTTCCTCGACACCAACAAGGAAGCCGCGCCGCGCCGGCCGTAAGAACCGCTCCAGGTCACGTAGTCCGTCTTGATCCAGCCCGTGCACGCTGACGTCCTCGCCTCGTCTGATGACGGGAAGAAGGTGGACGGCGGCGCTTGTGCCGTCCAGGCGCTGCTGTCCGGAGATTTCCCAGATCCCAGCAGGTCCGCCGGCAGGGAGCAGCATGGTGGACGTCGGCCAGCGTGAGGCGATCCGCGCAGCAACCGACTCCAACGCCGCCGTCGGCTTGCCCGCTTCGGGCGCCAGACTGAACAACTCCTTGACGGTGTGCCCGAGCATGCGCTCCAGGATCTGAGCAGCCTCGCCGCGAGGACGGCCGGCCCAGGTGCCCGACGACCACCGATCGAACGTGGTGCGCCCGACGCTGGCCGTGGCCAGCCGACGATTGCCGGACTCGTGTGCGAGCTCCCGCCCGGTCGCCGCGAAGTGGACGCAGAACGCCTCCCACCCGAGAAGGTCTCGGTCCTTCAGAAGGAGGCTGAACAGCGTCCGGCGCATCACAGAAGCTCCTCCCTGGGCATATACGGGCAGCGAGGCGCCTCCACGCGGGGCGACGGGCGCTGCACACTTCGTGACCCTGGCTAGGATGCTCCCTAGGACGAGCCCTTAGCAATATGGTCTAGCAAATTGCTCGACCATATTGCTTGTAGGTACCGTGGCGAGCCGTCAGACTGGCCACCATGCCAGAAGCGAAGACGCCGTGGTCGTTGACCCTCAGCGAAGTCGGCCTGCGCCTTGAGGAGTTGCGCGAACGTCGCAGCCTGACCCAAGGTGACGTCGCCAACCACGAAGTGCTGCGCAGCCGCAGCGTCAGGATCGACAAGAGCGGGCTGAGCAGGCTGGAGCGCGGACAGCGTCGCCGTGTCGCCCGCGACCTCGTCGAGGCCCTGCTTGAGGTTTACCAGGCCAATGCCACGGAACGCTCCGAGATCCTGGCCCTCCTGAGCGCGGATACCACCCCCGCCGGCCGCCCACGCCCGGCCCTCTGGCGGCGTAATGCTCACCTGTTGGGCCCCATGCAGTTCGAGGGCTTCTTGAAGATGGAGCGCAGGGCCACCGCGCTGTCGAACTACGAGCGCGACATCTGGCCGGGCCTCTTCCAGAACGAGGACTACGCCTCCAGTGTCATCGCCCAGATGAGACCGGATCTGCGCCCCTCCGAGGTCAAGGCGCTCGTCGACGTCCGCATGGACCGGCAGCAGCAGGTACGGGAAGGCGCACTCGCGGAATTCCGCGCCTTGGTTGACGAGCGAGTCCTACGCTCAGCCGTCGACGATCGAGCGGTCGCGCGACGCCAACTGGAGCGCAGCCTGGAGGAGTCCGAGAACTCCCGCAACACCATCCGCATCCTGCCGGAGGCAGTCGGACTACATCCGGGGGCCGCAGGCCCGTTCGTCACCATGGCCTTCCCCGAGGCCGCCCGCCAGGTCGTGTGGGTGGAGACGATGGTCAGTTCGCTGTACTTCGACGGGGAAGAAGATGTGCAGCGCTACGCAGCAGCTTTCACCATCCTGTGGGAGCGGGCGCTGGACCCCGACGAGACGCGCACGCGGCTCAAGAAAAAGATCAAGGAGCTAGAACAGTGACAGAAAAGCCGGACCCGTCCGCATTTGACCTCACATCGGTCGAATGGACGGTGTCCAAGTACAGCGGGGGCGGTGGGAACTGTGTGCGGCTCGCCGTCGTGGACGGGTACGTCCTGATCGGTGACTCGCAGAACCCCGATCGGCCGCCTCACGTCTACACCCCGACCGAGGCCAAGGCGTGGCTGCTCGGCGCGAAGGACACGGACTTCGACTTCCTGCTGGATCTCTGAGCTCGTCCCGATCGTCGAAGGCTAGCGGGCCGGCCCCATGGCAACTGGGGCCGGCCCGATCGTTTCTGCCCAGGGAGACCATCTGTCACACCGGCGTCCGGATCGGGGGCGGCCGGAGACATTGAACACACGTTGCATTCCGCTGGCCGGACCGGATGGGCGGCGTCTTAGACAGGAGTGGCCGTTGCTTCCTGATGTGCAGCGACGGCATGGAGGACCGCTGCCTGAGTCGTAGCCATGTGGTTCGTGCAGTCGCGGATCTGTGTGCCGCGTGGTGCGGTAGCTGGTCCGCCGGAACTGAACCAGTCGTTCAGCTCCGGAATCACCTCTGCTGTGCGTTCGAGGGCGAAGACGATTTTGCCGCCGGCCTGAGAGACTCTCCGAACGATCCTGAATTGCTGCTCCTCGTAGTACTTGGCGAGAGCGGGGGAGGTGCAGTCGCGGCGGACGCCGCTGATGTTTTCCCGGGCGGCGCGGTCGACGGCCCAGCTGGCGATGAGTGTTCCGAGCTTGCGGTGACGCTCGGCTGGGTCGGTCACGGTGGCGTTGAGGTAGAAGGCGGGCTCAGCGGCCTCTTTCGCTGTCCAGGCCCAGGGAGCGGCAGTCCTCAGGATCGTGGTGCAGCCGACGATCTTGTCGTCGTCCTCGGTGAGTACCCACATGTCGCCGTAGCAGCTGGCGCAGTTGGCCGCCAGCTCGTCGACGTGCTTTCCCCAGCTGCGCCAGTTCGCGAGCCTGTTGTCCTTCATCCAGTCCGACCGGGCCCGGATCATCGCTTCGAGGCCGCGGCGGTCCTCCGGTCTGGCTGGTCGCATCGCGAGCATGCGGTCCGCTCCTGAGTGCGCTCGTTCATGAGCGGGTCGGCAGTTGAGGGTGCTGGGCGGAACCTTAGGGGTCTACTGCCTGGTAGGTGGGTTGTTCCCCGTCCGGGCCGCCGAAACCCGGAGCGAGTCGTGCCGGGACGTGCTGGAATGCCCGGGAAGATCTTCTGCCAGCAGGGCGTCTGGCCGGACGGGTGCAGGTTCAGGCCGCGGACTGCAGAGGGCTGCGGAGTCCGCGGGCGAGGTTTCTGGCGAGCGTGGCGGCCTCGATGGCGCCGGTTGGTCCGGGATTGGCTTCGATGGTGCGGATGAAGGCGGAGCCGACGATGACGGCATCGGCGAAGGAGCCGGCGACCGCGGCTTGTTCTGGGGTGGAGACGCCGATTCCGACTCCGATGGGGAGCGGTGTGATGCCGCGCAAGCGGTCGACGAAGGTGTTAAGCCCGGGGTGGAGGGGGCCTTGCGTGCCGGTGACGCCTGCGGTTGCGGGCGCGTAGATCATGCCGCTGCCGGCGCCGCACAATCGGGCCAGGCGTTGATCGGTGACGTTGGGGGCGACGACGAATACGGTGTTCAGGCCGTGCTCGTGTGCGGCTCGCAGCCAGTCAGTGGCTTCCTCGACGGGCAGGTCCGGGATGATTGCCGCAGCTCCGCCCGCGGCGGCCAGGCGGCGGGCGAAGCGCTCGGGTCCGTACCGGTGGACGGGCTGCCAGTAGGTCATGACCAGGAGCGCGGCGGTGGAAATGGCGGCCAGCTCGCGGATCGTGGTGAACACGTCCTCGATGCGGAAGCCGGCCTGGAGCGCCTGTGCGTTCGCGTGCTGAATGGACGGTCCGTCCATCATCGGGTCCGAGAACGGCAGACCCACCTCGATCACGTCCGCGTAGGTGGCCAGCAGCCGGAAGGTGTCGAGGCTCTGGTCGAGCGTGGGGTAGCCGGCCGGAAGGTAGACAGCGAGGGCGGCCCGCGATTGAGCCCGGGTCGCGCCGAGGACCTCCTCGAGCCGGGATGTACGGATCTCGGAAGAGGTCATCACAGTCCTTCGACGGCGGGCGCGGCCCGGGGCTCGGTTGGCCCGGCAGACCGAGCACGGGACTGCGGGGTAGGCGTGGCTTGGAACTGGTGGCAAAGTGCTGACGTCGGCGGAGTGGCCCTGGCCGTCGGTGTTCCGGTCCGGCGGGAGGTTCCGTCGCCCAGGCCGCGGGTGGAGCCGCGGCGATCGGTTCGGTGATCCGCGCGAGGGGACGGGTGAGCGTCGCTCACGGCGGCCCGGGGTCCGCGAGAGGGGCCGGGCCGCCGTGGCGCCGTCCCGGGCTGTACGGGGTGACAGCCGGGAGTCCTGGGGTCGCGCGAGCGCGCCGACGGCGGGGCTGGGGCGTGTGCGCAGGCTCTGCCCGCGGCTACTGGCCGGCCGGGGATGGCCTGCGTGGGGCGGGTGCTCAGTCGAGTTGCATGGGGATGCTGATGTAGCTGCGGGAGACCCAGCCGGTTTCGCCCTTGTGTGCGCCGGAGGAAGGCTTGACGTAGCCCCAGTTGCCCTTGTAGCAGGCGTAGTAGATCCGGGTGTTCTTCGAGAGCTGGCCCTTGGCGGTGTAGCCCGTGCCGGGTCCGGTGCGGAACATGACGGTCGCGTCGACGTAGGTGTTGAGCTTCGCCGAGTGGGTGCAGGTCTTGGAGGTGGTGGCGGCGCTGGCGGTCGATGCCGTGGCGACGGCCCCGCCGAGGAGCAGTGCACCGGCGGTGTTGGCGGTGGCGATGCGGCGGGTGAGGGCGTTCATGTGTGCTCTTCCTGGTGTCGTCGTTGGCCGGCGGGCGCGCCGGTCGCGTGGGGCGTATGCCGGGACGGAGGACGGGGCGGGCGCGGGGAACTCAGGAGCACGGCACTTCATGCCTTGTTCCGGTGTCGATCTTTGTCGCGGGCGGCTGGGGTAGCCAGGTGCGGTTTCTTCCGTCAGTTGGCCTTCCGGAATCCGTTCACCAGGAAGCTCGCTTGCAGGAAAGTCGGTTTCCGGTTGGTGAGGTGACGGGGACTCCGGACTGTCAGGAGACGGCGGCAGTTCCGCTCAGGCCCCAAGCCTTCGATCCCTTGCCGTCGTCGGCGATATCGACGTAAGCGGTGGCGTCAGCGGTCCAGGATTTCTTCTTGGTCTTTACGTACGCCTCTCCGTATCCGCTGGCGCCGGTGGCGAAGGTCTTCGATCCGCTGTTGGAGTTGTTGACTTCACCGCTGATCGTGCGCTCCTCGCAGATCCCGTAGCTGCAGTTCTGGACTTTGGTCGATCCGTGCTCGGCGCGCATCAGGATGGAGAAGTCGTTGAAGCGTTTGCCCCCGGTGTAGAAGGAGTTGCCGGTCCAGGAGGCCTTGTTCACCACGCCTTGTAGTAGCGGTAGCCGCCACTGGATCCGGTGTACTTGATGCAGATGTTGACGCTGACCTTCACGTCCGGCTTGCCGGGCAGGTTGAAACTCTTCGTGCTGGTCTTGCAGTGGGTGGTGGTCGCGGCCTGCGCCGGCCAGGGCGAGACCGCCTGCGAGGATCGTGGAGGCGGTCAGAGCGGTCGCGGCGGCTGCGCGGGCGATCTTCACGTGGGTGCTCCTGGAGAAGGGGAGAAGGGGCGGTCCAGGAGGTCGCGGCGTCATAGGGCGGCGCGCACGGCCACTCCTGGCGGTCGGCAGGTCGAGGTAAGGGCCGCGATTCGGGCCCGTACCTCAGTGATCTCCGATACTTCTTCGGCTGACCTTGCGTGCGCCAGGATCAGGTTCTTCCTGAAGGCGAACCGCCTGAGAGACAAGTTCCTGATCGGTTTCTTCAGGAAGTTGCGTTTCCGGAATACCCGAAGCGACAGTCGGACGGCTCCGGGGCACCCGCTGCTTACCCGAGAATTCGGGAGCGCGCTTCGAAGGACTCGCGATGCATTGCGCTTGGGCCGCGCGTCAGGTGTAACCGCGCCCGGTGGAGCGGGGCACGTGGCAACTTGACCTGGTGCCCGTGTCCGGCTTCTGACACGGCGCACTTCGCGGTGCGCTCCTTCAGCCGTACGCGCGACAGGAAGCAGACATGTTCAACAGACGCTGCGGTACCCGTCCGTTGACGCCGGTCGTCCGGCCGCCGCGCGTGACCGAGACTCCCCGCGACGAGGATCCGGCCACCGTAGACCCGGCGGTCGTCTCCCGGGCTGCCCGCCTCCGGACGGACCTGTTTGAGGCGGGCATCGACCTCGAGCGGCCTTCCGGGCCGGCGCCCGCGTGGTTTACCTCGTTCGCCCGGCATCCGGCTTCCCGCGTTCTGACTCCCCAAGAACAGGGTGAGCTCAGCTCCCATCTGGCGGCCCTCCCGGCCGACGCCGTGCTCACCGACGCCGCGTGCGAGAGGGTCGTGCAGCGGATCCGTAGCCTCGCCGCCGTGCGGGAGCTGAAGCCGCAGGGCATCGACCCGTGTTCCCGGGGAGGGGGAGGGGGATCTCCTCGACATGCCCGCCGCCTCGCTGCGCCGGCTCGGCGACTACGTGCGACAGCACCTCGCCGGCATCGAGGCGCCGGACCGGCCTACGCCGGGGACCTGCATACCTGAGGCCGCCGACCACGACGGCCGCGTGCTGAGCGGATGCCGTCGCAGCTGTCAGGGCGCGAATGTCCGGAGGTGATCAGGAGATGAGTACGGACACGCCCAACGCCCCGACCAGCATGAACGGACCATAGGCGACCTGCTCGCGCCGGCCCCGCCCCGCCAGCAGCAGTCCCACGGCGGACACAGCGCCGACGGCGAAGCCCGCGGCGGTTCCCCACAAGACCGTCTGCCAGCTGCTCCAGCCTAGAAGCGCGCCGATGGCGGGAGCCAACTTCACATCTCCCAGGCCCATGCCCGCGAACAGCGACAGGAGAAGGAAGACCGCGGTGACGAGGGCTGCCGCGGCAACCGCGCGGCCGATCCCGCCGGGCTCGCCCGCCACAGCGGCTCCCGCGAGAAGCAGGAGCGTCCCGGCAGCAGCCGGAAGAGTCAGGACGTCGGGAAGGCGCCGCACGGCAAGGTCGATCATCGTGAGGGCGATTCCGCAGGCGGCGAGCCAGTACTGCGCGGCGGCCACCCACCCGCTCGCGCCGCCGACGGTGATCACCGCGAACGCCACGGCGCCCAGCAGCTCCACCGATCCCGCGGCCGGCCCGATCCGCTCTCCGCACGCCGGGCAGCGCCCCGACGGCGGCAGCGCGGGGAGCCGCCGCGGGCCGAGGAGCTCGCTGGTGCAATTCGGGCAGCCGCGGCGCGAGCGCGCGGGAGTGGGGACCGACCGGGCGAACACCAGCGGCCTGACTGCTGCGCCGACTATCGCCCCGATGAGACAGGAAGCAGCGACGCTGAGGAGGGACATCACGAACTCCTTGCACCCGGCCCGGGCCCCAACGGCCCGCTGCCGGTCGACATCGACCCTAGACGAGCAGGTCCCGACGGCATCGGTCAGCCGGCGCGGCATCGCGGGATGATCACGCGCCCGGCGGCCGTGGCGCCGGGGAGCGGTTACGCGTGGACGTCGGACGGCGTCATGTCCTCACGAATACGCAGGTAGCGCACCGGATGCCGGTACCGGCCCCCGTCGACGGCGGTGTCGCCGGCGAACTCGGCGACGAGCTCGGGCACGACGGGATGGAAGGCCAGCGGCTCGGAGGTTCCCCAGCCGGCGGAGAAGCGGAGGCCGCGCCAGGGGTGGCTGGGCCCAGCAGCGTGAAGTGCCGCGCCCAGCCGAGCCGAGGCGCTGCGCGACAAAGGAGTGGAGCGGGCGATCAGGCGCAGTCGGCCGGCGCCGTCCGGGTCGGGGGATCCGAGCAGGAGCGTCTGGGGCGCGCGCACCGCTCCGGTGACCGCCGCGATGATCCCTTCGGCTGTAGTCCGCGAGCGCGCCTTCAGCCAGCCGCGTTCACCCGGACGGTACCGACCTCCGGAGTCCTTGATCATCGCGCCTTCGACGCCCACCGCCCCCCAGGCCGGGTCCAGCCACGTCCGGGCGATGTCCTGGTCGGTGGTCTGGGGGGACAGAGCCCACGGAGCGGACAGCCGCCGGCTGGTGAACAGCTCCTCCAGCAGGGCCCGCCGCCGGACCAGGGGCTGGTCCATCAAGACGGTGCCGGACAGCTCAAGCAGGTCGAAGACGACGAGGTGTGCCGGGCTGGTGGCCGCGGCCCGCTCGGCCGACGGGCCCCGGCGCCGTGCCCGCTGCTGCAGGGCCGCGAAGTCGAGTCCCGAGCCTGCCCAGACCACGAGCTCGGCGTCCAGGACGGCCTCGACGCCGAGCTGGGAGGCGGCCCGCACGATCTCCGGGAACGCCGGTCCCAGATCCGCACCGCGGCGGGACTGGACGAAGGGTGCGGACCGCGCGAAGACCAGAGCCCGGAAGCCGTCGACCTTCTGCTCGTAGACCAGGCGTCCGGCCGCCCCGGGGCGGGGAAGGCTGTCCACGGGCCGGGCCAGCATCGGCTGGAGCGGGGGCGAGAGATGCACCCTTCCGTCCTACGCGATCCGGACGGGCTTCGCCCGCGCACGCTCAGGTGGCGGCCACCGCGGCCGCGGTGTCGGCACTGCCGTCCCCGGCGAGGAACTCGCGGGCGCCGCGGAGCCGGGTCCGCAGCCGCTCCTGCGTCGCGCGGCTGTCGAGGCGTACGACCAGGGGGCCGGGCAGGGAGGTGTCGGCTCGCCGTCCGGCCGGCAGCCGACCGGCGTCGAGCCCTTGGCTGTGAGCGATGAGCACGCCCAGGTCGTGGCGGCTCACGGCGTCCGGGCCGGCGAGATGGAACACCCCGGCCGCGTCGGACAGCGCGATCTCCCACAGGGCTGCGGCCAGGTCCGCGACATGTACCGGGCAGCGGATGTCGTCGCTGAACAGGACCCCCGCACGCCTCCCCGCCGCCAGGCCGTGCACCATGCGTTCGTGCTCGGACTGGCCCTGTCCGATGATCAGAGAGGTGCGGGCGACAGCAGCGCCCGGCGCCGCCAGCCGCACCGCCGTCTCGGCGGCGGCCTTCGCCGCGCCGTACGGGGTGAGCGGATCGGGCAGGCGGCTCTCGTCGTAGCGGTCGGCCGACCCGGAGAACACCGCGTCGCTGGAGACATGGATCAGCCGGCAGTCCCGCTCGGCTGCGGCCAGCGCCACCCTGGCAGCTCCGTCGGCGGTGACCGCCCAGTCGGACTTGCCGCTCGACGCGTTGACGACCACCGAGGGGGCCACGTCGGCCATCACCCGCGCGATGTGCACGGGCTCGCGCAGGTCGAGCTGGTGCCAGGCAGCGGCGGATGCCTCGTCGGGCCGGGAAGCGAAGGTCGCGGCCGTCTCCAGGCCCGCGGCGGCGGCCTGGCGCACCAGTTCGGAACCGAGGAATCCGCTGCCACCGATAATCAGCACGGTCATGGTCCGACACGGTAGCGAACACGCGTCGCCGACAGGCCGGAACTCCGCCGCGCCTGCCCCCAGTCCAGGCCGAGGCGATGTGAGGCGGCCCTGACCAGCGAAGAGACGCAAAAATCGAACATGTGATCCAATTATGGGTATGGGGCAGCTTCCCTTCCCCCACGACCTCCTCCAGGCCCAGATCGCCTGGCATCGCGCCTACGCCGCCCTGGCGGATGCCCCGGCGGGGCCGCACACCACGGCGCAGCGCCGCCGGCTGCTGCGTCTGTCCGTCCGCGTCTTCTGGCACCCGTACTGGTCCGACCCGCCCAGCCCGGCCCGGCGCGAGGAACTCCGGCGGCAGGCCAGGGCGCTGGAGCCGGACGCCGGGGCGTAGGCGGGAACGGTGAGCGAGCGCGTCGCGTCTCCGCACGCACGGATCATGCTGGTCCTTCCCGACGAGCAGACCGGGAGGTCCGCCTGTATGAGAAGGACAACCGCCCGCGGGCATCCGTGGAGGTGCCGCATCGGCGTGCCCTCATGGGTCGCCACGGAGGATGGCGTCGCGCGCGGCGGCGGTTGAGGTTCTCACCCCCGCGCTCGACCCGGGCCAAGGCAACCGATAGACAGGCCAGCGTGGTTGTGGGACAGAGGGACGCCGTTCAGCCTGACGGCTCCGCGTACGACGTGACGATGGCCAGGGTCTGGCCGCTGCCGATCTGCTCGATCACGCGTGCCGCGTCGCCGTGCGTGGCGGTGAAGTGGAAGACACGGCCCACAGCCCGCGCGGTGTCCCGCCACTGAGCTGAGGCGGGCAGGCAACCGTCGTACCAGAACAGGCTGTCGGGCTGCTGGACCGTGAAGGTGTCCCCGGTCAGGGTGGCCGACCACCCGGGTGACGGCTCTGCCCATCCGGCGAAGTCGTCTGTCGGGACCCAGCCGATGCGCAGGGCCTGCTTCAGGAGCACGTCGCCCTCGATCAGCGAGCCGTCGACGTCGACCTCTTGGATGATCAGGGCCGGCACGTAGACAACGGCGGCGACCTCGGGCCCCAACAGGTAGGCGTGCGCCGCCATGTCGAGCGGGGGAAGCCCCTCGGCAGTGGTGCTCACGAACTCCAGCACAGGAACACTCCTTCGGACGGGCCCTCGGCTCCGCGCCGCACGCGCGGGCTGTGCCAGGCACACCGCACCGTCATGCCCGAGCCGGTTCGTCGCCGACGTCGACGAGGAGGAAGGTACCGCCGGACGCCTCGTGGAGGGACATCGACGCCGACGACTTCCCGGGACCGCCGGCCTCGATGTCGGCCGGGCGGACGGCCGGTGCGGGTCGGCGGCTCGCCATGGCGCCCATGACGTCTGCGCAGTCGGCCAGCACCAGGTCGCGCGACCAGGGGCTCATGTCCTGCTCCATCGTGTGTCCTTCCTCGCTGTACGACGGCCAGAGGCAGTCACCGCTGCCCGGCAGTCTGCCACCACGAGCTGACAGCCGGGCCCGTCCAGGTGTCTCGGCAGGCTGTACCGCTCAGCAGCCGTACCGCGCGAGTACGGCCCGGGTCGCCTGGTCGAGCGGCCGAAGGGGTTGCGTGCCGTGGTCTTCTGCGGGCCCCAGGCGCAGCGTCGTCACACCACTGATCGGAGTGACCACCAGCGTGCGGTCGTTGACCTGTGACTGGATGGCGTCGGTGCGGTAGGGGCTGCCCGCCAGGCATCCATCGCCTGACCTCCGCTCGTACCGCTCGTACGGTCCCGCGAAGAAGTGGCCCGCCAAGGGGCCTTGCACCTGCCACACCACGATCGCGGCGAGCCCGGCGGCTATCCCCGGGAGCGCCGCGCTCCAGCCGGGACGCCGGAGCAGCTTCGGCACGGCCCGGTAGAGACAGAGGCCGCCGAGGCCCACCAGCAGCCCCGTCGCCGTGAACGCCCAGGTGAAGTACGAGAGGAGTCCGGCCGCGTTGGCGAAGGTCAGCGGAAGCGCTGCGCAGGCCAGCAGCAGCAGCGACAGCCCGCATACGGTGACCGCTTGGAAGGCGTTGAGCTTGGCCGGCCACGCCGGGCGGGGCGCGATCAGGGCCTTCTCGCGGCCGACCCACCGCCCGGCGCCGCGCAGGCGGCCGGTGCGGCTCTCGCTGCTCGTACCAGTCGGGTGGTGATGTGCGAGGAGAGCCAGAACAGCGTCGCCGAAGGCGAGGGCCCGCTCGTGCACCGCGAACTCGTCCGTTTTGAGCTGCCCGGCCTCGGAGTTCCGGGCGGGCTGGATCCGCAGGCCCGTGCCGCGGGCGGCGAAGGCGAGGTTCAGGGGGTGTCCGGGGTCGGGGAAACCGGGCAGCGTCGGAGCCGTGCGTCCGCCTCGTCCGACGGCCAGGTCCATGGGACTGCTCCCGGGTGTGGGGAGGAACCTCTCGTACATCTGCGGGTGCCGCCGGTGGCCGTGCAAGCTGGCCCGCAGGGCCTCGGCCTGCACGGCCACCCTGTCGAGCAGCGGATCGGACGGGGCGCTACGCATCCGCTGCAGCATGGCCTGGCCGGGGATCGCCCGCCACACTCCGCCGAGCCGGCCCAGGCAGCGCTCTTCCCAGACGTCGCGGGCGGGACGCGGCCACATGCGGGCGATGGGCAGACGCCGCGGCGGGCGCGCACCGTCGAGGTGGGCGCGCAGCAGGACGAGGGCGCTGCGAAGGTAGTCGGTCTCGGCTGCGTAGTGGACGGCGATCGCAGTTTTCCTGGCCCCGCGTGCCGCGTCGACGCCGAGGTCGTCGACGCGGTTGGCGGAGGCCCGGGCCGCGCCGCCTTGGGCCTGAAGATCGGCGATCGCCTGCTCCCAGCGGCCGCGGCTCATCATGCTCCCCCTGCGTGGGCGATGTCGTTTCGGCACGAGGCTACCGGTCGGCACCGACACCGGCGCAGAGCCCGCGGTCCGGCCGGTGCCCCGACTTGGTCAGCCGGACCGTCGCTCAGGCGGCCTGAGCGGTGTCAGCAGGCTGCACCGACCAGTCCAGGTCGAGGTAGCCGGCGCCCTCCTTCTCGATGATCGGTCCGTACTGTTTCTCCAGCCGCAGGTACTCGTTGTGTCCGGACCGCGGGTTCTTGTAGCGGGCCCACCGGCCCAGGTCCGCCTTGTCCAGCGCGAGGCCAGCCAGTTGGTGAGCGAGGTAGATGCGCTCGGCGAGCTGGCGCGGCTTCTCGTCCTTGGGAAGTGCGGAGAGGTCGATCTGCGCGCGCTGCCGCTCACGGACGTCGCCGTCACCCGCTCCGGGCGCCGGCCGGCCGTGCTCAGCTTGGATCTCGTCCTCGTAGCCGTCGCCCTCGTCGTCGGCCTCTCCGTCGTCGCCGGGCTCAGGATGGGAGCCGCCCCGGCCGCTGCGCCCGTCCGGCGGGGCCGCCTTCTCATCGCGTGCATCCGGCTCCTCATCCCGGATGTCCCCGCCTGCGGTCTGCGACTCCTCCTCTTCTGCCCGCGCGCCGGACTGCGGGTGTACGGGGGGCGGAGCGGCCGGCGCAGCCGCAGCGGGCACTGCCGCGGTGACGGGCTCGGGCCGCTGCGCTGCCGGGGCAGGCCGTTCGGCAGGAGGGGCCGGTGGCTTGAGCGGACCGGGCAAGGCGGGCTGCTGCGTCACGGGCACCGCAGCGCTGCCCTCGCCGGCCGCCGGCCGCCGGGTACCAGCATCCCGCGCGGCCAGGACGTCCGCCGTCCCGCCGCTCTGCCGTGCCGGGACGGCGGGCGGGTCCGGCAGATCTGCGGCCACCGGGGGGCCGGATGCGGGGACGGGGGCCGGCTCGTCGCCGGTGCTCGGCACCAGAACGTGCCGGGATCCGGTCACCCGCACGTTGTCGACGGTGGCGAGCAGCTCCTTGCGCCACGCCTTCCACATCCGCACGGGGGACCCGATGGGCCAGGGAAGCCACAACAGCAGGCTGTAGCCCCGCTCCTCATCACCCCTGCGCCGCTTCTGCCTGCCCATGATCACCTGTTCGATCTTGAACAGGAGCATCTCGAGCAGTACCGCGTACTCCAGCGGCGGCACCACGGCGAGGAACGCGCCGCTGAAGCCTGCCTCGGGCGCGTGCAGCAGATTCATCTGTGCCGAGGCCGCGACGAAGGCGAACAGCAGCAGCCTGGTGATCCCAGAAGAGCGGAGGGAGAGCGCTTCGAAGAACCGGATCAGGCTGAGGCTCAAGGCCCCGGCGTCGAGCAGCATCGCGAACAGGGTGGCCGCGTCCCAGTCGCCGCCGTTGTGCGCGTGGGCGTACTCGCGCTGAGCCCCGAAGCTCAGCCAGGCCGCGATGCCCGCCAGGACGAACATCATCAGGCAGCCGACGGCCAGGGACGTCACGGCCAGTCGGCGCTGCCAGGACTGGCGTCGCTGGAGGGCGAGTTGGTCGCGTTCCTCGGTGGTCGCGGTCTGCTCGCTGCTGCGGCGCCGGTGTCCGAGGACCATGCCGGTGGTGGCCACGGCGCCGATCCCGGCGATGGTGAGGCCGCCGGGCAGAGCCAACTGCGAAAGATCCATCACCGGCCTCCTCCTGAAGCGCGAACAACTCTGCCGGCGACCGCCCGTACGGCGGTGCCGGCGCGCGGGACGGCTGGGCGGTGCCGGCGGGGGATCATGCGCGTGTGCTCCTTTGTCGGATGATCGGCCGAGGAAGGCCCTCGCTCTCTACAGGTCCGTTCCAGCGGCCCGGTGTGACAGCGGGCCGGGGCGAATGCGGTGTGGCAGGTCATGAAGCGGCGGATCCGAGTGCTGTGGAGTGGGCGTGTTCGCCCTTCAGGAGCGTGCGCAGGAGGCCCACCGTCTCGGGCGAGGAGTCGCAGCCCTCTTCGGTGTTGATGCGGGCCAGCTGGTGGGCGGCGCGCTTGAGCCCGTCCTCGTCTCCCATCTCGTGGCAGATGGTGAACAGGTCGCGGTAGAGCAGTTCGGACTGCGCGTCGACCATGAGGCCCTTGGTGACGGCCTGGGCGGCGGCGCGGTAGTCGCGCAGGTGGCGGCGCCGTTCGGCCAACTCGTGGGCGACATCGACGATCGCGCTGATCATCTCCTGGATGTCGGCCTCGGCCCAGGTGTACTTGGCGGGGTCGACGTCGGCGAAGGGGCGGCCGCGGACCAAGGCCAGGGCCTGGGCGAGCGCGACGTCGGCATCCTGCCCGTCGTGGTGCATGCCCTGCTGGTACAGGTCCTGGAACTGGCCCCAGTCGGAGGTGACCTGGTCGCTGAAGCGGTACACGCCGCCCTTGATCGGGGGCAGGTAGGCGGCCTGCGCGTCCCCGGCCGGCAGCAGTGGATCGCGGCCCACCCACGCACGCAGTTTGCTGATTGCCGAGTTGCGGGAGTCGGCGAGCGTGCGCATGCCCGGCCAGATGGCGTCGTCGAGGTCCTGGCGGTGCAGTCCCGGATGGAGCACCAGCCAGGCCGCGATCTCTTTGAGCGCGTTGCGGCGGTTGCTCTCCACCCGGCCGAGCGTCCCCACCAGGTCCACCGGTCCGAGGACGTGGATCTGGGGCGCTGCCGGAGGTTCGGGCGGTGTGGCCAGGGCGGCCAGCACGGTGGAGGTCGCCGCGCTGGGCCGGGGCACGATGCGTCGCTCTGCCGGGGCGGCGGCAGGCCCTTGCGGCTGGCCGAGCGCGGCTGAGGACAGGCCCGACTCCGTGCTGTCCTCGTCGGCGTCGGCGTCATCCGCGGTCTGCGGGGCGACGTCGTCCTGTTCGGCCAGCACCTCGCTCAGCGCGGTGTCGAACTCGTCGGCGGACGCGGGCTTCCCCCAGACGGCGCCGTCCAGCGCGGAGCCCTCCTCCTCCGGCTCGTCCCCGTCCAGTGCGCTGTCGGCCACCATCGCCTCGGCGTCGTCGGGCTCGTCGGCGTAAGCGTCGTTCCAATCCTCCTGCGCCGGGCCGGTGTCGGCGTCGGCAAGGGCGTCGGCCGACAGGGCGCTGCCGGAGTCGTCCTGCTCGGGAAGGGAGGCTGCCGTGCTGTCGAGGGCGGGGGAGTAGGACGGTGCCAGGGAAGCGAAGCTCGGCAGCGCGCTCGCCAGGTCCCCGCCCCCTGCGGCCGGCCGGCTGGTGTCTGCGGTGGGGCGGGCGGTGGTCTCGGGGGCCAGCGCGGAGTCCTCGGAGGCCGTGACGACGGTGTGTCGCGGACCGTTGTGGTCCGCCGGGCCCGTGTGACGGGTCCACGGCGGCGGCGCCACGTCGTCGGTGCGGCTGGAGGTGACCAGCAGCTGGACGAGCCGGTCGTAGGCGGCATCGTCGAGGTATTGCAGCCGTACGGCCAGGTCCAGGCCGGGCAGTTCGACAGCGGTGCCGGGCTGCGCGGGAAAAGTCCACGCCCCGGGCAGGTCCAGTTGCGCACCGGCCGCGGTGACGACCGCGACCGAGGTGCGGGGACGGGAGGAGAGCAGGTCCTCGAGCACGGCGGTCGACGGGCCGGTCGGCGCGTCGGTGGCGACCAGGATGCGGGGGATCCAGGAGTCTCCCGAGGTCTCCTCGCTCAGCCGGGCTCCGCGCAGGTGATCGTGGCCGCCGTCGGTGAGGGCATCCCGCTGGAAGGCGTCGTGCGCCTGGAGCTCGGCGACGGCCTCGCCGAGCTCCGTGTGGTGGTCGATCTGGTCGGGATAGAGGGTCTGCAGGTCGCTTCCGGCGCCGGCGAGGACGACCTGGGTGGCGGGTGCGAGCTTGGAGGAAGCCAGTTCCACGGCGAGCGCGAGCGTGACCGCGCGGACGTCGG
Source organism: Streptomyces sp. ITFR-21 (assembly GCF_031844685.1). NCBI lineage: Bacteria > Bacillati > Actinomycetota > Actinomycetes > Kitasatosporales > Streptomycetaceae > Actinacidiphila > Actinacidiphila sp. ITFR-21. The sequence continues at coordinate 209,849 of NZ_CP134606.1, forward strand.
CCGGGCTGCCGTCCAGGCGCAGCAGGCCGATGGTTTCCAGGTCGACCAGGACCGGGTCGCCGTCCGCGGTCTCGCCCAGGCTGACCAGAGCCGGGTAGGGGGGAGTGATGTCGGCGGCCTGGTCCGCCTCCAGCAGGGCGGCGCCGCGGGCCGGGCACCACCACACCGTCGGGAGGTTCTCGCGTTCGGTGAACGGCTCGACAGGGGGAACGGCGGCGGCCAGGTGCAGTTCCACTCCTCGCGCGGTGATGCGCATGGCCTCGACCTCGGGCAACGGGCGTCCGCTCTGGCGGCAGTTGGCGGCCAGCGTGCGCAGGGCCCGGTCGGCGAGCAGGGTTCCGGTGATGTCGGAGGCCACGCGCAGCTGCTTCTCGAAGTCCGCGACCGCCCCGCTGGGCATGGGGATGCGCCGCTTCGCGCGACGCCGGCGCTGCTGCCGGGCCCGGCGGGTGGCGATGACGGCGAGGACGGCGGCCGCCAGGATGCTCCCGGCCGCTGCGACGGTCTTCACGCTCTGCTCGCCGGAGCCGGAGTCCTGTTGGGGGGCGGCTTCGGCCGGTGTGTGAGGCGCAGCCGGTGTCCGGTCGGACGGCTGTGCGGACTCGCGGGGCGCCGGCATCTGGGTGGCCGGCGCGTCCGGGCGGGCCGTCGGCTTGCCGCCTCCCTGATCGCCCTCCTTGTCCTGGCCGTGCTGTGCGGGTGCTTGCTCGTGCTGCCCGCTGCCCTGCTGCTCGCCACCGCTGCTGTGGTTGGGCGCGGGCTCTTCGCGCGGCGGGGTCGGCGGGTCCGTACGGTCGCCGGCGTCGCCATGGGTTGTGGGGATCTTCAGCTGCCAGCCGGGGTAGATCTTGTCCGGGTCGGTCAGGGTGCGGCCGTCGGGCTGGCGGACGTGGTCGTTGGCCTCGGCGATCGCGGGATAGTCGTGGGCGTCGCCGAGTTCGTCCTTGGCGATCGACGACAGCGTCTCGCCGGGCCGGACGGTGTGCTCGGTGTCGTGGGCGGCGGCGGTGCCGCCGGTCTGGGTCTGCACGCCGCTCTCGTCGGCCGAGGACGCGGGCTGGGCGTCGGAGGGCAGCCGCAGTGTCCACCCGGGCTGGAGGACGGTGGCGTCTTCGGTCAGGTGGGAGCCGTCGGCTTGTGTCACGCCCTGGTTGGCCTCGACGATCTCGCGCCACCGCAGACCGTCGCCCAAGCGCTGCTCGGCGATGTCCCACAGGGTGTCGCCTGCCCTGACGTGATGGACCGGGCCGGTGTGCGCGGCGGCCGGGGCGGCGTTCGTGTGCCCGGAGGCGGCCGTGGCGGCAGCCGGAGCGGCCGAGACGTGGCTGGCCGAGGCGGTAGCCACGTGGGGGGCGGCCGACGCGGGGGAGGCGAACGCACCACTGGTCGGCAGCAGGAGGATGATCCCGCCGACCAGGGTGCCGGCCAGCCGCTGCGTTCCGCTGAGCATCCGCAGCTTGGGCGCCTTGCGCTGGCGGACGATGAACACCGCTTCGAGCGCGACCGACACAGCGAACGACAGCCACCCGTACCAGCCGATCAGGGTGATCGCGCCGAGGAAGAGCTGACCGGTGTCCTGCTGGGTCAGTGCGCTGACGATCTCGTGGCCGGAGGGCATGTGATGGGGCAGGACCCCGATGTGGAACAGGACGTACGGGACGGCCGCCAGCAGGACCAGGAGGGCCGCCAGACTGACCAGGCCGCGGGCGAACGCGGCGGGTTTGCTGCGTGTGTTCATGTCTACCCCCGGTAGACCAGGTCGGCGTGGCCGGTGCCGGTCACGGACCAGTTGCCGCCCGGCAGGAAGACGGGGGAGTAGGTCTCGTTCACGGTCACGGTCAGGGACGCTCCGTCGTCGCTGACCTGCACGCTTCCGGTGGCGCCCGCGCGGGCGAGGTAGGAGCGGGCGGCTGCCACGGCCGCGTTGCGGTCGACGACGACGCCTTCGCCGGAGATGGCTTTGCCCGCGTCGATGGCTTGCCCGCCGGCTCGGGCGGCTTCGCCTGCCACGCCCTCGGCGTTGTTCAGGGCCCGTAGCTTGCCGCCGCCGTCGACGACCAGGGCGGCGACGGCGAACAGGCCGACGATCGTCACCAGGACGAAGAGCGACAGCGCGCCGTTGTCCCGCCGCCACCAGCGCGGGTGCGCGGCGGCCGGCGGGGACGCGGGGGTGGGGCGGGCGGCGGTCATGGGTTCCTGTTTCAGTCGCGCTGGCGGTAGGAGTCGATCGAGCTGGTGAAGCTGGAGGTCAGGGTTTTGGCGCCGGGCAGGCCCGGCAGCCCGATGTCGGACAGCCGTACGGTGCAGCGTACGGTGGCGGTCGTGGTGGCGGGTGTTCCCAGGGGTGCGTTGAACCCGTCGGTGGTGATGTCGACCGAGACCGCGGTGCACGACAGGCCCTGGTCGCGGAGACCTGCTCGCGCGTCGGCGGTTCCGGCGCTGCGCGCCGCGCCCGCGTCGCGTTCGAGGGACGCGGCCCGGGCGGCGTTGCGTGCGGCTGTGTCGACGGCGTTGCCGGAGGACTGGATGCGGCCGAAGGCGACGATCAGCAGCAGCACCATGATCAGTACCGGGAAAAGGATCATGGCTTCCAGTGACAGTGCCCCGTCGTCGCGGGCCAGTTGCCTGCGTAGGGCGGTGGTGATCACTACGGCTCCGTGATGCGTTCGGTCGCGGCCTGGGCGTGCTGGCTGATGGGCAGCGTCAGGCCGGGGATCAGAGTGTCGACGTGCCCGGTGACCGTGATCCGCACGGTCTGTCCCCGGGTGCCGCTGACGTGCGCGCCGGAGATGCTGCCTCCCGCACGGTTGAGGAAGTCCTGGGTCTCCCGGGTGCCGGCGCCCAGGGTCGAGTCGCGGCCGCGGGCCGCCTCGACCCCCTGCTGCGCTGCGGACAGCGCCACGTTGCGCGCGTGCCACCACAGGCCGGCGTGGACCGTCAGCATGATCAGGAGCAGCACGACGGGGAAGATGACCAGCAGCTCCAGGGACAGGGCGCCGCGGTCCCGGGCCGCGCTGCGGGCAGCGACGGCCCGGGCCCACCGGCGCACCCGCCGTCCGGAGTGCGTCACTTGATCTCGCCGGCCTTCTCGTTGACCTTCAGCAGCAGCACGCCGGCTGCGACGACGGCGATGCCCACGAGGGAGCCGACGATGATCATCGCTTCGATCGACAGGCCGCCGCGGTCCTGTTCCGTCAGGGCGCGCAGCTTGATGACTTCCGCGCGGGCGCGGGCGACGAGGAGGCTGAGGATGGGGTCGTTGAACTGCATGGTGCGTCCTTGTCGTTGTCAGGCGGACATGATCCGCGTAAGGGCGGGATAGCCGACGTAGATGGTCATGATCACGACGAGGGCGGAGACCGGCATGACCATCTTTTCCGAGGCGCTGTTGGCCTTGGCCTTGGCCGCGGTGACCAGGGCTCCGGACAGGGAGCGGGCCTGGGCGCCGAGGGTTTCGCCGACGGCCGCGCCCTCTTCGCCAGCGATCGAGATGATGTCTGCGGGGGCGCCGAGCTCGGGCACGTCGAGCTCCTCCGACAGACGGCGCAGCCCCTCCCAGGGGCTGATGCCTTCCAGTTCGGCCCGGGTGATCGCGTCGCGGATCTTCACGAACACCCAGCCATCGCCGACCTCCGCCGCTCTTTTCAGGGCCTGCGTGGGGGCCGCGTCGGCGGCCCGCTCGAGCTGGACCAGGCGCAGGTAGGTCTTGATGGCATGACGGAAGTCCGCGCGGGCCTCGACCGCTTGCTGCTTGACGTGGATGTCGGGAACGAACCAGAACAGCACGCCCAGCAGCAGGCCGGCGAGCGCCGGCACGGGGAAGGGCATCGGATACCCGGCGGCGGCAGCCGCGTAGACCAGCAGTGCGGGCAGCACCAGCCCGTACAGGCCGAGCATCACCTTGATGCCGATGTGCCGGGTGGGGCTGCGACCGATGAGCTCCAGCTCCTGGCGCGGTAGGCGCAGGGTGCCCTCGCCTGCCGAGCGCAGCAGCGCGGCGCCCAGCTTCTCCAGGCCGCCAGCCGGCGCGGTGGTGCGCACCGGCTGGAGGTTCTCCAGGCGGCCGGCGTCCATGCGGGAGATGACGTCCCCCACATCGGGGCGGCCGGGGGCCAGACCCCGGAAGGCGACAACCAGTCCGGCGCCGACGGCGGCGCCGCCCAGGACCGCGAACGGCGAGATCATGCCGCCTCCTTGAGGGTGGAGCCGCCGCCCGCACGGTCCTGTGCGGACAGGAACCGTGGAGTGGGCTCGATCATGGCCATCCGCCGCATCCAGATCTTCACCAGGACGAACGCGGCGCCCAGCAGGACCAGGACGAGCTGGCCGACGACGGTGGTGTAGGGCTCGGTGTAGGCACCCGACAGCATGGACAGCCCGAAGATCACGAGACAGAAGATCGTCACCCAGCGGTCGTTCGTACGCGGCTTCTGACGGTCGGCTTCGATCTCGCGTCGGCCGAGGACCTCGTGCGAGAGGCCGGAGGCGAGGTCGTTCAGCGCGCGGCTGAGCCCGGCACCGCGGTCTTCGATGTGCAGGATCATCAGGGCGACGACCTCGTCGGCCGTGGCGTCGTTGAGCTCGTCGGCGAAGACCCGGTAGGCGTCCTGGGGATGCCAGCCGGCCGACATGCGGGAGACCAGGCGGGTGACCTCGTCCTTGATGGCGGCCGGCACCGTCTGAAGGCTGCGCTGGATGCTCTGCTCCAGGCTGACACCCACGGTGTGAATGTCCGAGAGGCGGCGCACCCACTCCTCGACCGCTTCGAGGCGGGCGATCTCCCGGGTCGCGTTGGCGCCCGAGTTGAGAAGCCAGGGCAGGCCCACGACCACCACTGCCGCGACCAGCCCCCCCATGGGCCAGCCGGTGAACAGCCAGATCAGCAGTCCTGCGACGAGTGCCCCGGTGACACGGGTGCTGGCGCGCGCCCACCAGGCCACGGGGCCGGGATTCCCGCCCACGCCCAGCGCGGCACGCAGCCGCTGCCCGGCGCGGCTGCGGCGCCGGGCGGGACGCTCGGCCCAGCCCAGCAGGCCGGCCACGGCAACGAAGAGGCCGGCCACGGCCGCCACCGCGGCGAACGCGGCGAGCAGGGAGTCCAGATCGAGGTTCACAGCGGCATCACCGTCTCCAGGCGCCCGGTCCAGCTGCCCCACGCCCGCGTCAGTTCCTGGCGCGCGAACCCGGCGCGTTCGATGTCGGCGAGGTAGCGGGGACTGGGCATCTGTTGAGGGACGGCGCGGGGCTCGCGGGTGCCGCCCTCTTCGCGCGGAGCGAAGATCATCTGGTGGCTGGGGCGGTTGTTCTCGCCGATGCCGGTGATCTCCATGACGTGGCTGACGAAGCGGTGCTTGCGCCCGGGGCGCCCGCTTGCGTCGAGGAGTTCCGTCTCGTCGACGAGGCGGATGTAGACGACCAGGTCGATCGCCTGGGCGACCAGGCGGTAGGCCAGGGCCTCGGTCATGCCGATGCCGGCCTCCAGGCACAAGGTGACCAGCCGCTCCGAGGAGAGCTGTGCGGTCTCGGCGTGCAGGGTGCACATCGAGCCGCCCTCACCGGTGTTCATGGCGTGCAGCATCGGCACGACTTCCTTGGAGCGGACCTCGCCGACGATGATCCGGCGCAGCGACATGCGCAGCAGCTGCGGGAAGAGATCGGAGAGGGTGAGCTCGCCCAGCGGCTTGCCGTCCGGGCCCCGTTCGCCGTTGCTCTCCCGGCCCTCGTAGGCGACGACCTCCGGCCCGTCGGGATCCTCGTGGAGGTAGAGCTCGTACTCGCTCTCCAGGGTGCCGACCCGCTCGGTGCGGGGGATTTCCCGTGCCATGGCGCGCAGCAACGACGTCTTCCCGGCCCCCTGCGAGCCGACCAGGACGATGTTCTTGCGGGCCTTGACCGAGGCGCGCAGGAAGGCGGCGAGGGTGCTGTCGAGCGTTCCCCACTTCATGAGGTCGTCCAATCCCTGCCCGCGGGTGCGGTGGCGTCGGATCACGATCTGGGGCCGCGGGGTGATGAGGTAGCTGGCCGCGAGCCGGGATCCGTCGCCCAGGCGCATGTTCAGGTTCGGAGTCGCGGGCGTGAGCGCGCGCTCCCCCTGGCCCTGCATACGGGCGATGTGGTTGATGAGCCGCACGAGTTCACGGTCGTTCGGCGCGATCGGGTCCCACTGCTGGCTGGGCCGGTCGGCGAAGTCGACGCGGACCCTGTCACCGTTGATGAGGATGTTCTCGACGTTCGGATTGTCCAGCAGGGGCTGCAGACGGCCGGCGCGGAACAGCTCGTCGAACACCGCTTGGCGTAGCTGCGCCTCCTGGGCATCGGTCAGCGGCTGGACGGCGGTCGCTGCGTACCGGGTTGCCCACTCGCTGACCGTCTCACGGATGATCTTCAGGCCGAGCTGGCGCTGGTCCTGCGGGCTCATGGTGCCGTCAGCCGCGCTGGCCTGCCCGATCTTGGAGCTGGCCTGCTGGCGCAGATCGGAGATCACCTCGTAGCCCACCGGCAGCACGCCGAGGGCCTGGCCGCCGGCCGCGACCGGAGAGGCGGGAACAGCGGCGGGAGAGACCTGCGGCGGAAAGGCGGGCCCGTGGGTGTCCGGCGATCCGTTGCGCTGCCTCAACCGCTGCTCGAACAGCTCCTCGAGGGAGGCCACGGCAGGGGGGACCCGCTCGGGTCGTACGTCGGTCATGTCACTGCCCTCCTTCAGGCCGTGGCGCTGTAGTGCGCGGGGTAGAGCTGGATGCGCCGCCGGGTGACGACCTCCTGCAGACGGTCATGGGCCGTGCGGGCCGAGCGCAGCAGGCCCTTGGCGGTGCGGCGCAGCCGCGCCTGCCCGTGGGTGAACACGTCTGCGGTGTCCGGGTCCCAGTCCAGGGCGCAGACCACAGGGGTCTGCAGCCACTGCTGCACGTTGCTGGTGGAGGCGTTTCCTTCCTCGATCACCAGCAGTCCCAGTGCGTCGGCGCCGGTGCCGTTGCTGGCCAGGTCCTCTCTCAGGACCCGCACGGCCGGTGCCGCGGCGACCATCGAAGCCTGGGTCGAGCGCACGACGAGCAGCACGGCGTCTGCGGCGCGCAGCAGGGGCGCCGGGTAGGAGCGGCTGCTCAGCTGTGTCTCGGACTCGGTCACGATGCGTCCGGCGTCGATGATGACGTCGAAGCCCTGCCCGTCCAGGACCGCCAGCAGTTCGGCGACGCTGTCCCAGGTACGGGCCATGGAGGGGGCCTGCGTCGGAGCGGTGAGGCCGGGCAGCAGCATGCGGTTGCCCGAGTGCTCCTTGTCCAGGGAGATCCAGTGGTGGCGGAACTCCCGGGCCAGGGTGCCCTGCCGGTCGGCGGAGGCCAGCCGGTGCAGGCCGACCTGCGCCGTTCCTTCTCCGCCGAGATACCCGGCCCGCACGGTACCGCCCGCCGGGTCTGCCTCCACCAGGAGCGTGGGCCGCGGCGAGGACAGCGCGAGGGCGAGTGCCGAGCATGTGACTCCGCTGGACTTGCCGGAGGCCAGCGCGATGATGGCCATCAGCTGTCCGCCTTCAGCACGATCGCGACGTCGCCGCCGGCGGCCCAGGCGGCGAGGGAGGTGCTGTTGACCTCGGCCGCGGCAACATCGACGACGACGGCGCCGTTGGCATCAGGCGCCCCGACGCGGGAGACCACCGCGGGCAGGCTGTCCGGGGTCGAGCCGGGCTTGCTGGACGAGGCCGAGTCGCTGCCGTCACCGGGGGTGTGGACGATGGTGACCGTGTCCCCGGTGTGGAGCTTTTGGACCGGGAGTTGGCCGGGCTTGGCCAGGATGCCGACCACGGACTTGCCCTTGGTGACGCTCGATCCGGCGCTCACCGAGTCCTCGGTGACCAGGACGCCGGCCGGAAGGTCGGAGGTGGCCTGCTTGCCGACGATCTCGGAAGAGCGGGAGACGGGGACGGTGCGCAGCCCCGAGTCGTGGGAGATCTCCGCCGTCATCAGGTCGGAGGTTTCGACGGTGTCGCCGGCCGCTATGGCGTGTCGGGTGGCGACGACGGCGACCTTGTCGCCCGCTTCGTTGACCAGCCACACCGACACCAGCGCGCCGACGGCCGCCAGGGCCAGGCCAGCGCCGACGACGACCGGGCGGCGCCGGCTGCGCGGGGCGTCGTGGGTGATCGGCAGCGGCGCCTGCGCGGGGCCTCGTTCGGGGGCCGCCTGCTCCTTGGTAAGGGCCATCGTGTTCATTTTCCTCGTGCTAGTTGACGACCTGCAGCTCGCCGACGCGCGCTGTGGTGTTGGACGTGCGGATCTCGTCGGGGAGCGTTCCGTTCTCGCCGGTCGAGGCCTGCCAGGTGATCTCCCACGTGCTCGTCGCGGTGACGGTGAACTTGCCGCCCGACTGGTTCGTGGAGACCTTCGTGTAGCGGTAGCCGCAGTCCGGGGAGGGCTTTCCGCCGTAGGACTTCTTGTACGGCGTTCCCGCCGTGTTGCACGTGACCGAGCCGCCGTCGCCCATCGAGTAGGTGATCTTGGTGACGCGCGCCGTGGCGGTCACGGAAAGGCCCGGCACGGCTGCCGTGGCGGTGTTGGGTCCCCAGGTGGTCTGGCTCTTGTTGTTCCACAGCCACACGGGCATGCCGACCAGGCCGGGCTTGTTCGGGCCGGGCGTGGAGCCGATGCGGGCACCGAGCAGCGTCATCTTGTCCCGCGCCTGGCGGGCCAGTTCGGCGGGGTCGGGCAGGACGGTGGCCGGGGGCGTGGTCAGCCAGACGGTGCCGCCGACGTCGTTGACGATGCAGTCCTTCTGGTAGAACGCGCCGGGGCCGGTGGTGTCGGCCCCGTTCATGTCGGTGTAGCCCGGACCGTGCGGCGGCTGGGGGTCCATCAGCTCGTAGAAGCAGCGATCCTTGGGGTTGTACCCAGGCAGGCAGGGAATCTCGGTGTCGTCGACGAGCTTGCACATCCCGTCGCCCTTGCCCCCCTTCCCGCCGCCCCCGCCGGTGCCGCCGCTGCCGCTGTGGCCCGGGTTGCCGGGAGTTCCGACGTCGACGCAGACGTCGACGTCGGAGCAGCCGTGGGCGCCGCCGTCGGCGTAGGCCAGACCCGCGGGCGCCAGGGCGAGGAGAACCGCGAGGGCGCCCGTCACGCGGGCCCCGCGTATCAGCAGCCCTTTGTTCGATCTGCCGTGATCTTCGTGATAAGCCATGTGTCGCCCTCCAGCGTGGCTTGGGACGTGACCGGGTACTTCAGGCGCTGCTTGGCGAGTTCGACGGCCTTACCGGAGCTCGTGTAGACGGGCTTCCAGCCGGTCGCGTCGAAGCAGTCGCTGAGCGTGGCCGCCTTGTTCTTGGTGTCGACGGAAGTGACCTTGGGGTTCATCTCGGGCCTGCCGGTGAACTTGATGCCCAGCGACCTGTTCCTCAGGACGGACTTCTTGAGGTCGGCCGAGGCGTCGCCCTTCGCGTACTTGGCCAGGTCCTGGGTGTGCAGGTCGCCGTCGGCGCCCATCTTGATCTGGATCTCGCGCATGTTGGTGTACGCGGAGAGCACGTCGTCCTTGGCCGCCTGGTCCGGGTCGCTGGTAGGCGACTTGGACGCCGGCGCGTTCGTGGAGGGCGAGGACGGGGTGCTCTTCGGGTCGCTGGAGCCGCAGCCGGCCAGAGCGCCGGCAACCACTACGCAGGTGAGTACGGGTCCGGCGAGACGCAGGACGCGGGAACGGGTCTTGGCGGGCGATGCCATCGGCGGAAATCCCTTTCAGGTGTCGGGTACGGCACTGGCGCACGGGCCATGCGGACGAGACCGCGGAGAGGAGGTTCCTCTACCGCGTCTCGACAGTCATGGACACGCACGTCAGGCCAGGACCCGGCGAGCCTACGACCACGCTCGGAAGGCAGGCGCTGCGTTCCGGCCGGTCGTGGCGAAGGATGTCCGTCGGTGAGGCCAGACGCCCAAGGCCGGCGACGCGGGCCCTCGGCGACGCCTCCCATGGGGCGGAGGCGGCCGTTCCCGCTCGTGCCGGCCGCCGGGCACTCGGCCGGGACCGAGTCGGCGCCCAGCCGGTTCCCGCCGGTGCGGAAGCAGTTCTCGTGTGGATCAACGCGAAAATCCCCCTCGCAGTCAGGGACGCCGCGTCTCCCACAACGCGATCAGTCCGTGGCTGATTCTGGTTGGACCAATTCGGAGGAGCCAGGACCGGTTTTTTCCGGTAGACGCGTTTCAGGTATATGCCGCTGTCTTGGGCCAGTTGGCGGGCTTACCGGCCGGGGCGTCAGGGCCGCACGGACAGCGCCGGGCCCGAGGGGCGCAGCGCTTCGGCGGCCGCGGCCCCGTCCGGACCGGTGACGGCCTGGAGCCGCTGCTCGACCAGGTGACCGGCCGGATGGCCAGGGCCGTAGACCGACGTCAGCAGCGCCAGGAGCAGGTGCCCGGTTCGCGCTGCTTCGGCCGCGTCGTCCACGGTGAACCAGGAGGCGACGGCATTGCGGACCTGACGGCGGACCTGGCGGTCGTCTCCCGGCAGCGAGCGCAGCCATCCGGTCGCGGCCTGGATCCCAGCGTCGGTGGCGGTGACCGGTCGGCCGGCGAGCTGGGCGCAGAAGGCGACGAGTTCGACGGCGTGCAGGGTGTGCGCGTGAGCCGGGCCGTGGCTGTCGGAGAGCTCCGCGGCCAGGCCCTGGGCCATCGCCAGCGCCTCCGCAGGCGTACCGGCCCGTGCCGCGTCGCCGATGCAGTTCACGCGGGGGGCGAGAAATTCCGGCACGGGAGCCGGACAGGCCGGGCTGGAAGGCATGGCTCTCCCTGGGGCATGGCTGGAGACAGGTGCGAGCGGGTGCCGCCGCCGGGGGGGGGCCGGCGGCGGCATCCGGAATCGAGTCCAGCATCAGCGTGCTGCTCGACCGCGCACGTCAACGGGCGTGGGAGGGCCCTCGGTGCCTGGGCGGCGCTCCCCCGTGCGTGCACGGCGCGCCGACACCCGTACTTCACCGTCCGGACGTGGGGGAGGCAAGCTCGATCGGCCCAAGTTCATTTCATATTTCAACCGTTGAAATGCTCCGCGGCCCGGCGTTTCACCAGCCGGAACGAGCGGAGCTCAACGGTGCGGCGGCGGAGTCAGCGCGCTGGCTCGGCCACCGACGCCCTGTCCCACGCGATGCGGGCCGCGTGCTCCATCAGCTCGAGCAGGTCGGGCGCGGCCGTGTCTCCATCAAGGTGGCGGTACTCCGTGCTGAGGGTGATCGCGAGCCGCTCCGGCAGACCCAGGCCGGCGTAGCGGTCCTCCGCCACGAGGATGCGTGCCGCCTCGACGGCGCTCTTGCCCTGGCCGTGCATGAGGTAGGCCTGGTCGGACAGGTCGTCCAGGTAGGTGACGTACGTCCGGAGCTCGTCGGGCGTCATGAGAGGGCCGTGGCCCGGCACGATCCACTCAGGATCGAGGCCCAGGATCTGCTCGCAGGCGACGGACACTCGCTCCAGAGGCCCGGCCCAGTGTGACGGGTGGTCGCCGGAGAAGACGATGTCGCCGGCGAACACCGTCCGCTGCGCGGGCAGATGGACGATCAGGTCGCCGACGGTGTGCGCCGGTCCCACCTCGTGCAGCTCCACGGGTATTTCGCCGACCACCAGGTCGCGGTGGCCGGCGAAAGTATCGGTGGGCGGAAGTACCTGTATGTCAGAGAAGTCGAATTTGCCGAAGTGGTGGCGGAAGTACCAGCCGAGCGGCTGGCCGGGATCAGTGTCGTTGACGAGGGTGTAGAGCTGCTGCGGAGTCGGTTCCAGGCACTGATGGTCCAAGGCGGCGCGGGTGGCGAGGACTTCGGCGCCGGGAAGCTGCTGCAAGCCCCAGGTGTGGTCGCCGTTGGCGTGCGTGACGGCGACGCGGTCCAGCGCCGCGTGCGGGCCGGCGGCCGCGCGGGCGGCGGCGAGGAAGGTGTCCGTCAGACCGGGGGTGTACGGAGTGTCGACCAGCAGAGCCTGGCCCTGGGACGTGATCAGTCCACAGTTGGCAAGTCCCCACGTCGCCGCCTGTCTGGGCTGCCACGCGAAGACTCCGGGGGCGATCTGAGTCAGAAGAGATTCGAGGGTCATGGGCATGCATTGTGCGGGCGGGCGCGCCCCGGCGGAAATCGTTCCGCCGGGACGAGTGCCTTCGCTGCTAACTCTTGGGCTCGAACACCAGGAAGAAGAACCGGGCACCCGGGCTCCCGAACGGCTGCGCCGCGCACATCGTGACGTTGCCCAGCTGGGAGGGCGCGTGCTGCTCGCAGCACCGGTCCCTGAGATCCACGCAGCCCTGCGGGGCCGTGTAGCCGGCGTGCCGCATGACGCGGGTGTCCCCGTCAGGGTGGACGTAGGCGATGTTGTGATTGCGGTAGATCGGGCCGACGACCGGGTCCTCGTTGACATCCTTGTCGAGCTGCTTCAGGTCCACGTTTTCGGGATGGGCGGCCACCGCGGTCCGCAGCTGGGCCGCGACGGGCTCGGCCCACCGCTTCTCCCAGTCGACGAGGTGGTGCTCGCGGGCGTCTTCCCGCAGCAGCATCCACCGGATGAGGTTCTGCTCGGGCAGTCTGGGCGTCGTGCCCGGGTCCTGCGGGAACATGCGTATGAAGTCATCGTTCGCGGCCAGGACGTTCCAGGCCACGTCGTTGATGTAACAGGGCTGCCCAGAGACGCGGTTGACGGCCTGCTGCCAGGCCGGCGCGACGTTCGTCCCGGCCGTCGGGTCCATGGGAATGGGCGGTTCGTAGCCCAGGGAGTAGACGTAGAGCGCGGTGCGCTCCCGTTCCTCCATCCGCAGCACCTTGGCCACGTTGTCGAGGAATTCGGTGCTCGGTGTTGCCATGTCGCCGCGCTCGAGGTCGGCGTACGTCCGCTCGGTCACGAACAGGGCCTGCGCCACCTGCGCCTGCGACAGCCCGGTCGAGCGCCGCCCCCGCCCGGTCCGCTTCGGCCAGCCCAGCTCGACCGGATTGATCTGTCCCCGCTTCCATCGCAGCAGCTGCTGCAACGCCTCCTTGTTGTTCAACCTAGCCTCCGCGTTTCGTTTGCAGTGGTGTCCGAATCTTGAGCGGGAACGCGAAAGTGCCTTCCGAGCTGGGATGATGAGGCTTGTCTAGGGCTTCTGTCATCACAGCGAGAAGGCACTTTCTGCGTGCAGACTACCGGGTCACGCCCCGCGCTGGTCGTGTCGGCCGACGGTCGCGGAGTGGTCAGTCACGCCGGGTCGCGTCTGCTGGCCGACCTCGCCGACGCCACCGGCCTTACGGGGGCCTTCACCGACACGCTGCGCCGGCTGCGGCCACGGGGCACCGGGCACGACCCCGGCCGGGTCGCTGTCGATGTGGCAGTGATGCTCGCCGACGGCGGCCAGGCCATCTCCGACTTGGCCCTGTTGCGCGACCAGCCCGGCGTGTTCGGCCCGGTCGCTTCCACTCCGACCGCCTGGCGTCTGCTGGCCGGCATCGACCCGGCCGCACTCGCCGGGCTGCGCTCGGCCAGGGCCGCCGCCCGTGACGTCGCCTGGCTGCAGGCCGCCGAGACCAAAGGCGGCATAGCAGCGGCCCGCGCAGGTGGCCGGGACCTGCCCGGCCTGGTCCTGGACATCGATGCCACCCTGGTGACCTGCCACTCCGACAAGGAACAGGCGGCACCCACCTACAAACGCGGCTTCGGCTACCACCCGCTGCTGTGCTTCCTGGACAACACCGGCGAGGCCCTGGCCGGACTGCTGCGGCCGGGCAACGCCGGCGCGAACACCGCCAGCGACCACATCACCGTTCTCGACCGGGCCCTGGCCCAGATCCCCGACGCCCACCGCCACGGCACCCCGATCCTGGTCCGCGCCGACAGCACCGGAGGCGCGAAAACCTTCCTCGCCCACCTGCGCTCCCTGCGGGACCGGGGCATCCGCACGTCCTTCTCCGTGGGATACGCGGTCACCGAACCCGTCCGCCGGGCGGTCCGGGCCCTGCCCGACCGGTTCTGGCACCCGGCTCTGGAGCAGGACGGCACCCTGCGGGCCGGCGCGCAGGTCGCCGAGCCGACCGGCATGGTCGACCTGACCGGCCACCCCGACGGCACACGCCTCATCGTCCGGCGCGAACGCCCGCACCCCGGAGCGCAGTTGTCGCTGTTCGACCTCGACGAGGGCATGCGCCACCAGGCGTTCCTCACCGACACTCCCGTCGGCGAAGGCTCGCTGCAGTTTCTGGAGGTCCGCCACCGCGGACATGCCCGCGTCGAGGACCGCATCCGCTGCGGCAAGACCACCGGCTTCGGCCGCTTCCCCTCCCGCCACTTCGCCATCAACACCGCGTGGCTGGAGCTGGCCCTGACCGCCATCGACCTGCTCGCCTGGACCCAGACCCTCCTGCTGGACGGCGAACTGGCCACCGCCGAGCCGAAGAAACTCCGCTACCGCCTGCTGCACGCAGCAGCCCGCCTCACCCGCGGAGGACGACGCCCCCACCTGCGGATCGCCGCTACCTGGCCCTGGCGAAATGAGCTGACCAAGGCATTCACGCACCTCGCGGCACTGCCCAGACCAGCCACCTGACCCATGGCCCAGCCCTGTTCACCTACGACCCGAGGAACCCTGGAGCACCCGACCCAGCGTCGGGCCAAAGCCATACCCACCCCACACAAACCGCGACGACCACCGAAAAGAGACGTCAGCCCAGCTCAGCAAAGCCCAACCGAAACAGGGAGGCTAGGACCCCTCCCCGGTGGTTCCGTATGTGCGGCCCGCTCCGGCGATATACCGGAAGTCGCGGCTCCTGAAATTCGCGGGCCGGAAAATTCAGAGCCTGGTGACGCAGATGGCGGCCGGGAAAGATCGGCCACCGGATCGAATGCGCGTTGTGGGAGACGCGACGGTCCCCGATCGCGAGGGGGAGTTCGCGTTGCTGCACCCTGTTGGCGTCCCGTCGGACCGCACCGGCGGAAGCGTGGCACGCACCATGGCGGTGCTCAGGGCGTTGATCCGCCTCGGTCCGCAGGAGCAGCCGCTGGCCGCGATCGCCGAGTCGTGCGGCCTGCCTTCGCCGACCGTCCACCGGTACTTGCAGGCGCTCGTACGCGAAGGCGCTGTCGAGCAACGAGGGCCACGCGCTCGGTACGCGCTGGTCGACGCGCTGCACAACACCCCTCGATCTCTCGCATCCGCTCAGCCGTCTCCGGCCGGCCAGCCCTCGCCTGCTGTGAGGGCTGAGCTCGTCACACTACAGTCGAGAACAGGCCAGATCGCACTCGTTTATCGACCGCATCTGATCGGTATACCGATGAGAATCTGTGCAGAACGGGCATACGGTGCGCACGGCGAAGAAGTGCTCGCAGCGTCGGAAGTTGTACAGCGCAACCTTGAGGCCGCCCCCTTGGACGCGGACGCCGCTGGTCTCGCGATCCTGGCCTGCCTCGGGCCCGAAACTGGCTCCAAGATCGACATAACCTGCATCCGTGAGGAAGGTCACATAGTCGGCGCCGCGCCGATTCCGAACCGCAGCATGATCGCCGCACCGGTGTGGTTCGGCTCGGCGGTCGCGGGTTGCGTGGCTCTCCTCGCGGCCGACTCCCAGATGAAACGCCCGTCCACCCGGTCCCGCTACGTCGACGCGGTGATGGACAGCGCGGCCGCGATGAGCGGCCTGTTGACGCGTTCAGGCAGCCGCCGGGCGGGCTGATTGACTACAGGACCACCGCAAAGCACAGCAGAAAGGCACTCCGTGTCCCGTTCAGTCCTGATCACCGGCGGCAATCGCGGCATAGGCCTGGCCATCGCCCGCCACCTCGCGGCCGCGGGTGACCGCGTCGCTGTCACCTACCGCTCGGGCGAGCCGCCGGAGGGGCTCCTGGCCGTCCACTGCGACATCACCGACACCGAGCAGGTGGACGTCGCCTTCAAACAGGTCGAGGAGCAGCACGGCCCCGTCGAGGTCCTGATCGCCAACGCCGGCGTCACCAAGGACCAGCTCCTGATGCGCATGACCGAGGACGACTTCACCTCGGTCATCGACACCAACCTGACCGGGGCGTTCCGCATCACCAAGCGCGCCACCCGCGGGATGCTGCGTGCGAAGAAGGGCCGCGTCGTCCTCATCTCCTCCGCCGTCGCGCTACGCGGGGAGAGCGGCCAGGCCAACTACGCCGCGTCCAAGGCCGGCCTCGTCGGCTTCGCGCGTTCCATGGCCCGCGAACTGGGCTCGCGCAACATCACCTTCAACGTCGTCGCGCCGGGCCTGACCGAGACCTCCATGAGCGAGAAGCTCAGCGACGAGCAGCGTGAGCACCTCAAGAGCCAGATCCCGCTCGGCCGGTTGGCCCGGCCGGAGGAGATCGCAGCGACCGTCGCCTTCCTTGCCTCCGAGGAGGCCGCCTACATCACCGGTGCCGTTGTCCCGGTCGACGGCGGAGCCGGCATGGGGCACTGAACCCCATGAACACCCACCCCAGGAGTCCGATGCGCGAATTGACCTGACAGAGGGAGCAGTCCCCCGGGGCCGCCCCACGGCCAAGAGGCATCAGGTGTGTCCAGCACCTCGGCCTCGGCCGCCGCATCCCTGCCACCACCGCGCGAGTGTCCAGCTCGCCCGGTGAAGAACCCGGTCAATGACCGGGCAACACCGCCCCTGCCAGGGCGGATCACTTGGTTCCCGAAGAACCCGGCCCCACCGAGGCGGGGCCGTCGCATGCCCGAAAGGAGGGCGTGCCCTGCCCATGATGCAGCATGCCCGCGCACCGGTCCAAGAAGTCGCCGCACCACCGTGCCCTGCACCAGGACAACCCCGAATGCCCGAGAACAGGCAATTCGCCCTCATTCGCGACCATGCGGATCAGGAGGTCGGCACGACCGCGTCCCGCCGTACGCGCCGATCCGAGTTCCTGCGCGCGTGCACCTGGGCCGTCGAGGCCGGGCTGCACCCCCGGGCCAGCCCCACGACACTGCGCGTCGCCCACGACCTCGCGCACCGCCTGAACACCGACGGTCACGTCGCCTACAGCCGCGAGCCGATGTGGAGACGCCTACGCATCAGCCGCAGGACCTTGGAACGCCACGTCGCCGTACTGCGCGAAATCGGCCTCCTCGTCTGGGCCGAACACGGCTCACGCACCAACACCCGCCCCGCCGGCAGCGGTGAATGGGCAGGCACCGCAACCATCTACGCAGTCGTCGTACCCCGCGCCTGGGACGACGCGGTCGGGCATCGCATCCGTGGGCGCGGCTATCAGGCCCGGCATGTCGGGTTCACCGAGCGTGGCCGCGAACTGGCCATCGCCGACGCCCGGCGTCGCGCCCGCCTGCACCGACGCCGTGACGCCCCTTCCCGTAGGACTAACCACCAACGACGTACAGCTCAGGTAGAGGGGAAGAACAACAACACCGCACGTCGGTCCGGGCGCCAGCGCCCGCGCCAACCCGTGCACGTCCCCGAGCCCTTCCGCGCAAACCCACAGCAGGCCGCATGCGCGGTGTCCATCGCCGCCCGGATACGTCCACTGGTGCCCTGGACCCAGGCCGAGCAACTGCGGCGCCTGGCCTTCGCCCTGCGGCCCTGGATCAGCGCCGGCCGGTCCGCGGAGGACATCGCCGCCGAGCTGATGGCGTGGTGGGTGCCCGGCCGGCCCGCGTCCCCCGCTGCGCTGATCCTGGCGCGCTCCCGTGAATCCGCCAGCACTGACGGCCCTGGTGAAGACCACGGTCTCGACGACGCGTCCCCGGCCATCACCGGGGTGCCGCCCAACCTGGCCTTCCGCAAGGCCGTGGAGCAACTGCGCGAGTCCCTGCCCCGTCCCGCCGAACCCTCCGGGCCCGAGGTGCCCGGCTTCGTCATCCGCGACCGGATCCTTGCCTCTCTCCAGCAGGCCGAACGAGCCTGGCGCGGGCGGAGCGCCCAGGACTGCGCCACGTTCGCCGAGTGGGAGACGATCTGCGACACCAGGGAGGGGACACCGTGGTGACATCGACCGCGCACAGGCCGTACGCGCCGGTGGCCGGCTCTCGGACGACCCGTCACGTTCGGCCTATCGGACCGGGTGCCCCGCCTGCATCGGATGCGGCGGTGCGAGATGGGAGATCGCTCCCGCCCCGGCGTCCCCGGCCGGATCGCCGAGTGCCCAGGACAGCGCGGAACCCCCGCCACAGTGCACCGGTCACCCGCCACAGGGCAACTCCGCCGCACCCCATCGCTCCGAGACTCGCAACCAGGCGCACCGCCGGCTCGACGAGCCACACCGCAAGGTGCAGGTGGTTCACCGTCAGCGCCGTCCCGATCAGGCTCAGGCTCAGCACCATGAGCACGGCGCTGTGCCCGATCACCGCGTACGAGCGTTTCAGAACCGCGAAGGCGTCCGGATGGGCCTCGCTCCACCGTTCGGGCCGCCTGCTCGCCGCGTCACTGCGCACTTCTCTCCTCCGCGCAGCGGAAGAAGGGGGCCGCCTCACGCCGGACCTGCTCCCGCGTTGTTCGCTGCCGTCGAAGGGGGCCGGCTCCCGGATGCTCATCGCGCCCCCTTGGCGTCCAGGCCGGACGCGGGGCAGGACTCCAACGCCTGCCCGAGCGCCTGCTTCTCCGCCCGGGACACCGACAGCCGGTACTTCGCCTTGACGCGTACCTGCGCCGATGCGTACCAGCAGCGCGCGTCGTTGCGTGGGGGCAGCCACTGGGAGGCGTCCTTGGCGCCTTTGGCGGCGTTCGTCGGGCCGTCGGTCGCGATCAAATTGTCCGGGTCGTTGGCCAGGTTCAGGCGCTGGGATGCAGTGAGATTCCGGGCGCCGGACTGCCAGGCAAGGCCGAGGGGCACGATGTGGTCGATCTGGACCGCGAGCGAGGTGCTTCGACCGCGGTGGAACGAGATGGACTTGCCCGTGTACCGGTCGTGGAGAACGCCGGAGACGACGGTGCAGCCGTCCTTCTCGCGGACGGTGTTCGAGAGGTCGCGGAACAAGATGTCGTCGCGCGTCGGGCAGTGATTCTGTGCCAGCTCGACGGTCCCCTCGTCGCTCCAGGCCGGCCCGAACTCCGCGCGGGAGTAGCCGGCAAGGGAGGAGTGAGCCTGCACGGGCAGGGCGTCGAGCTGAGCCGTCGCGGCCTGGCCGGCGGGGCCGGCGGCCGCGCGTGCCGGGACGGAGTCACCCGTAGTCGAGACCGCCAGCGGGTCACAGGCGGCGGAGGCCAGGGCGCCGGCCAGTACGAGGCCGGCCGCAACGAGGCGGTGGGGTCGGTGAGCCATGTCGTGTTCCCGTTCATATCGTTCGTGAAGAGCTCCGTCACCTCCTACAGGTGCCGAGGGCAACGTCCGTGTGACACCGCGCCGCAGATTGCCGGGACGAATCCCGTTCAGCTCAGCCGAGCCGGCCCTCGAAGGGCACGCGGGCTCCGTCCGTGCCGACGGCCTCGATGGTCACAAGGCCTCCGACGGCGGACTGCGGGATGCGAAAGGCGACGGTCTGGGTGGCAGTGCGGTGAGGGGCGATGGCGGCGTCGGGGTAGCCGTACACCGGGTGGATCGTGGCAGCCAGGTGCAGGTCCTGGCCGGTGAAGACGCGCAGGGTGGTGCCGAAGCCGGTCATCGGGTCGGCACCGCGGTTCGCCACGCTCAAGTCGAGTTCGGCGGTTCGCATGGTGCCGCTGCCGGTCACGGATACCGTCGAGAGGCGGAGCGAGCCGGCGTGCCACTGGCCCAGCGGCGTACTGCCCGTTCTCAACGGCCCGGCCGCCTGCGGCGTCTCGGAAGCGGCGACCGTGGCGCGACCGGGCAGGGCGCCTTCGAAGAACAGCAACTCCGGTTCGGCCAGCCCCTCCGGCGTGGTCTCCGCGGTCACGGTGACCCGCTGGCCGCCGGCCTCGGCCGGGAAGGCGAACGCGATCTGCGTGGTGACCGAGCCGTTCGGGCGCACGCGCACCGGTTCGTCGTCTCCCGGCTGCCTCGTTGTGGCGTCCTCGGGCTTGGCCTGACGGCCGAGCGCGCCGAAGCGGGCGGTCAGTTCGGTACGCGGAGCGGTGGCGATCTGGGAACGCTGGTTCGTCACGGTCAGCCGGGCCGCGTAGAGGCTCCAGCCGGCCGGAGCCTGCGAAGCCGCCGCGCCGGCGGGCAGCCGCTCGAAGCCCTGCACCTTCAGCGCCCACGCGCCTGCGGCGACCGGATGCTCGGCCCCCATCGGGCTGATCCCGTCCGGTAGTTGCGCTGAGGAGGACCGTGGCCCGGCCGCGCGGCTGCTCGGGCGACCGTCTCCCGGTGCGTGGTCCGAGGCGGAGCAGCCGGAGATGAGACCGCAGACGGCGAGCGCGGCGGCGGCGAGCACGGCCGGCAGCGGCCGGCGGACGAGCGTGATGGACATGATTCCCCCTGGGAACGGGTGTCGAATTCTCGGTCGACGGGGATCATGCCAAAACGGCTTCGGAGCGAGGCCCGACCACAGTTCCGGGCTGGTCAGACCTGTGGTCGGCGCCTGCTCTGATCTCTCGTCTACAGCGTGAGCGGAATGGGGACGAGGAAGTACTCCTGATCGCCCCTGCGGATCCGCAAGGGGTGGCCAGGCGGGAGGTTGAACAGCCGTTCGAGGACGACCTCGGGCGCGTCATCGGCCGAAAGGGCGGGCTGGAGGGCGGTGCGAACCGCCGCTCGGGAAGTGTCCGACAGAGGTGCGCGATCCGCCGCCGTCGCGCACTGGTCGAGTTGGGCGTTCGTCAGGTCGGGACCCAGGCCCTTGCGTAGGGCTTCGAGTGCGACCGTCGGGGCCAGGACGGCCCGGTTGTGGGCACGGCAGACGTGGCCGGGCGTGCCGTGGGGCTGGAAGTGGCGGGCGGTGCCGATGGACGTCATGACTTCTCCGGGAGCGCTGGAAGGGGAAGGCCGCCCGGTGACGGGCAGCCTTCCGGTGTGATCATCGTGGCGGGCGGCACTGACAGTCCGTGCGTCAGCGACCGACGAGGGGAACCATCAGGACACCGGCCGGAAGATCCATCTCGGCCAGCATCCGGGCGGCCGCCGCGCTGACCGGACCCTCGGCGGCATCAAGCCGCACGCAGCCGAGAGACGGTCCGGGGGCCGGATAGAGGTAAGCGAAGGTGTCGGGCGCGTTGCGCTCCCAGACGCTGACGGTCGCGTAGGCGCAGTGCAAGCCCTCGGGGAACTGCTCAGCCACGACGAGCGTGAACATCGCGACGAGTTCAGGGCTCGCCGTCCGCACCGACGGTGGCAGCACCACGCGGCGGCGGCGCTGTCGGGAGCGGATCGCAAGGAAGGCGACGGTCACGCCGAGGGCAAAGCCGATGAAAAGTGAGTCGAGGCTGAACACAGAGTCCCCCGGAGGTAGGTAGAAGCCGGTTGGAGCGGAAGCGGAGCGGCGGTCACCCGCCGTCGGGAGCGGCCACGAACGCGTGCACGAGCTGCACGAGCGCGTCGCGCTGCGCCTTGCCGCTCAGCCCCGCCGTCAGAGCCGATCGCTGTTGAGCACCGGCGGAGGAGACGAGCATCACCACGAGGTGGTGAACGAGAGCCGTACGGGCGGACGCCGACGGCATAGGCCGACTGACGGCCGAGGCCAGCGCACGGGTGACAGGCCGGGTGACGGACTTGAACGCCTGGACGAAACGCGGATCGACTTCGGCCGCCACAGCCGTGACGATTCGGAGGACCGTCTTGTGCTCGCTCCAGCAGTCCAACACGGAGACGACGAGCTGCTCGGCTCCCGGCAGGCCCTTCGTGGCCCACGTGCCGTCCGCGAACTCGCTGAGTGCCATGGCCGTCGCCTGGGCGACGTTCTCCACGGCGTCGAGAACGATCTCGTCGACACCCGCGAAGTACTGGTAAAGGGTGGCAGGTGAAGTGCCCGCAGCTCGGGCGATCTCCACGGCGGTGACGTCGCGGTAGGACTGCTCGCCCAGAAGCCCGAGCGCTGTGCTCACGATGTGCTTCCGGGTCCGGAGGCCCCGTGCGCCGGGCACACGGGCGTCGTTTGAGCGGGTCAGGACAGAGGAGGGCACGGTCTTCTCCTGGATCGGGGTGGTTGGGGAGGGCGGCGGCCGGGTCAGCGCCGGGCTTCGCCGCCCTAACTAGTAATCAGACTACACGTCATTTTCGAGATATGCAACGCAACGGCTAGGGCTCTTCGACCACGGACGTGCTCCGCGGCCTCCGGCTCCGGGCCCGGAGCACCTGGTCGGACCACGGAGCCCCTGCGGGCCCCACGGGGTGCTCGGGGATGGTGATCTCGTCGTGGGTGCAGCCGCCCTCGGCCAGGCGCTCGGCGTGCTTGCGCGGGTTGGGGCACTGCTGACGCTCGTGCTCGCCCCGCCAGTACCGCACCTTCAGCTTGTACCCGGACCCCCCTTCGCTGCGGCGCTGCGCCCGGTAGCGTTCACCGGCGTCCGGGTCCACCCACACCGTGGTGACGTGCCCCGAATCGGTGATCCCACGGCGGCGGTCGGAACGCTGGTCGCGCGGCTTGGCCGTATGAACCTCTTCGGCCAGGACGTGCACCGAGGATCGCTTGTGCTGCGTCAGCAGCTCCCAGAGGCTGCGCACATGCCGGATCAGCAGCTCCTCGCGCGCCAGCCGCCCTGTTCCCGCGCGATGCCGGTCGGGGTGCTCCGGATCGCGCAGCCGGGCCGCCGGCTCCAGGACGTCTCCGGGGCGCAGCAGCAGCGTGCTGTAGGGCGAGAAGGGAAGCGACAGCAGCGACTGGTCGCACGTCAGGGGAGTCACCCAGGTCCATGGCGTTCCGCCCTGCGGGATCGCCAGCGGCTTCAGATCCCGGCCGGCCCCCAGGCGCCCCCACCCCTCCTCCAGTGCGGGAGCCCACGGTCCCCACACGTAACCGACGATGCGTTGGCCAGTGGGCAGCGGCAGCGTGAAGGGGGTGTCGAGGAACAGCATCCCCCGGCCGCCCGAGGGGAGATGGCGCGGGTCGAACGGAGTCGTCTGCCGGCCGGCGCGTCGCTCGACCCGCCGCAGCGCCAGCTGGGCCACCGAGTCGGTGATCTGCACCAGCCGGGCGGACGCGGCCCGGTCCGCCTCCTGCCGGAGCTGGGTGACGACAGCCGCTTCCAGGCCCCCCGGGTGCCAGTAGGGAGCCAGCGGCTCGCGCCCCTTGCGGTACACCGTGGCCTTCGTCATGGCCCAGTCGATGTTCGCGGTGTGCGCGGCCACATAGCGGCGCCGCCAGGTCTGGATCCGGTGCCAGTCGAGCGGGCCCCAGGCCGAATGCTCAGCGCTGGCGAGGCAGGCGCCTGTGGGCGTGCCCGAGTCGGCGTCGAGATGAAGGAGGGTGCGGAACCGGCGCACCTCCTCCTGGACATCGGTGACGACACCGTCGGTGGTGTCCATGGTCATGATCTGGTGTGCGTCGTCCGGGTCGACTGCCCACTCCATGCCGGCGATCTGCGACAGGGTCGCGCGCACGGTCTCGTCGTCCGCGATCTCAAGGAAATCGGCGATGTACCGCTGCGCACTGCGGGCCGGAACGTCGGCAGCGGCGAAGCGAAGCAGGCGCTTGAGCAGCGATCCGCCCGGTCCGTGCTGCACGCCCGACATCGCGAGCAGCCGGTCGTTCACCCGTCCGTCGGCCAGAGCCGCGTTCGCCAGATGGCTGTATGCCTGCCACAGAACGCTGAAGGTCTCGGAGTGGCCGGTGATCTCCTTCATCACCGCCGACAGCCGCGCGAGGTCCGAGGACTGCGTATCCGGACGGGCCGGCGGACGGACCAGCTTGCCCGCCGCGGCGTGGAGCTCCTTGTAGAGGCGGAACTGCAGTTCGGTGAGGATGCTGAGCTCACCGGAGGCCGCGCCCGGCATCTTGGCGGCGGCGGTCGCACTCGCCGGCGGCTCGGATTCGGGTACATCGGGCAGATGCGAAAACATGGTAATCCCGCCTGGGAGTCAGGAGTCTGGAGGAGTCGCAGCCGTTGCTGTCCGGGGCGACATATTGAAAGTACACCCAATCATAGAGATATGCAACGCCCCGGAGGGGTCGTCCAGTGATTCACAGGCGAGAGCCCGGGAACGCACCCGCTGGTGCGTCCCCGGGCCGCGCCGGATCAGTCCAGGTAGTCCGACACGAGGACCGCGAAGGCATCCGGAGAGAGGACTTCCACCCCCAGTTCCGCGGCCTTGACGGCCTTCGAACTGGGCTTGCCGCCTGCGGCCGGCGCCGCGACCAGAAGGGAGGTCTTGGCGCTGACACTGCTGCCGGGACGGCCGCCGGCCTTCTCGATCAGCGCGTTCATCGCGTCACGTCCCCAGCCTTCCAGCGGGCCGGTCATCTTGCCGGTCACCACCACGATCTTCCCGGACAGCGGACCCCCGCCGGGCGCTTGGGAGGCTTCCTGCGGCTCGATCATGTTCACCCCGGCACCGACGAGCTTGTCGATGACCGGGGCCAGGGCGGCGACCTGCTCGACGATCACCGGCGCCTTCTCCGGACCGATGCCTTCCACCTCCTGTAGAGCCGTGGCGTCGGCCTGCCGGATGTTCTCCATCGTCCCGAAGTGCCCGGCGATCCGGCGGGACATGCTGCGACCGGTGCCCAGCACGCCTAGGGCGCAGAAGACGCGGCTGAGCGGCCGTTCCTTCGCCGACTCGATCTGCTCGGCGAGCTTGGCGGCCCGCTTGGCGCTGCTGGTCGCCGCCGTGAGCTGGTCGAGGGAGAGCGCGAACAGGTCGGCAACGTCCGTGACGACACCGGACTCGACCAGGGCCTTCACGTACGTCTTGCCCAGGCCGTCGAGGTCGAGCATCTCCCGCCCGGCGGCGTACTCGATCAGCGCCGGAAGCGCGCACGCCGTGCCCTTCGCGCACCGCCACCGCTCCTGCCGCCGGTCGATCGGTCCACCGCAGTTGGGGCACTCCGCAGGAAGGGGTACCTCCTTGGCGTCCGCCGGGCGGAGCGGGACGACCGCGCCCTGGACGCGCGGGATGATGTCCCCGGCCTTGTAGACGGTGACCGTGTCGCCGAGGTGGAGATCGCGCCGCCGGATGTCCGCGGGGTTGTGCAGCGTCGCCCGTGTCACGGTGGAGCCGTCGATCTCGACGGGAACGAGCACCGCGGTCGGGGCGAGCACGCCGGTGCGCCCGACCTCCCACACCACGTCCTTCAGCACGGTCTGCCGTTCGACCGCGGGCAGCTTGACGGCGATCGCCCAGTGCGGGAACCGGCTGCCGATCCCTGCGGCCTGCTGCTCGCCCGCGTCGTTGACCTTGATCACCACGCCGTCGATACCGAACGGCAGTTCCGCACGGAGGGCGGCGATCTCGTCAACCCTCTGCTGCGCTTCGGCGAGGTCGGCGACGATGTGGAGCCCTGCCGCTGTGGCCGCGGTCGTCTGCACCCCGGCTTCGGACACGGCCGCCAGGATCTCGGCGTGTGTGGCCCCGGAGGGCAGGAACGGCTCCCCGGCCAGCCCGACCGCACCGTAGGCCCAGAACGTCAACTGGAGGCGGTAGGGCCGGTCCTTCGCGCGCAGAGTCCCGGCGGCGCCGTTGCGCGGGTTGGCGAAGACCTGCGCGCCGTGGGCGGTCCGTACGGCGTTGGCCGTCTCGAACTGCTCCTGGGTGAAGACGACTTCGCCCCGGACCTCCACCGTGGCCGGTACCGGAAGGTGCTCGGGAAGGCCGTCGATCTGGCCGATGACGTGGCTGATGTCCTCGCCGTGGCTCCCGTCGCCGCGGGTGATGATCCGTGTCAGGCGGCCGGCCTGGTAGCGGGCGGCGATGGCAGCACCGTCGATCTTCGGCTCGACGGTGAAACCGCCGACAGGGGCGCGGCCCAGGCGCCGCTGGAGGGATGTCCCCCAGGTGACCAGGCCCTCGGCGTCGAAGACGTTGTCCAGGCTCAACAGTCGGATGGTGTGCGCGACATCGCCGACCGGCGCCGCACCGTCGGCGACCAGGCCGGACGGCGATTCGGCTGCGTCCTCGGGGTGCTGCGCCTCCCAGGCCAGGACGGCCAGCCTGAGCTGGTCGTACGTGACATCGTCCAGCGGGCTGTCGCCGGCGGCGTAGTACGCCTGCGATGCCTCGCTCAGGCGCTGGAGCGCGGCCTCGTACGCGGCGCGGCTGGTCACCGCCTCAACGGCGGGAAGGGTCGTCATGAGGGTGATCCTCTCGTGGGGGACTGACAATGTCGGGCGCCGGTGGAAGCCGCGAGGCGGGATGCCGAGTGCTGGGCCGCCGCCACCTGGCGCCGTGTTCTTGGTGAGGGTGCTGCCGCTGGCGCGGCAGCACCCCTTGCCCGGGACGGGCCGCGCACCTACCAGTCGGGATGGAGCCGCCGGTACACGGTCCCGATGTGGGTCTCGTAGTAGGTGTTGCCCAGCGGGCCGGTGACTTCCCGGGCCGCGAGGCTGTACGGGTAGACCCTGGCCTTCGCGCCGAAGTGGCGGGCGATCTTCACTGTCACGTCCAGAAGGGCGGTTTCGTTGTCGCTGTCCCAGGCGGTGTCCGGACGGCAGATGAAGTAGGCCCATGCCCGGTCCTGGCCGAACGGCCAGCCCTGGCAACGGTGTTCGCCGGAGGGCACAAACCCCCAGGTCCGTTCGAACTCCCTCCAGTAGGCATCCACCGCCGCCAGGGGGTGGGTGGCGTAGTCCTCCCGGACGATGACGGCGTGCGGCACCTGGCGCATGGCGGTGATGCCGTGCGCCGCGTTGCCGAGTCCGCAGCCGTCGAAGTCGTCAACGGGCGCGGTGACGGTCCATACCTCGTCCTCCGTCCAGGGACCTCCGTCCTTGGAAGCGCCCTCGGCGTGAAGCCCGGGGACGACGACGGTCTGCGTGCCGTCGGCGTTGTCCCGGAGGAAGGTGGTGTTGGTCGGGCCGTCGTTGTTCAGCGCGTGAAACCCCGGGCCGGGAGTCCAGGTCGGGGCGCCCGCGAAGGCGTCCCGGGGAAAGAGGAGCGCCACTCCGACGGTCCCTCGGTCGAACCGATGACCCCTGGTCCAGGTCCTGTTGACGGCGGACTCGATGTGGCGACGCAGACTGCGCTTCACGGTTCGGCTCCTGATGGAAGGGGGGAGGGGCGCGGGGACGATGCCGACGCGGACTGACGAGAACTACAGTACAAGAGAATATAGAGATATGCAACGCCTGGATGTCGTGACCCCTCAGATGGAACTGCCCCTACTTGTCGGCGTCCCAGGGCAAGGCGATCCGGCGCTCGGGTTCGACGCTCCAGGTCAGTGACGGGAAGAGGCGGCGAACTTGCGCCTGGGCCCAGGGCCAGACCTCGCTCCATGCCTCCTGGGTGGGCTCGTTCGCCGAGACGTGCCACCCCTCCGCGCAGTGGGCGCCCTGCGCGCCGAGCAGTTCCATCACGGTGTGGGCCGGGACCTCGTCCGGGAGCGCGTCACCGTTCTCCGGCCGGTGGCAGTAGGCGTCGAACAGCCTCATTGCCAGGGTCTCGCCGTCGAGGTGATGGGCGTAGACGACCTGAAGGACGGTGCCGCGGCCCTGCGGGTCCGGGACCTCCGTGCAGACGGCCGGCGGGGGCGTCGAGTTGATGGTCATGTGTGCTCCGTTCACGGGAAGGGATCGGGTCGGCGGGTTCGGATGACGGTGCTCGGGCTGCCGGCCGCCACTTGCCGAAGCGGCGGCCGGCCCGCTCAGTACGGCCAGTAGGGGGAGCGGGATTCCGTCGGGTACAGCACGGGGCGACGCCTCTGCTCGGCCCTCGCCTTCTCGCTCCGTGAGTGTGCTGACACCTCCAGCACCCCGGGCTCTCGAAGGGAGTCGGCGCAGGAGACCGTCACCTGAGGGCCGAGCCTCAACAGTCGGGCGTTGACCGCGCAGCACGCCATCGTTGAGCTCGTCGAGATCGTTGAGCCACCACCGGTAGCTGCCCGGGTCCATGCCGTAGACCCGCATGGCGGCGGCAGCGGCCCGGGCCATGGTGCCGGTGCCGGTGCCGGTGCCGGTGCCGGGTTCCAGGAGGAGGGCGCCGGGTTCCAGGCCGGTGGCAAGGGTGATCTCGCCGACGTTGTCGGCGGCGATCGGGGGTGTGAAGAATTCGCCGGTGCTCTGCCGTTCCGTGTAGCTGCGCATCCGCGTGATCATCAGACCGAGAATGTCGTCTGACTCGGCGCGGGCGGCGTCGCTGCAGTACTCAAGGAGCCCGGCACGGATGAGGACGCGGGCGTAGTCCGCCAGCCCGCGGACGTCTTCGTCGCTGGGCTCACGGAGCCATGCGTGGAGAGGTCGGGCGGCTTCGGTGAGGTCGGGGTCGAAGGTCCAGAACGTGTTCCAGCTCGCCCTGAGCGCCTCGACGATGCCGTCGTCTCCGAGCGGGATCAGCAAGGGGCCGTAGTCGGGGCCGTCGGGCACGCTGGGGGCGCACAGGGCCAGTCCCGCCATCACGCCGACCGTGACGGCTCTGTCACCGGCTCCGCCGCGGTTCTCCCCCCACCAGGCGTGAGCTGTTTCAACGATAACTCGGGCGTGGTCCCGACCGCTCTCAGGAGCAAGGAAGCGGCGCATCCCGGCGGGGGGAATGCCGTACAACGTCATCTCGCCTGCCCGGCGAGACGGTTGAGTTCGGCGGCTGCCGGGCTGGGTACGGCGCGCCGACGGCCGCCCCGCGCCGAGCCGAAAGGCCGTTCCGCGTCGGGAGCGCCGGAGGGGTGGAAACTCGTGTCGATGATCCAGTGCGTCTCCGCGGGCAGCCGGGAGAGCCGGAATGCCCCCCGGTTCATCAGGCCGCTGAGATCGAACAGCATCAGTTCGGCGTACTGGCCGGTGACGGAACCGGCGCTGCGCTCTGCGATGACCGGGACGATCCCGGCGTGCTCGACCGGCTCGCCCTGAACCTCCAGGGCGACGGAGAACGTCGCAGCGCCGACGAGCGGGCGCAGGATCGCCTCTGTTGCCTGCCGTACGTCGGGGCGGGAGACTCCCAGGTCGCGGACGACCAAGTAGGCAAGTCCGAGGGGGTCGTGCGTGACGGAACTGGGGATGTCGAGGAGGGCCAGTTGCCGGAGCAGCGCCTCGCGGCCGAGGGTGGCCAGGTACCAGACGTGCTGATCTTCGGTGCTGAGCTTGGTGGTGTCCACGCGGGTTCACTCCAGTGTGCGTTGGGGTGGGAGGGACGATCGGTCCTGGCTCGACCGTCGTGTCGAGCCGAGGGTGCGGCTCGGTCCGTGGGCAGCCGGGCAAGGTGGGCGGGAGGCCTTCACCTCGACCGCTGCAACTACCTTACACGCAATTATCGAGTTATGAAACGTCCTTGAGTCGCGCAGGGCGCCGGTCGGCCTCCCACTTGGGGTACGGCAGCGCGGGCATCCCGAAGACTGTCCTGGCTCGCTCGGTCCTGGTGCGGCCGGCAGCCAGCAGATAGCGCAAATTCCCCGGGTGGCGAGCCGACCGGGCGCCCATCAAGGTGAGCACCTCGGTGAGCCAGAGGCCGGGATCCTCGTCCTCGCGCGGGAGCCGTGCTCCAAGAAGGTGGAGCCGGCGGATCACCCCCTGCTGCCGACCTCCCTGCTGGTGACCTTGGACTTCGACCTGGCGGTGAGAACGGACCCATCTGGCAGAAGGCACAGCGTTCGTGCCGTGCCCCTGCCGGAAAACCGGGCCCCGAGCGCTTGGTAGACGATCCCGAGGTGTGAGGGGCCTCGCATTTTCCGGACAGTGATCTGACAGTTTATTTCACGCGGCTATACGAAACTCCATGTATTCGGCGTGAACTTCTCGCGGTGGGCGGTATCCGACAGCCGAGTGGAGGCGTTTGTGATTGTACCAGAGTTCGATGTATCGGGTGATGTCCTGTCGGGCGTCCTCTCGGGTCGGGTACGTCACGCGGGAAACCCGCTCGTTCTTCAGAGCGCCGAAGAATGATTCCGCCATCGCGTTATCCCAGCAGACGCCGGTACGTCCGGATGACCGGCGGAGTCCGAACTGTTTCAGCGTCGCCGCGAGCTCGGCGGACATGTAGTTCGATCCGCGATCGGAGTGGAATATTGCACCGTCGGCGAGTTTCCTGTTCCGCGCCGCGTTGCGGATGGCCTGGGATATGAGAGGAGTTTGGTAGTGGTCGTCCATCGCGTAGCCGATGACTTCCTTCGTGCAGCAGTCGATGACGGTCGCGAGATAAAGCCATCCTTCTCCGGTTTTTACGTAGGTTATGTCGCCGACGAGTTTTTCGCCGGGCGCGTCGGCGGTGAAGTTCCGGCTGACAAGGTCCGGCACGTCGCTGGCTGCGGCCTGGGTGAGCGACCACCGCTTCGGCTTGGGCTGGCAGGGCACCAGACCCAGCTCACGCATCAGCAGGCGGACCAGCTCCAGGCCGGCGGGGCGGCCCCAGCGGACGAGCTGGGCGTGGACGCGCCGGTATCCGTAGGTGCTGTCCGACATGTCGAATGCCTTCTTGATGAGCAGTTTCAATTCCTCGCGCCGCTGGGCTGTGGCAGAATCCGGGCGGTTCCGCCATTCGTAGTAGCCGGACTTGGACACGTCGAGCCGTTCACACATGAACTCGACGGGATGCGCGTACTCCGTGGTGTCGAGCCGCATCGTTTCGATGAACCCGTACCTGCTCGCTACCGGGGATCCTTCGCGAAGTACGCCGCGCATTTTTTCAGGAAGACGTTCTCCATCTCCAGTTCACGGATACGCCGGTCCTGTTCCTTCAGGCGTGCCCGCTCATCCAGCGTCAACGGCGAACCTGCCGCTGGCTCGTTCTGCTTCTGGTACTTCTTCACCCAGCCCCGGAGCGTCTCCGGGTTCAATTCGAGCTCGCGGGCCGTCTCAGAGATGGTCCTACTGGACTGGAGTGCGACCCGGACAGCTTCCTCACGGAACTCCGGGGTGTACTTACTGGGTGGCGCCACTTCGTGCTTCCTCGTTTCCTTGACAGGACAACCCTATTGGGTCCCTGTCCGGAAGCTTCGGGGCACCTCAGTGGCCGGGGGAACCGATGACCACGCCCTTCCCGGTCGTCCGCCGTCGCGGCACTGGGTCGGCGAACGACACCAGTCCCCGTATTCCGCTTTCAGCGGCCAGCCGCATGGCCCGGGCAACGAAGAACGTCTCACCGTTGGCAGGCACGGACGCCCCCACCACCAGCCGCGCCAGTTCTGCACTCTCGGCATAGGGGACCTTCTGCGCACCGCTGGGAGCCGAGTCCCCAGGTAGTGGCGGGCGCGACCAGTGGGCCGATCCATTGACCGGCAGGGTTTCTGTCTTGTCGTCTCGTGCGGGCGACCGGCCCTGCCATGTCAGCTCAGAGTTCCCTGGCTTCGCCCAGGGGGCGGAGTATCTGGTCGGGGGGCGGCTCGTTCATCAGTCATGAACATGAGTGCTTCCACCTTGCCGCCCGTCCCGGTCCCCGCTGAGGGTGCGCCTAAGTAGCTGTTGTCGTTCCGATCGTGAGGGGTGGGCGTCGAACGGGAGTCTCGTTCGGGTGACCGTGGCCGGCTGTGGGCATGAAGGCAGGGCCTCTTGGTAGCTCGGGGTTGCGAAGCCAACCGAGATCCAGGAGACCCTGTTGCCGCAGTTGTACGTGCTCGCGCCGGTGGAGTTCAACTCGGCTGCTCTGTCGTGTGATTGTGTCGCTCACCGGTTCGGGAATGCGGCCGACCATCCGGAGCGTGTTCGGCGGTATCCCTCGGACATGACGGGCGCGGGGTGGTCGGTGGTCCGGCCGCTGCTGCCGGTGCCGGGCTGGCTGCGAGGTCGGGGCGGGCAGCCGGAGGTGTACTGCCACCGGGCGATACTGGATGCGATCCGCTATCTGGTCGACAACGGGATCAAGTGGCGGGCGATGCCGGCCGGCTTCCCGCCGTGGGACCGGGTCTATGCGTTCTTCCGCCGCTGGCGCGACCACGCGCTGATCAGAGAGTTCCACGACCGGCTGCGCGGACGGGTCCGCGAGGAAGCGGGCCGGGATGCGGAACCGACGGCCGGCGTGATCGACTCGCAGTCCGTCAAGGCGGACGCCGCCGTCGGCGCCGACAGTCGCGGCTTCGACGGCGGCAAGCTGGTCAACGGCCGCAAGCGGCACGTGGTGGTCGACACCCTCGGTCTGCTGCTGGGCGTGATGGTCACCGCGGCGGACATCGGCGACCGCGCCGCCGCGAAGGTGCTGCTTGAGCGGGTGACCGACGCTCACCACCGGCTGGAACTCGTCTGGGCCGACGGCGGCTACACCGGCAGCCTCGTCAAGCACTGCCTGACCGCCCTCGCGCTGGTCCTGGCGATCGTCAAGCGGAGCGACGACATGCGCGGCTTCGTGGTGCTGCCCAAGCGGTGGATCGTCGAGCGGCTCTTCGCCCACCTGATGCGAAGCCGCCGTCTGGTGCGTGACTTCGAACGATCCACCAGCAGCGCCGAGGCGATGATCTACTGGTCGATGACCATGATCATGACCCGCCGCCTGGCCCGCTCACGCTCCGCGCGAGGGTGAACCGGCCCGGTGCCGGCTCGGCCAGCCAGCCCCGCGCGACCAGGCGTTTCGCCTTCGACCGCAGCCCCTCCACCTTGGCCGGCATCACATCCATGCCGAACGCAGTGGCCATCTCCTGACAGGTCAGCGGCCCTTGACCGAGACGGCCCCGATCCTCGAGCGCGGCCAGGATGCGCTGGTAGTCCACCGACAGTGCCGTCCAGTCCAGCCCCTCGCGCCACATCGGAACCTGCGACCTCGCCTTCACCACCAGAGGCGCAGACGCCTCCACCTCGGCTTCCGTCACGGCACCCTCCGGCACGTCGGTGGTGACCACGCCGGCTGAGTCACCGCCCGGCGCGGACAGCACCGCACCGACACGCTCGCGGGCGATCGTCCACTCCGACCACTCCTGCTCGGCCACCGCGAGCTCGGCCTGGATACGGTCGGCTTCCTCACGCAGCCCGTCCACACGACGACGAGCGGCAAGCTCGTGCTGTTCCAGCAGTCCGACAACCGACGGCATCCGCGACCTCCACGAGAGCGACGAAACGACACCCCATCACTCCCACACCGACGCCGCCCCTACCCCTGACCAGCGAAAGCACAGTCGTCAGACTCGGAAAGACAACAGCGTCTAAGGAAAAGCGGCCCAGTCATGAGGAGAAGGCGGCACTCGCCGAAGTGCGCGCGGCTGGCGCGCGGGCCGCGGCCTGGTTGCGGTCCCTGTGCTTCAAGCAGAAGCGGGACGGACTGCTGAAGCTGGCTGCTGCTGTAGAGGAGGCCGTGACCAGCCTGGACCTGAACGACCACGACACGGCAGACGGCTATGGCGACGGCGGCGTACCGGACGAACTGCGCGACCGGCTCGATCCATCGTGGATGCTGCACGACGACGACCATCTGACTCCGGCCCAGCGCGTCGCCATCCTCGCGGTGACAGCCTGCATTTGTAACGCGGCACACCTGATCTCCATCAATCGCTTGGAGGCGAAGGACCTGCGGAGGGCGTGCGAGGTCGTTGACCATGCGATCGATGCGGCTAGCGCTTAGACGGAGGCCCCTCCGCAGCGTTGGAGGGGCCGCACCTGGTCATTCGGTCAGATCTGTGCCGGACTCCGTCCGCCGGGCTTGAGGCGGTCAGGGTGTCGGTCTGAAGTCGTCGGCGGCAGGATTCTCAAGAGCCGGGCGGCTTGCGGACGGCTGCGGCTGTCCCGGCAGGTCTTCGATCTGGGTCTTCTGGCCCTGGGCGTCAGAGCTGGTGACTAACGTGAAGGCGTAATAGCCCGTGCGTTGAGAGGACTTTCCGGTGCCGGAGACCGTTCTGCCCATCCCTGCACGGCTGGACCCGGTGCGTGATGACCACGCTTGGCCGTTTGCGCTCGTCAGCGGGGCC
Source organism: Streptomyces sp. ITFR-21 (assembly GCF_031844685.1). Classification (NCBI taxonomy): domain Bacteria; kingdom Bacillati; phylum Actinomycetota; class Actinomycetes; order Kitasatosporales; family Streptomycetaceae; genus Actinacidiphila; species Actinacidiphila sp. ITFR-21. The sequence goes on from NZ_CP134606.1 coordinate 243,575, forward strand.
CTGTCGCATGTGCGGCTGCGTGTGTGGCCGACGAAGGACAGAGGTCCATTGGTGATCGCCACGGACCTGATGCTCGGCGCCGGTCTGGTCAACGACGCTGAGGCCCTGTGCCGGGCCGTGATCCGCGAGTTCGGCAATGATGCGGTCGTGGTGCGGCACTTCCCGGCCTGGTCGATGCTCGCCATGGACGGGGAGGACAAGTTCGAGAAGCTGACGCTCGACGAGAAGGGTACGGCGCACAGTCACAGCTGCACCGGCGAGGTCCTGGACGCGCTCGGGCCGTCGGTGCTCGGCTTTCCCGGAGACACGCCGCCCACGGCTTCCGAGGTCGGCGCGGCAGTGGTGCCGACGCAGAGCGTGCATGTGGCCCGAATCCTGGCCGCGCTGCTGCGGCTGACCGACACCCGCGTGATCGAGCGGCGGCCGGACGGCTATCCGACCCGCCACGCGCCGGTCACCGAAGCGGACCTGCGGCCGCTCAGCCACGTCAAGCTCGGCGCAACGGCGCTGCAGGGTTTGGCGCACTTCCTCGGCGGGGCGAACGTGAACGAGTTCGAGACCGCGGCTGGGGCGAAGCGCGACAAGAAGCTCGCAAAGATCGTGGAGAGGCTCCAGGAACAAGCGTGGGAACTGGCAGTCCTCGGCGACGAGATGGCTGCCGAGCACCGCGAGCGAGACTGACCGGCCGGTTCCGACATAGGGGGACGCCCGGATTCCGATCGTGCCCCCGCCAAGATCGCTCCCCGGTCGTATCCGCAACGTGGTCTTGCGCGCTAGCGTGAGCCGTCGGCCACCATCCGTAGTCATCCGAGAATAGGGAGCTCGAATGAGCGAGCAAGCCGTCACATACGTACGGCGGCTGAGCATTGCCGACCAGAGGGCCAAGCAGGTGCTTGTGCTGCTGGCCGAGCGCACCGAGATCAGGAGTGCTCTGCGGGACGCCGAGATCCCCGAGATCATGGGCCTCGAACTCACCCCTGCCGACATCCCTGGACTCGCGGCTCGGGTCGGACTCGACCCTGAAGGGTTTCGCGCACAGCTTCGGGGACTGAAGCAGCATGTTCGGATGGATGTCCTGGAGCACAGTGACGGCGTCTGGGAGATCGTCTACGGGCCCTCGTACACCGACCGTCAACTCTCCGCTCCGAGGCCCTCGGTCGTCACCGAAGGGAACGTAGGCGGACTGCACGCCTTCTGGCTGCCGGGCTGGGATCGCTACAGCACCTGGGGCTACGAGGAAGGTCTCGACCACTACTACGCCCGGATCATCCACAACAGCGACGACCGCGACGCCGAGCCTCGGATCTGGATCACACCGCCCGGGTACGTGACGCGGACGATCGACGAGCTGGCCCAGGCCGTTGCCGAGGCACTCGCGCCGTACGAGCCGATTCCGATGCCGGCCTCCATCATCAAGATGTACATGACCAAACCGCCCGCCTCGCGATGAGCCCGGCAGCCCGGCCTGACAGCAGCGAACAGCCGGAGGCCACCCGACTTTCAACAACTGCCCTGGCCAGCGTGGTTCGGCGGAAACTGCCTGCAAGCGTGCCATGCAGGTCGATACCGTCGTGGAATGGAATCACCGATCACGTTCGAGCGCCTGTTATCCGGCGCCAGAGACTTCGCGCACCTGGCCATGGGGGCCCACGCGGAGGGGCAGACCGAGGTCTTCCTGCTGGACGCGGGAGTCAGTGTCGAGAGGCTAGCCAAGGCCGCGCTGGTACGGGTACACCCGACGCTGCTCTCGGAGGTCAAGGGCAACGACGATATGTTGCTGCACTTCGCTGGAGCGATCACCACCCCGCCTCAGAGGTTCCACACCATCGGGGCGGCTGCGGCCATCGCCCGGTTGAGAAAGATCGGCGTTCTGCCCAGGTCGGCGGAACTGGACGCGCTGATCGAGCTGAGGAACGGCGTTGCTCACCTCGGAGCGAGCAGCGCCGACGACTACCTCGCTCCCTTCGTGGAGACGATCTGCACGCTCATCGACCACACCTGCGAGGACCGCGCCGACTTCTGGGGATCATGGTCCGGCAGCATCCAGGTGACCCTCGACGATCGGTTCAACCGGGTCCAGAAGGCTGTCCATCTCCGCGTGGATCAGGCCCGGTTCAGGATGAAGACGCGCTTCGGGAAGCTCCCCGACGGGACGGTCGAAAGTGTTGCCAGGACCATCGGCGAGACGGGACTCGTGGTCATCGACCGGAACCCGACCGGTGTCCTGTTCCGAACGCTCAGCAGGTGCCCAGCCTGCGGCACCGAAGCCGCCACGCTGTTCCTGAGGGCACCGAACACGACGCTGCTGTACGAGATGAAACTCACCGCGGAACAGCTGGTATGCGGGCTTTGCGGCCTCCGTCTCGCAGGCGAGGAGGAGATCGAGATCGCCGGCCTGCCGACCACCATGAGCTGCAAGGTCGAAGACCTCAAGGCGGTGGTCGACGATGGACCCATCCCCGGTAGTCATTTCGGACGCCCGGAACTCGGACCGTTCCCCGAGTCGCGGGAGGACAGCTGGTAGCCGCTGCCGTCCTCGGCCAGCGATGATCCGCTGCCGAGCAGCCGGGTGTTCTCCACCATCAGTCGCTGGGTGACGTTGCGCAGGGCCAGAAGGTCCGCTTCCCCGCGCCGGGCGGCTGCCAGTGCGTCGTCCCGTTCCTTGCGCAACGCATCGAGCTCCGCGTCCCGGACCGCCGTCGGCGCGACCTCCCCCAGTGCGCCGGCCGCCAGGTCCCGCACGCGAAAGACACGAAGCTCGGCGCGCGCCGTCTCCAGGTCCCGGCGCAGCGCCACGTTCTGTTCGAGCAGCATGAGGTTCTCCACCTCCAGCACCGCCTCCTTGCGGGCTGCGGTGGCCGCCGCCGCTCGGGGCCGGCTGTCGGCGAGGTGCGCCCGCACGGTCTCCGCCTCGGCCTTGAGGTCCCGGTGCCGTTGCAGGTACTGGGGGTTGACCCCGGCGCGGCGGGTGATCTCCGCGTCCGACAGAGGCTTGCGGCTCCGGCGCATGCCGGTGATGACGTCCATCACCCGTCGCCGGCATGCTTCGCTGTCCGCGCGCCGCCGCGCCGCGGCGGCCTGCCGCCCCGCGTCGAGCACGGCGGCGCGTGAGGAGCCTTGGAGGTGCTGCGTCGGGATCCGACGGCTGCGGTGGCCGGTCATCGCGCTTCCCCGGTCAGCAGGATCGGGTCGATGGTCGGCTGGTCCAGGCGCTGGCGTCCGGCCAGGACGGCCGCCACCGGGATCACCGTCAGGAACCGGTCCCGGCTGTGCAGCCAGGAATCCACCGTCGCCCTGTCGTCCTCGGTCAGCGAGCCGAGATCCGTCTCGCACTTGCCGATCAGCTCGTCGATCTGGGCGATCTCCTGGCGCAGGAGCTCCACGTTCGCACGGCTCAACGAACTTGCGGCGAGCACACTGTCATAGGCCGCTTCCAGCCGGGCCATCTGCTCAGCCTTGCCGTCACGCAGCTGGCGCAGTTCAGGCAGCTGGGTGAAGTCAGTGGTGAAGAACTTGCAGGACAGGCAGCGGTAGTACACCGGGCAGCCGCGTCCGTCGGCGCGGACGTTGTTCATCTCGTGGCAGGTGCCGCCGGGGACCGGAACCGAGCCCACGCCGGCCCGGGTGCGGGCGGCGACGTCGTCTCCTGGGCTGAGGGGCCGCAGCCGACCGCCGGTGACGTCGAACTGGTACTTGGCCGCGATGGCGCGCACCGCCTCCACCCTGCGCGGGTGCGAGACCCGGTAGTAGACCTGGGTCGTGGAAGGTTCCAGGTGCGCCATCAGGGCCTGCAGCACCTCCAGCGGAACGCCTGCGTCGGCGCGCAGCTGGGCGTAGGTGTGGCGGAAAGCGTAGGGGAAGACGCGGGACCGGTCGAAGCTGTGGCCGTGCTCGTCGACCAGCACGGTGATCCCCTTCATCCACACCTCCAGCCAGTACCGGCTGGAGCTGCTGTCGTAGGGGCGCTCGCCGAGCCCATTGGCGCGCGAGAGCCGCGGGGTGGGAAACAGCAGCGTCCTCGGGGATAGGGGCCTGCCGTCGGCATCGAACCACTGGGGGAACTCCCGGCGCAGATGCTCCTGCTGCCGGGTGACCACGGCGACGTCGGTCGGGTGAAGCGGCAGCTTGTGGCGGCGGCGGACCTTCTGCATCCAGTAGACGAGGAACGGGTAGCGGCGCCGCTCCACGTTCCCGCCCGGTGCCTCGATCTCGATGTCGTGCCACTCGACGCAGTCGAACTCCAGGTGCCGGATCTCCCACGGGCGCCGACCAACTCGCAGGGAGAGTTCGACGAAGCTGCGCGGGGTGCCGTCGGGGAGAAGGCCGAGGTTCTCCTCGTCCATGAGCTGCAAGAAAACCGTCTCCGGCAGTGCGTCCTGAGAGCGGCCCTCCAACTCGCTGTCCGAATCGTCTGGCTCCGGGTACGGCGGCACGTCCCTGGCCAGCAGGTGCACGTCCGCCGCGCCGTGCTCAGCCAGCCAGGAGCGGCCCTGGTCGAGGATGTCGCGCAGGGTGCGGACCAGGTCGTAGTGGCGCTGCGGGGTCACCAGCAGCGGGCCGGCGCCCGCCAGCGACGGAAGCAGGCGTTCGCCGACCACGGCACGGACGGGGTCGGCGAGCGCCAGGGCCTCGTAGTCAGCGGTGTCGCGTGCCCGCTGGGCCAGCCACCTCAGGTACATCGTCATGCCCGCCCGTCCGACCGTCGCCGGCTGGCGTCCCTGGCCGGGCAGCGTGCGCAGGAACATCGCGAACCACCGCGCCGCGTGGCCGACGGACTTCAGCCGCTGCGCGGACCGCCCGGAGGCAGCCATCTCCAGCAGGTACTGCTGGCCCAGGTGCAGCAGCCAGGGAGCGTGCACGTCGCTGAAGTCCACCCGTCCCCCGGAATAGCGGGAGTTGAGCACGTTGAGCCGGACCACGCGGCGGGTGTGCTCCGATTCGCGGTCAGCGTCCCGGACCGACAAGGACCGCTGCCACAGGCGCAGACAGGTCGTGGTCTGGCCCCTGGCGGGCAGATCGGCCACGAGCAGGTCGGTGACCGAGCGGTCCGACAGCCAGCGGATCGCCGACTTGACCTGCGAGGGGCTGATGCGGCCGCCCTGCCGCAGTTGGGTCTCGTAGCCGAGGAGGACCTGCCGCACCAGCACCGCGCCCAGGTCTCCCAGCGGCACGATGCCGATTGTGGTGTAGACCGCCGGCGCGGCCGGCGCCCAGCGCGCCAGGTCGGGTTTGCCCGCGTCGGACCACTGCCGCTGGTGCGGCGGGCACAGCCGTGTGGACTTCTGAAACGCCCAGCGCGAGCAGACGCGCACCACGCACTCGCCCAGGCCGGGGCGCGGGCTGGGACCGGTGGCCAGGTACTCCTCAACCGTCAGTCCCACAGCGGCCCGGGCGCCGGCGCAGCTCTTGCACAGGCCGCTCGCTTCCGCAGGTCGTGGGCAACCGACCGAGCAGCGGGTCTCACCGTAGGCGCGGCGGGCCGGCGGAGCCGGGGAGCGGGCGCACCAGGCTCGTACGTCGTCGGGAGCACCGCCCGCCCGCCACGACGCGTAGCAGCGGTGGCACAGCCAGGGCGAGCTGTCCGAGGGCCGGTGGCAGCCCGGGTGGGTGCAGGACCGCAGGGTGTGCCAGTCGGCGTCGAGCGGGAAGTGGAGATGGAGCGTGGCGCGGTCCAGGCCGTGCTCGACCAGGTACTGCCAGTCGGGTTCGGCCGCCGGGGTACCGATCGTCGAGGCTGGGGCCGGGGAGGTCATGACTCTCCGAAGAGTCGATCGCCCACGGCGTGGGCCGCGAGCGCGATCTTGGCCTCGGCGACCGTGCGGTAGACATCCTGGCTGGTGATATCGCTGTGGCCGAGCAGGCGCTGGAGGACATCGCGGGCGACGTCGAGGTCCGCGGCCGTCTCTCCGAAGGTGTGGCGGAGCATGTGCGGGTGCAGGTGGCGCAGCCCGGCTCCTGCCGCGAGGTCGGCGAGGAGGTCCTGCACCCGGCGCGGGCTGAGCGCCTCTCCGCCAGGATTCCCTGTGGGACCGGGGAAGGTGACGAAGGCCCAGGGGCTGCCGCCGGCGGGGCGGATGCCGATGCGCTCACGCATCCAGTCGGCGTACAGCATCTCCACCGGGCTGGGGATCGGGAGGATGACGGCGTCGCGGTTCTAGTTGGCGGCGCCCTTCGGGTGGCCTCCCCGCTTCCGGAGGTGAAGGTGCGGCCCCTGGAGGTAGGAGCATCCGGGCAGGGTCCGTCCAGCCGGCACGAAGTGGATGTCCTCGCGTTTGAGCGACACCAACTGCCCCACGCGCAGCGCGCAGCAGGCCATGATCGCCACCATGCACCGGTCGCGCGCTGTGTCCGCTGCCTGGAGGACCCTGGTGAACTCCTCGTGTGTTGCTGCAGGCGGGCGTGCCGAGGCGCGGCTGGGCCGCCCATCGACTCGGATGCGCGGTCTGACCAGCACGGTCCCGTGACCGGTCTCGGCCGGAACGGTTGTGAACAACGCCGTGATGGCTGCCGCCTCGACGTGCCCGAGATCCGCCAGGTAGAGATAGAACCCGTGGATGGCGGCCAGCGCTGGAACGAGGGTCGCCTCCTCCGGGCAACATCCCTGCCCGCGGCCGCTGGTCTCCCGCGGACTGGTCCGCACGTGCATCACGTACGTCGCCAGCTGGAACGCGGCATCAGTCCACGTAAGTCCGCGCCCCTCGCGCCAGACGAGAAACCGTTTCAGGTGGCCGGCGTAGGTCTTGGTGGTGGACTCCTCACAGGCCCGCCCGAAACGCAGGTGACGAAGGTGAGCGTCGATGTCGTCGACAACGGACAAGGTGGGACCGGCGAGTACCGTCCAATACGCCAGCTCGTCGCTCACCGGGACACGCACGACCTCCGCATGCAGTGGGGCCAGACCTACAGCGAGCACGTGAGAAACCTCGCCAGCTTTCCTTTTGCAGCGATCGTTGACCGGTCCAACTGAAGATCGACAAACGCTCTGTGCCATCGAAGTTGAACCGCCACGACAGCCGCGCGGTTACGAGATCAGGCAGCGGGCGGCGATGCCGCGCAGCGTGCCAGTGGCTTTCGCGGTGACCATGGCCTCGGTGGTGGGCTCGCCGTGCAGCGGCCCGCACAGGATGACCGGGCGCTGACCCTCGACCGTCGACCACAGACGGTCATCCAGAGGGATGCCATCTCCCAACTCGAACAGCTCGACTTGAACAGCGTTCTGCCCGTCATTGAGGCGGACGATCCGCATGAGGCGTCGTGTCGCGCTGTCGATGGAGACGACCCACCGGGGGTCGCGCTCCAAAGTGTCCGTCCAGATCGGCCAGCCAAGCCCAGATAGGTCGTCAAGTTCTCCGGCCCGGGTGCGCGGCTCCAGGCTCACTTTTAGTAGCCAGCCAACTGGCTCGATGTGACTGCGAGACAGGGTGAAGCCAAACGGGGCTTCCAGGTTGGTGGTGCCAGTTGTGCTGCTGCGGTCGATGGCCATGTGAACAGAATCTCAACCCTGCAGCCGTGATACCCCGGCCCCTACACGAATTGATGAACTAGCCGCAAACTGCTTGCATCACCTCCACCGACTCTCCGGCATGAGGTGCTGGATCCCGTATGAACAAGGCCCGACGCTCAACCCTCGACCAACGGGTCAAGCCCCGCTTCACCGAGTCGACCCACTGAGCTACCAGCTCACAAGCGGTACGAGTGAGTCGAAGCGAAGCGGCGGTGCGCAGAAGGGACCAGCCGCGGAAAGCAGCGGGTGAGGACCTTCTCATTCATGGGTGAGGCGAGCACTGTCACGCCGACGAGGGCCAGGCCACCGACGGTCAGATCGCCGGGCCGTGGCTCTGCGAGGGAATCCAGCAGGCCAAAGCGGTGGATGGCTGCCGGCCAGCCCGACAGGTAGTGGTGGTCCGTGACGTACCGCCGGGCAGTCTCCTCGTCGATCGGAACGACCTCGTAGCGCTCCCTGCGGAACCCCCCTTCAGAGACGTGCCGCCAACTCGGCACGCCGAAGGTCCATCGCTGGGCATAGCCCTTGGGATTCCCGGAGACGATGGCGCGCAGTTCGCTTGCCGTGGGCACGACCTGGTTCTCGCTCATACCCGGTCCCGGGCGTCGGCGAGGCGGTCGAGCAGTTCACCACGCCACCACATGGCGTGATCGAGGCAGTTGGACTCGCTCTTGTGGGTTCCGCAGGTGCGCTCGTACCGGCCGCCCTTCGACCAGGCCATGCTGTCGGCCGACGCCACGTGCGGCCACGAAGCGGGCAGCCCGCTCTTTTTGTACCCGAAGGCATGGAGCTTGAGGCCCGCGGCGTGGAGGTCCTCCAGAATCCAGCCGGCGACGTGGGTGCTCGGCCGTCGGCAGATGCTGCCGACACCGACCAGCGGCTCCTGGGTCAAGTCGACGCCGGCGGCCATGAACTTCTCGACGCAGCGCATGTAGTGCGGCCGGAGCCAGCCCTGCACAACCGGGATGATCCTGAGTTCGGGCGCCAGGCCCCGCAGCGTCAGGAAGTTGCGCACGGTGAGGTCTTGGTGCTGTTCAATGGTGAGCCCGGTCATGCGCAGGGCCTTCTCCTCGCACATGAAGTCCTGCTGGCTGGCCCAGGCCAAACCGCCGACCTCGTCGTGGTACCGCCGGATCAGCTTCACGTACTGCTCCGGGCTGGTGCGCCACTCGCCGTACGTAGTGATTTCGGTGAACCCGCCGCTGTCCAGGGCCCAGGACCCCACGGCCCTCGGCAACGACTTCAGGCGCGCCATCTGCCGGTTGGAGACGAACATCGGAACATCGGCCCGGGCCAGCCAGCTGGGCCGGTGGACGCCGAGCCAGAAGGTGGGGAGCGGCGGTGACGGCTTCGAGTTCCCGAAAGGAGCGGGACCGTCCAGGGTGAGCATGTGGTGACTCCAGTTGTGGGCGGAGGCCAAGTGCGGTGGGGCCGTCGGCCGGGCGGCTGCGGCGAGGACCTCGCGGCGTTCGTGGGAAGGCGAACTGCGGAGCGGCGGCGACGCGCGCCGACCGCCGCTGGTGACCGGTGGGCGGCAAGGCCCGACCCAGAGATCGGCACACTACAAGCTAAAATCGAGTTATGCAATCGCTTCGGCATCCGCGACTCGTCGGCGCACCGAGGGGGCGGAGGGCGCGAACAGCCGGCGGCCGAGCCGGACGCTACCTGCGCCGGCGCCCACCCTCGCGGCGCAGCGGTCGGCCGCGCCACCGCCCTCTCCGGCGTGTGGGCGGTCGGCGGCTCCCTCCCGGGCGGGCGCTGCCCGCTTCCCGCGGCCGTCACCACTCGAAGCTGCCTTCCCGGGCCCGCTGGCGCTCCCTTTCGCGGATCTCCTGCTCCTTGGCGCGTCCCAGGTTCGCCAGCCGGACGTCACGGTGGTTGGCCGGGTCCTTGCGCTGCGGATTCACGGGGATTACGCCCGTGCCCGGCTCCTGGCCCTCCTTCAGCAGCTCCCACTTCGTCCAGTACGGGTCCACCCACCGCAGCGACTCCAGCGACCTTCTCGGCCCGTGGCGGACCACCTTGTAGTGGCCCGCGCGGTGCTGCGGGCCGTACTCCACGCCGGACGGCACCGACACCCCGTCACGCGTGGCCGCCTGCTGCGCCCGCACCCGGGCCGCGTGCAGCGCGGGCCCGACATGCCAGCCCACTCGCACGTAGAACGGGTCGCGCGGAGGCGCCTGCCGCTTCTTCTTGCCCTTGGCCGCCGGTGCGGGCGGCGGCTCCTCCACGTCCCGGTTGTCGCAGCACAGGTAGGTCATCACCGACATGAACCCCGGCAGGATCTGGCGGAGCAGTCTCCTCTCGTTGCCGTCCGTCCTCGTGCCCTGCCAGGCGTTCGTCTGCTCGATGACGTCATCCAGGCTGAACGGGTCCTCGGCGGACGGCAGTCGGAACAGCGGCGTGACGACGTCGCCGTACTCGTCCTGGCGGGCGTCGTTCCACTCGATCCAGGGCATGACCACGAGCCCCTCCGACCGTTCATCCGTGGTCCGGCAGAACCCTTGGCCGATGTGCCCGGTCAGGAAGTACGCACGGATCAGCCCCTCGCGCTTGTTCGGCGCGCGGAACGGCCACGGCCGGGGGAGCGGCACCATCGGGCTGATGTGGGGCAGTCGCCGGAACAGCCCGCCGGGCAACTTCCCCTTCATGTCGGCCCGGTACAGGGCAGCCGCCATCTCTGGGTTGATGTCGTAGGCGATCCGGCCTTGCTTCCGCCAGAGGTCCACCACGGCGTTCCGCGCGATGTGGTCCGTGACCGACACCAGGTCGGCCGGGCGGATCTGCTCCCGGACGGCCGGGGACCACCACGCGGACTCGCCGCGCCGCAGCCGCCGGACGTTCTCCTGGGCGCCGGGGATCGGGCCGAGGTCCGACCACAGCTTGTCCGTGCTCGCCAGGATGCGCTCGACCGCACCGTTCGTCTCCTGCGCCCGCCGGAGACGAGGAGACGGCTTCGTGCTCTTGTGCGGCTTCCTGGTCATCGACGTCTCCATCTGCGGATATCGGGCCTGGGACCGGTCGGGCCGCCACGGCGGTCCTCCAGGACCGCGCGGGGCGGGCGCCGCCGAGGGCGGATGCCGTGGCGGACATCGGCGAGGTTCTCGGGCGGCCTTGCAACCGGGCGACTGACAGTCACACTACGACCTAATATCGAGATATGCAACGCTCGCTTCGGGCTTGCCCCCGCCTGGGGCTCATCTGGGGGCGGGAGGGTGTACGTCCCCCATCCAGACGGTCGCACCTTCTTTGTGGAGTTCACGCTCCCTCTGGCGGGCTCCGGGCTCGGCGCGTTCGAAGGCGCGCCAGAACTCATGGCCGTGGGCGCGTCCGCCGGGCCGCGCCGCGTGCACGAGTTCGTGGGTGAGGACGTGGCGTACCAGCGCAGGGCGGAGTTGGAAGGTCTGCCAGGCGATGCGGATGGTGTCGTCGGCCGGGTTCGGCTTGTGATGGTGGACGCCCCAGCGGCTGCGGCCGATGTCGGCGGCCCGCACGGCCGGCAGGGGGCGGCGCCCGCCCGCTATCCGCGCCCACAGTGGCCCTGCTTGGGCGTCGAGCCAGGCGCTGCCTTCTTGGATGTACCAGCTGATGAGTGGCGCGCCGCCCAGGCGGACGACGGAGCGGTCGAGTTCGAGCCACCGCCCGCGCCAGGTGCCGCGCTCGGTGGTGGTGCCGTGGTCGTCGACGTGGCGTACGGCTTCGGCCGCGTCGTCGACGAGGCGTAGGCGGTTGTTCTGCCCCAGCCACAGGAAGCTGGCGCCGTTGACCAGTTCCTTGACCGGGATGGCCGGGACGGTCCGCCTGGCCTTGTGCAGCATGGAGGCGATCCGGTGGCGGTTCTCGGCGAGCGTGGCCACGACATCGGCAGGTGTGTGGGCGGCTGGAACGTGCAAGGTGATGCCGCTGTCACCGGGCCGGATGCTCATGCCCAGACTCTTGCGACGGGTGCTGATCTTGATGGTGGCGATGTGACGACCCAGATCGGGGTGCAGGTCAAGGGCGGCACGGACGGAGCGAATGGTGGCGGTCATTGAGGAAGGTCTCCATGTGGGTTCCCGGGCTCAGCCGGGGGATCGGTGAACTGGGGCGCGCGAAAGCCGCTGGCGGCCGTGAGGGAGGGGACCTCCAGGGTTCGAGTACAAGACACGGGATTGCCGAGTTATGCAATACAGGGCCATGGTGCGAGGAGCGAGAGGTCTCCAGCACGCTCCCGGGCGTCATCGCGTTGCCGGGCATCGCGCGCACGGTCGGCGTGCCAGCGGTCCGCTGTGTGTCCGCTGGGCCGCTGGCAGCGTCTGCCGACGATTGCCCCGCATCGGAGGCACGGCAGGCTTCCTGGGCAGGTCAGGGTGTCAACGAGGCCGTCGCAGGTCGCGCAGGGGGCTCCGCTGACCGGTCTGCCGGCACGGTCCACCAGGCTGCCCTCGGCCAGGAGATGCCGGTACTCGGCGAGGTACGTGGGAGCGGGCATCGCCTGCACCGCGTCGGCTCGCCGCGCGCGATTGCTCACTGGCTTCCTCTGGCCTGAGGGAAGGCGCCGGCCAGGATGTTCTCCGCGATGGTCGACGGCGGGGCGGTGTACGCGAGCAAGTCCTCGCCTGCCGCCGACTCCGTCACGGCGAAGCCCTCGTGCCGGGCGGACATCGAGCGCAGGGCGCGCAGAAGTCCGCGGGCGTCGGTGAGCAGGAGACGGCCGGGGCCGACGGAATCCGAGGCGAGCCTGGAGACCGTGATGGTGCCGGGACCTGGGCCGGCCAGCCTGGCTGCGTAGTCCAGGCTCGCGTAGGCGAGGATGGCCGCCGGGCAGGACTGGCCCGCCGCGCGGTCAAGGGTCACCGTGTGGGTGCGGTCGCCGAAGTCGTTCGGGGCCGGGCCGCTGGTGAGCATGTGCAGGGAGCGGAAGGGATTGAACAGGGCGTCCTCGACGCGCTCCCGCGGCTGGTCCGGGGCGCTGGGTGCGTACATGCTGACCAGGCAGGTGATGTCGCTGGTCACCACGGACTGCGCTGGCGTCTTCCAGCCGGCCCGGTGGGCGGCGCGGGTGATCTCCGCGTGCAGCAGCTTGCGGCTGTTGCTTCGCAGCCCTGAGTGTCCGAAGAGGTAGCGCCAGCTGGGCACATGACACGGCGCGGCGCTGAGCAGCCACCAGTGCAGCAGATACAGGCTTGCCGGTTCTTCGAGGAACGGGTCGGCTCCGTGCTCGTCATCCAGGAGCCACCGCCCCCGGGCGGTCGGTACGAGACCGCGAGCGGGCGACGGGCTGGCCAGGCCGAACGCCTGGCTCCAGAACCGCATGGCCGGGATCATGCTGGAGCCCACGCCGAGGATCACGGTGGCGTCGGGCCGTCGCAGGGTTCCCGGATCGTCCTGGAGGGCGAGGTGGACCTTTCTTAGCCAGCCGTAGCGGGGCGGGTAGCCGTGATGCCGGCCGAACGCCGGGAGGCAGTCGGTCAGCGGTTCCTGAGTTCCCATACGGCAACTCCTCCTCGGATCAGATGCGGGGTGTCAGTGCAGAGAAAGCGGGCTGTGGTCGGAAAGGATCAGACGGCCGACGAGCTGCGCGAGCTCCTCCGGCCACCGGGATGTCGCCGAGCGGATGAGGAAGTGCGTCTCCCAGGTGATGCCGTCCCCGAATCGCGGGGTGCTGGTGAGCCCGACCTCGCGCAGCGGCAACGTGTCGGTCGCGACGACGAGCTCGTAACTGCGTGACTCCGTATCGACGGTCCAGAACAGCTGCCCGTCGGCGTCCGGGCAGCCGCAGGTGAGCGTGTACACGCGGGTGCGGCTGGGGACGGGCAGAGCGGCGCGTAGCGCGGCGGCGACGGCGCCGGTCTCGGTGTGCTGGTGGGGATCTTGCATCGTGTGACTCCGTGGTCGGGGGCCCTGCCGCCGGCGGCAAGGCGGTGTTACCTGCGGGTGGTGAGCTCGCGCAGAAGCTGATCAGCGGTGTGGGTGGCGAGCGCGAAGCCGGTCAGCTCGCTGAGCCAGTCCCGGTGGCCGAAGAGTTCCCGCCGGCGGGCGAAGGCGTCCTGCTCCAGATCAGCGCGCGCGAGGACGTCTCCGCTGCCGACGACAGCACGCGGACCCAGATCCCAGACGATCGCGTTGACCGCGGCTCCGGCTGCGGACAACTGGTCGAGTTCGAGCATCATCCAGCCGTATTCGGCAGGACTCCGGCCCTCGCGGCGCAGACTCTGCGCGGTGGAGCGGAACAGCCCGCCGGTTCCGGCGGTGGGCTCGATGAACCATTCCCCCTGCGGTGTGGCCACGGCGCTGATGTCAGCCTGGAGCATGGCCGCCATCAAGTCGCTGATGTCCGGGGGCGTGTGGTACTCGCCCATGCTGCGCCGGGACTGGTGGTGACGGAGATTCGTGATCACCCAGGACATCAGGTCGATTCGGGACCGGGCGAAGTGGTCGACATCTCCGGTGTGGTGGAGGACCCCGTGGCGCAGCGCTGCCCGTGTCACGGCCTGGACACCGTCGAGCTGGGTCGCGTTGAGTTCCTCCTCCGTCCAGGCGAACAGCGGCCAGGCGACGTCCATCAGGTCAGGTCGCAGATTCCAGTGCGATGCGAAGCAGTCCGCGAAACCCCGGACCAGGACACGCGACGGCTGGGCCGCGATGTACGAGGCCAGGGAAGCGGCGTGCTCGGCCACAGGGCCAAGGCCGCGACGATCCCTGCGGGGATGTCCAGCCGGCTGCCTCCGGACCGGTACCAGGCTTCGGCCACCGCCTCACCGAACACGGCTCCGGAGCTGCGGTCCGTGGGAAAGGGAGGGCACTGGCGTGTCCCGGCGTGCTGGGCGCACCCCGGATCGCTACAGGCGGCGGCGCGGGGCGAGACCGCCCGGGCGGCCGTTTCACTGACGAGCCTGGTGGTGGAGGGCATGACGAGCTCCTGGGAGGAAGCCGCCGCGGGACCGCGGCGGAGGAAACGGGGTGCCGCGCTCCGGCTCCCGCGGGGGTCTGCACCGCGGGAGCCGGAGCGCGGTCAGCGGGGCTGCCGCCACCGCGAGTGTTCAGGGGGCCGGTTCGCTGTCCGCGGGCGCCGCGTAGTTGGTGCACGCGGGCATGTCCTCGCGAAGATCGGGACCACGCAGTCCGCGGGTGCCACGGGGGAGGAGGCCGCATTTCAGGCGGTCCTGGCCGTTGCCGAGCTTCTTGAGGAAGCGGTGCGCGCACCCTCCGCAGACCGCGGACGGGTTGGTGAGGTCGGTGTCGAGCAGCGGGGCCCGGGTGGCCGGGTGCACGCCGCCGTCGAGGAACTGGCGTATCGAGCCGCGGCCCGACCGGGCCGGTGCGGGGGTGAGAGTGCGGGTCATGAAAGGGGGCTCCTTCCGAGCACGGCAGTGAAGTGGCTGCATGAAGCGGGGACTTCGGCTCGGGCGGAGCCGGAGGCAGCGCCGCCCGAGGGACGGGGGTGGTTACTCGGCCTTGCGGCGCTCGACCCGGTCGGCCGACCGGGCCGCGCGGGTGATCTCGGTGAAGTCGAACCCGATCGACTCGGCGTAGGTGCGCAGATCGGCCAGCAAAGCGGTCAGTGCCGCGGAGAAGGTGAGGTGTGTGTCCTGCGCCGTGTGAACGCGGACCGCTTCGGCTGCGTCACTGGCGTGCACGTACACGTCGAAGGCGTGGTCGGCGGACTCTGTGTCGTCGGTATTGGCGACGGGGCGTACGGACGGGGCGAGGCGGGGCATGGCGCTCAGCACCCGTTCGTCCAGCCGCGCACCGGTGTCGCCGGACAGGCATCGGTCGATGTCGGTGTGCATGTAGCGGGCCAGGTGCGCCAGGTCGCACGTGAGGTCAATCAGGGTCAGCCAGACGTCATTTGAGCGCTTGCGGTAGGAGATCAGGGCGGCGGCGACGTCGGAATACGCGGGAGCTGCTGGCATGACGGGACTCCTGGAAGAGGGGGCGGGCGAGATTCACCGCCGTTCGATGTGACTACAGTACATGTGATTATCGAGATATGCAACATCGAGTTGAGGTGAGTGCCGCCCGCGGGATCGCGAACCGCCCTCCGGGTGGCACTCACGGTGGGCGGTGGAGTGGCGGCGGGGGCAGGGCCGCGCCCCGCTCCCGGACCTATCCGCCGGGGCACCGTGCCGGAACTACTCGGGATCGCCGGACGAGCTCTTCTGGGGGTGGCGCTCCACGGCTGCCGTCCCGCGACGCGGCATCGTGAGCGTGAAGGCCAGCAAGGCCGCCACGGCCAGACCGGCCGCGGCGAGCGCAGCCCCCACGCTGCTCGGCTCGTACAGCCACACGCTGGCGAGCGCGACTGCGGCGCTGGGTAGGCCGAAGAGGAGTGCCCACCGCCTCCAGGCGCGGGCGCTGGGGTCGCGTGGGCCGTCCACCTGCATCATGTCTCCAGTCCTTTCCGCCGGCGTTCGCCGGCGCTGTGTGCGCTCCGGGCGGCGCCCCTGTCGGCGCCGCCGGTGGTCGTTCGAGGTCAGGGCCGGAAAAGCAAGGTGCGTCCGTCGAAGCGCGCGCCCCTCGGAACGCCGCTGTCCGGCAGGATGCCCGAGACGACCGGCGACGCCAAGCCGGGTACGTCGGTGAGCGCCGTATACCTGTCCAGGGGACGGGCGGCCACCTTGGTGTCGCCCCACTGCTGTCCGATCATGTAACCGGCTCCGAGGTGCACGTTCAGGGTGTCCATCGTGGTGAACCCCAGCCTCCGGTAGTACCTCTCCAGTGAGGGGACGCAGTTGAGCGTCACCAGTCCGTACCCGGCCCGCGTGAAGCGCCGAACGGCGTGTCGTACGAGTTCCGCTCCCACCCCTTGGCCCCGGTGGTCAGGGTGCACCCCTACTGCGGTGACGATGCCGATTCGTGCGACGAGAAGGTCCAGCAACGCCGGGTGGCCGATCCCCTCGTGTTCGAAGAGCCAGACGGGAGCGCCGCCGAGGAGGGCACCCACCGGCTCGCCCGAGCTGTCCTGGGCAAGGACAACGAGGGCTCTGAAGTGGGAGAGGGGGCCGATCGGGGGCAAGTCCAGCGTGGGCCGGGCGCTCTCGAATGCGTCGGGGTCCTCGGGGTTTGCTGCGGCGACGAGCCGCAGCACGGCGTCGGCATCCGGCCTTCCGGCGTCGCGGATGGTGATGCCGGGCAGACGGGTGCGCGTGGTGTTCACGATGGGGCTCCCAGTGGGTCCCGGAGGCGGCGCCTCGGTCACGGGTAAGAGGATTCAGGGAGAGGGGAGTTGGCCCCGCCTCTCGACAATCACAGTACCCGCATTTTTCGAGATATGCAACGACGTGGCTTCAGTTCGCCTCCTCGTCGGCCCGGGCGCGGGTGAAGCCGCCCTCGCCGTCGGGCCACGTCGTGGCGGTGTCGTACCGGGCGCACAGGTCCGCCAGGTCGGGGCGCGGGGCGGAAGGCAGGAGCATCACGCGGTGAGGGGTGGGGTTGAAGAAGCGCCGCATGTCGAGCAGTTCGCCGAAGGCGGCCAGCATGTGCGTGCGGGCGACGCTCCCTGCGCAGGCGACGAGTTCGTTGGTGGTGCGGTCGAGGAGGTCCACGGGGAGGGGGAGGAGTTCGTGGGCGGGTGTGACGGTGTAGCGGCGGACGTCGTGTCCGGCCTGCATCAGGTGCGCGCTGTAGTCCCTCAGCAGCCGTTCAGCCGTCGACTCGATGGAAGTGAGGTTGCGTCCGTGTGCGTCACCTGGGCGGGGGCGGAAGGGGATGGCGAGATCGCGCTCGCGGACGATGGTGTCGGAGGTGACGGGCTCGACCGTGGGGACGCCGGTGGGCGCGGGGGTTCCCGTCTCGGGGAGCAGTCTGAAGACGTAGCCGGTGCGGAACGGGTGGGTGGGGTCGCCGATCACCGGCAACGAAACCTGCACGTAGGGGAGGCCGGGGTCGACGCGGTAGGCGCCGAGGTAGCGCACGACCGTTCCGGAGGCCGTTGCGAAGAGGCGCAGCGTTCGCTTCGACAGGGCGTGCTCTGCGAGCACTCGGTTTCCGCCCTTGATCACCTGCTCGCGATCTCCCTGTCCCTCGCCCTGGAAATGGAAGTGCTCACCTGTCCATCCGTCGTGCTGGCTCTCATGCGCTCCGGGTCGGGTGAACAGGCAGATGGCCGGGGAGGTCTTGCTCGGGCTGATACGGCCGTTCGGGCGGCCGCCGATGAGCGCGTGGAGGTCGGGGCGGGCGATGGTCTCGCCCGGCTGCATGGGGAAAGGCATGTGGAGTCCTGGGGTGTGAAAGCGTGATTGCCGAACTCGGACGGGAGACTGAGCGGCGACCTGATCTCGACGCCGATCCGGAACGGGATGGCGGCGGCCGGGGGCCGAAGCGCTCAGGGAGTCGCACACTACGCGCGATTATCGAGCTGTGCAACGTGCGCTCGGAGTCCGGCCTCGAAACGTTCGCGCGCCAGCCTGCCGTCGACCGCGGCCTCGATAGCGCGCCACACGAACCCGCGCGCTGGATCCTCCGGAACCCTGGGCTCCCCGCGATTCCCGCGGATGACCGTGATGGTGTCCCCCACAGGCCGGCGCGCCCGATGAGCGAGGATGCAGGTCGGCGTGCCGTGCCCAGGGATGTAGACGCCCGAAGTGTCGATGATCCAGCGGGTGTCGAAGCGCGGCAGAAACTCCTCCACGTAGCGCCGGCCGAACTCACGCTTCATGAACGAGTTGGCGGTCAGCTGGGCGACGAACCCTCCAGGAGCGGCCAGGTGCTCGAGCATCAGGGCCGTGAAGGGAAGGGCCAGGGAGTACTTGCCGCTTGCGACCTGCGGGTACGCCGCACGGACGCGGTCGCGGACGATGGCGTCCTTCGGTGTGATGTACGGGGGGTTGGCTACGCACGCGTGGTAGGCGCCGGCGCGCAGCAGCGGCTGGTCGAGGTCCTGCAGGGAGTCGGCCGCGGCCACGCTGACGGGCCAGGAGGCCGGGACGCGGTCCAGCCGGGTGCGGAGGGCAGCGGCGGAACTCGCCAGGAGCCGGTAGGCGGTCAGGGCTGCGGCGTAGGGATCCAGGTCGACGCCCGTCACGGTGCGCAGCGCGCGCTCCACGGCCTGGTCCTCGCGGCCGGCCGAGCCCTTCTGCCGCCCGCGGACCGGTGGGACCCGGGCCATATGGAACGCCGCCAGGACGATGTGCCCGGTCCCGCAGGCGGGGTCGATCATCAGGGTGTTGTCCGGTCCCCACTCTTCCATCGCCGGCTCCAGAGACAGCCGCAGCAGCAGGCGGGCGATCCAGGGAGGGGTCTGACACAGAGCGCGGCCCTTGCGTGCCTCCTCGCTGAGTAGTTGGTAAGCGTCGCCGAGGGCGTAACCGTCGACGCGGTGGCCATCCTCAAGACCAGGATGGGCGGCCCAGAACTGCTCGATGCCGGACCAGGCCGCCGCGCCGAGCGGCTGCGACCACACGGGCAGCACCGCTGGATCGGTGAACGGCGCCAGGGCGGGGTGGCAGGACGCAAGGACTTCCAGGGCCTTGCGCAGTCCGTCCGGACCTGGAGGAGGAGAGCTGAGAGGCAGGAGGCCGTGGTCGTGGGCGTGACGTACGAGCCCTGCGGCATGGATCCACAGAGCGGCGGTACGGCGCTGGCCGGTGTCCCGGGCGACCGCGGCGGTGAGCCTGTCGTACGCGGCGGCCGGCAGGGTGCGGTTGCTCATGACGCGTCGCCGGGGGAGAAGCGCGACTGCTCCCCGCTGGTCATCTCGGCCCAGACGGCGGCGAAGCCGTCGCGGGCCTTGTCCCGGACGCCGGCCGGGGCGATCGCGTAGAAGTCCTCGACCGAGCCGTACGTCTTGCCGTCAGGACGGGTCCGGTTGCGGACGCGGTCGATGCCGAGGCCGTGGGCGTCCGCAGAATGCTCCACAGGTCGGTTCAGGGCCACCGAAGCGTTGCGGAGGAAGGCCCCGGCCTCGGCGCGCGTCCCAGTCCGTACGGTCTTCACCGATCGGTAAACCGTCCCCTTGATGCTGTTGTCCCGGCACGCCGGCTTGGTGCAGCGGTCACCGTGCGCTTCGCGGCACTGGGGCCGGCGCCCTGCGGTGTAGGCGCGCTGCACCCGGTAGACGGACCAGTCCTCCTCGTCGAGACGCGCCTCGAACTGGCCGAGCGCTTCGGTGTTCTGGTCGTCGGTGACCCGTCTGAACAGGGTGTCGTCCTTGTAGAGCGAGCTGTTCTGGTTCAGAGCCATGGAGACGTACTCCAGGCGAAGCACGCGGGCGGCCAGGTCGGGGTACTTCCGCAGTCGCTTGAGGTGATCGGGCTGAGGCGAGCACACACCCGAGAACGGACATACCGGGCAGTAGGACTTGGCCATCGTCAGACCGGTGCGTTCCTTGACGTAGCCCTCCACCGCCGCGCGGTCCCAGCCGAGACGGATCAACGGGTAGTCCAGGGCGAAGGTCGCGTGCCCGGCCTTCTTGTCCTTGCGGACCTGGTGCTTGTTGGCCTTGGCCGCCCGCTTGTACTCGTCCGCGTTGTAGCCGAAGAGCTTTCCGACGGTCTGGCCGCCGGCCTGCATCTGATCGAAGGTGTCGAGCGTGAAGCCTTTGAACTTCTGGCTGCATTTGTGGCCACCGGCGTACTGGGGGACCGTCCCGTTGGCCTCCAGCTCGTCCATGAGCGTCCATCTGCCGCGGCGGAATTGCTTCCAGGGCAGCCTGGTGTCGGAGAGCACCTGAACGCCGGCTTCCTCCAGGTGCCCCGCCCGGGCCACCTGCGCATGCCGAACCCGCTTGGCGCGCAGCAGCGGCAGGATGTGCTCCTGGACGTGGGCGATCGTGTCCGGAAACTCGAAGCCGGTCAGAGCAGTGATCACGGAAAAATCAGAAAAATCGGCGGCGATGCCGAAGCGGACGGGATCGTCGAGGATCGCCAGGAGCAGCGCCGTCGAGTCGACGCCGAGACCGTAGGCCAGTGACTTGCGCGGCGTCGAGCGGAACTTCTCGAACGCGTCAGCAGAGGCCACCGCTACCGGGGCGCCCGAGGGCACCGGCGCGGGGACGTGGACGTCGACGGCAGGGGTGTCGAAAAGGGTCAGAGAGGTCATGGCCATGAGGCACGCCTAAGGAATCGGGCGGGTGTGAGCCCCACGGGCCCACACCCGCCGGGGGAGGGTGGTCAGGTCGGTGATGGCGCGGCACCCGCTGCGGCGGTGCCTGCCTCGGTGAGAAAAGGGCGGTGGCTGGGGCCGGTGCGGCCGTCGTCGCCGTCGGTGGGATGGACCCGGCCGCCAGCGTCCCGGTATTCCACGAGCCCGAGACGGGCCAGCGCTGCGACGGTCGGCCATCCGACCTTCGGGCTCAGTGCACCGTCGCCGTCGGCGGTGTCGAGGGCAGCACATTGCGACGCGTTGAGGATTGCTCGGCGCCCTGCGCCGGTGATGATGTACGGGCCGCCGCCCTTGTCGCCCTGTGCGAGGTCCTGAGGGAGGCGGTAGCCGTCGGCGTCAGCGCGGTAGACCAGGCCGTCGTCCAGGTAGATCTGGAGCGTCGTACGGCTGGGACGGGAAGTGAGATGACCGTGGGGGTCCGCGCACGCGGCACGAAGGTGCTGGGGCGCGGGAGGGTAGGTCCCGCTCACCGTGGTCCCTCCAGTGCCAGGGCGGTCCCCGACTCCGACGGCGCGGAACGGCAGGCACCGGGGCCCTCGCAACACGCCGCGGCGCGCGGGTTGGGCCACTGGCACTTGGGGCAGCGCCACATCAGCCCGGACGAGATCGCAGCCGCGTAGATCACGGCCTGCTGCCCGGTGTCGGCGCCGGCCAGCAGTTCCTCCATCACCGTGGGGTGCGGGGCGAGGACGTCGCTGTCATCACGCAGCACGGTGTCCTCGACCACGACGGTCAGCGGCACGGTGCCGTCCGGCCGGACGGCACGTTCGTCGGCGTTGTCCACGTGCACCGAGATCCGTACGACACCGTCCCGTGCGTCCACGTAGGCGAAGGTGAGGACCCCGAGGACCTCGATGCACTGCGGGCCGTCGTCATCGGCCGTGTGGAAGACCGCGCCGCGGTTGGCGGCCTCCGCGGCGGCAGCGTCGGGGAAGGCGAAGTCGAGCGGAATGAACCGGGAGCGCCGGGAGCGGACGATTTCCGCGGCGAGCAGCGAGTAGCTCTCGTCCGGTCGCGCGTTGCGGTCAGGGCCGTAGTACAGCTCAACAGCCTCCGCGTTGTCCGCCGGCGGGCGCTCGGGCATGCCCTCGTGGCAGCACACGTTGTCCCAGCTGCCGCGTACGTGGTCGGCCAGGTCGGCCAGGGCGGTGGATTCGAGGTCGTAGACGGTGGTGACCTGCTCGTGGCGGTCCGTACGGTGCAGTACCCAGACCTGCTCGCCCGGCCGGGGGCCCAGAAGGGCAGCGACGGGCGGGGCCGGGATGCCGGCGGCCTCCGCCAGCATGGCTGTGCGGGCGCGGTCGGCCAGTTCCCGGTAGGGCTTGGACAGTTCGGCGGCGGCCGGTGAGCCGGCGAGGGTGCCGGTGATCCGGGCCAGGAGTTCGAGCTCGGTCGGAGTGAAGGTTTCAGCGATCATGGTGTCCTCGATGGGGTCAGAGGCTGGGAGAGGTGGTGCTCACCGGCCGAGGTCCGCAAGCGCGGCGATCATCCGCAGCGCGCTCTCGCGCTCGGGGGACACGAGGATCCGGCGGATACGCAGCGGCGCCAGGTCGAGGGAGATCCCCAGGATCTTTCGGCCGTCGCGGCGAAGCTGGTAAGCGTCCAGCGGCAGCATCCAGGCGTCCCAGTCGGGTGCGGCGCTGGCCGTCCGCTCCGGACCTCGCTGCCCGAATCCGGCTGCGCAGCGTCGGCAGTCGGGGTCGGCGCATGTCCGAAGCGCCGGGTGGGACCGGGACACCCCGCCCTCGCGATAGGTTTCGGCCGTTCCGTTGAGCATCGGGCAGGCCTGTTCGGAGTATTGAATTATCTTGGGGGCCATCTACCTCTTAAGGCACATGAGTTATGTCATCTTATCTCTACGTGCCTTAAGGCTATCCAAGGAGTTTTAGTGACGTCTGTTGCGACCGTTCCACCGGCTCTCAGATTCAAGGCCGAGAGGGCCGTATCGCCGAGGAACGGAACGACCTTCTGGGTGGTGGTTGACAACCGCTACGAGCTGCACTCTGCCGCCAGTGCGTTCATCGCGTCCTTCAGGGATGAAGGCGACTCAGTGAACACCCAACGCACCTACGCGATCCGGGTCGCCCAATACCTCACGTGGTGCGCGATGTTCGGGGTCGACTGGGGTGATCCGACGTTCCGCCAGCTCAGCTCGTTCAAGTCGTGGCTGGTCGAGGAGCCCCTTCCGTCGCGGGGGCGGAAGCCGCCGACCGAGCGGCGGTACCGGAGCAAGGGCACGGCGAACGCCATCTTGACGACCGTGTTCGGGTTTCTTCGCTTCTGCGGGCTCCAGGACTACGCTCCGGCAAGCGTTGTCTCGAAGCTGACGGAGCCGAAGCAGCTGACCTTCGCTCCGCCCGCCCACGACCCAGGCGAGAACGGGCAGTTCCGCTCGATCAGCGCCCGCAAGCTCAAGTTCAAAGTCGCCGTCCCCGGATACGAGTGGCTCACTCGTGCGCAGGTGGACGCCATCATCGCCTCCGCGCTGCACGCACGGGACAGGTTCCTGGTGCACCTGATGGCCGCCACGGGCGTGCGAATCGGTGAAGCCCTGGGCATGCGGCGCGAGGACATGCACCTGCTGCCGGACTCGCGGACCGTCGGATGCTCCGTGGTGGGCCCACACATCCATGTTGTGCGGCGTGAAGACAACGCGAACGGCGCGGTAGCGAAAGCGCGGCAGCCGCGTTGGATCCCGGTGGACGAGGAGTTCGCCGGCGCCTATGCCGCCTACCAGCACGAGCGTGACGAGGTAACGGAGGCTGAGGGGTCGGATTTCGTCTTCGTCAATCTCTTTCGCGCACCGCTCGGGGCTGCGATGAAGTACCCCTCGACCTACGAGCTGTTCAAGCGTCTCGCCAAGCAGGCCGGGTTCGAGGCGAATCCGCACATGTGTCGCCACTACGCAGCCACCGAGTGGATCCGCGCAGGGGTGGGGCGGGACGTTGTGCAGGGCTTCATGGGTCACGTCTCGCCGGTCTCGATGAACCCCTACGTCCACGCCAGCGACGAAGAGAAGCGGAAGGCCGTCGATATGGTCGCCGCACGCCGGGAGGCCGTTAAGTGACCACCGTCGTCGCGCCCTCCAGGCTCATCGAGGCCCGCCAGCGCAGCCTCGCAGACCGCGTGGATGAGTGGACGGCGTGGCTCTGCGAGCGCGTCGATCGCGACTGGCGCCGCGGCGAGTGGCAGCACGAGCTGATGCTGTTCCGGGGAGACCCAACCAATCCCCTAACCGCGGTACGCAAATGCACCGTCGCGGCCTGCCCCACTCTCACCGTTGGCCGGACCTTCTGCACCGACTGCTCGCGGGATTTCGAGCGCCTGGGGAAGCCCGACCTGACCGAGTTCCAGACCAGCCATCAACCGAACCGCAACCGGATGTACGGGTTCGCCGCGATCTGCTGGGCTGCGAACGGCGACTGCGGCCGCGACAGCGCCACGCATGGGCTCTGCGCTGCCCACTACGCCCGTTGGAGGAACCGTTCGGGCCGCAGCCCCGAGCTGGAGCTCACTTCCTGGGCAGAGACCGAGGAGCCCTTCGCCGCGCTTCCGTCGTGCGCGGTCGGCGGATGCCTCTACCAGAGAACCGCGATCAACGAACTGTGCCCGGATCACCGCAGACAGTGGCGGGACCACCGCAAGGCCACAGGGGCGGCCGACAGCGAGACCGGAAGGAAAGCGTGGGCGGGGACCATGGCTCCCTACCTCCAAGCCCCGGACTTCTCGCTCGCCCCGCTGAGCGAGCTGGCTCGGTTGGAGCTTCTGTATGTCTTGCAGCGGGGCGGCCTGCGCGGCAAGAAGCTCGAACCAGCGCCGATCCGGTTCGCGGTCAGGCACCTGGCGGACCTGCCGAGCATCGCGCTGGCGGGTGAGTCCTTCCTCATGCCGAAGACCGGTGAGAGGAACTACGGCGGCAACCGCGGTGCCCTCCTGCGTGAGATCCAGAATCAACTGCGCTTCGCCCTGGAGGAGTTCCAGGGCATCAAGCCGACCGACCACCTCGTCTGGGACCTGACCGCCGTCGGGGTCGTGCGCCGGGACTCCAACCGCAAGAAGAGCCGTCGCAACCCCGGCACGATGGACTTTGGGAAGATCGAGGTGCTGTGGCTGCGTGACCTGCTCATGCAATGGGCCACCGATACGCATCCGGTCAGCCGAGACCTCTGGTTCCACTACCGGGTCTGCGTCCTGGCGTCCCAGACGCTGGCCCAGCGTCCCGGCGGGGGCAGCGATCCGGCCACGCTGAAGTTCACCGACATGGCTGCCGTGATCAAGTCCGTCGAAGCGATGACCAAAGCCGATGGCACGCCGCTGAAGTCGAAGAGCAAGGCGATCTACGCGACGAAGTTCTTCGACTTCCTTGAGTGGGGGCGCAACCACGACCTTCTGGAGGACCTGTCGCAGAAGTTCGGACGCCACAGGGACCACAACATTTCCTACCGGGACGAGGAGAACGAGGAGCAGATCGGGAAGAACATCCCGGAGTCGGTGATCCGGCAACTGGACGCGCACGTCGACCAGCTCGGCGAGGGGATGCCCTATGGCGCCATGGCCACCGAGGATGTGAAGGCCATGGCCAGAACCTTCTACTTCCTCCTGCGCGATACCGGCCGACGGCCCTACGAGATCGGCAGTCTGTTTCTGGACTGCCTTGAGAAGGACGGCGGGGACTGGCAACTCATCTGGGACAACCACAAGGCCGGCCGCTACCGGCGGCGCCTGCCAATCACGCAGTCGACGGTGGACATCATCCTGGCCTGGAAGAAGCTCCGGCTGGCCATGAACGTCCCTGAGGGAAGCCGTGAGTACCTCTTCCCGGCCCGCACCGCGGAGGGCGAATACGACCACCCTGTCACCACCGACATCTGGCAGTTCATCAGGAACTGGGCCGATGTCATTCCCGTCCTGGACTCCGAGATATCCGGCCCCGACGGCACCCCTGAGCCCTTCGAGCGGAAGCGCGTGATCCCTTACGCCTTCCGGCACTCGTACTGCCAGCGCCACGCCGACGCGGATGTTCCCCAAGACGTCCTTCAGTCCCTCATGGATCATGTCAGCCCGACCACGACGTCCGGGTACTACAAGGTGTCGCTCAAGCGGAAGCGGGAGGCGATCAAGGCCGTGCGAGCGCATGTCACCGACCGTCTGGGCAACCCGGCGCCCATGACCTCCAACCTTGCCTACGAACAGCGGTCGGTGGCCGTGGCCTGGGGCAACTGCATCGAGCCGAACAACGTGAAGGCGGGCGGCGCTGCCTGCCCGATCCGTCATCAGTGCGCCGGCTGCCCGTCCTACCGGCCTGATCCGTCCTATCTGCCGGCCATCGAGGACCATATCCGGGCGCTCAAGGCCGATCGCGAGGCTGCCCTGGATGCCGGGGTCGCCCAATTCGTGGTCAACAACTTCGACGATCAGATCGAGGCATACCAGGGCGTGAGGGAGAACCAGAAGCGCAGGCTGGAGGCCATGACACCCCAGGAGCGGCAGGAGGTGGAGGAGGCCGCAGCGGTTCTGCGCAAGGTCCGCGCTGGATCCAAGGCTCGAACCGTCACACTGGGGCTTCCGACCCTGGGGCCGCCGAAGGAGACAGCCGAGTGAGCGCCGAAGCCAAGCGCAGGCCAGCCGACGTCCTGCGCGAAGCGCGCCGCAAGGACAGCCAGGAAAAGCGGGCCCGCGTCCTTGCCCGCGTCGATGAGATGAAGGCTGCCGGCCAGGCCATCACTTGCGCCACCGTCGCAAGGGCGGCCGAGGTATCCGTCTGGCTCGTCTATCAGCCGGAAATCAAGCAGTACATCGACAAGGCCCGGGGCCAGCAGGAGCTCGCTGGCGACCGAGGTACTGAGACCGGCACGGCGGTGAGCCAAGGCAGTCTCGCGGTCGATCTCCAACTCGCGAGAGCCGAGCTGAAAGCCGTCGTCAAGGAACGAGATGAGCTCAGGGATGCGCTTCGGCGCAAGCTCGGGCAGCAGGTGGAGTCGGCGGCATCTGAAGACGTCGCTGCCCGCGTCAGGGTGCTGGAGGAAGACGCTCGTAGTCGCAACCGAGAACTTGCCGCCCTGAGTGAGGAACGAGACCGCCTTCAAGAGGAGCTGGCCGAAGCCCAGGACGACCTCATCGCCTCCAGGGAGGCACGGAGGCGCCTGATGCAAGAGGTCAATCGCAAGGATCCTGGCGAGTGACGAAGCGACGGATCTCGTGTCGGCACGGGGCGCCCTGCCGAACCGCCCCCACCTCCGGCAGCAGCCTCGCACCCAACCCTGGCGGGTCAGCCGGCATGACTGTCCCCCGCACTCAATGGACTTTGAGCAGCCAGCTCCTTGGAGTCAGAGGACGGGGCATCACCCGCACTGATTGATCCGAAGCGGAACTCCAAAAGCGCCACCTGGCTCTTAGACGGGATGTCGGGTCGCGACCATTGGTGACCAACACAAACTGGCGGCGGCCCCGCTTGGCGTCACGTTCAGGAATTCACACTGACAGCCGAATTCCCGTGCGGCCAGACTTTGCCTGCCCGGAGGCCACCAACCAGGCGTTCAGGATGCCAAGGCGCCACTTCCAAGTTCCTTCTGCCCAGTTAGCCACGCCGAACCGGGCTACTATCGCTTGCTGGTTTTCGATACTCACAGGCCCCTCCGCTGCCTCACTCAACAGGGCGGAAACATTTTGCTTGCTCAAACAGAGCATGGCTACGCTTTTCTCGGTCAGCTCATCTGGATTGCCGACGATTGCCCGCCCTTGCGCCGAAAGCACAAGCCCATCCGGCTGGCCATCAATCAGGCCAAGCGCCTGGGAGTCCCGGATGAGTGATGCACTTGACTTGCTTCCAAACTTTGAGCGAATATCTTCCCCGCTCTTTGCGCCATCGTGAAGGTAGATAAGCAGTGACTTCACCATGCTGGGCCGAACCGACGGAAGGAAAGTCCCGGCGGAGAAGGTTCCCCGCGTGAACGCTCGGTGCAACAAGAGTTCGTCCGATACTGACTCCTTTGAGCGAACTCTGTCACCCTCAACATCCAGCAGGCCCGCATATCTCACCCAGTTGACCATGACGCTCGCATAAGTCGACCAAGTGCTTGTGCTAGCGGTGATGTGAGGCAACTCTCGCTGAAGTAGTTCCGAGATGTCATCAAAGGTAACCGAATCCTCATTGGCGATGAGATCCAAAAGCCTGCCGACGAGGGAGTTACTGCGTAGTGCTCTTCTCAGGTAATCCCCGAGGCTATCCGATTCCAGAGCCGCTGCGGCCTCGGGGGACAAGGCAACCCGACCCGGCTGGGGGTCCAGGAGTCCCAAAAGTCGAAGCTCTCTTAGTTTGTTGTAAGTAGCAGTGGCATTTCCTCCAACTCGAGTAGTGAAACTGCCCATGTCCATTGGGCCATCTTCGGCGATCCTGGAAAGCAACGCGAAAGCAGGTCCAGGAGTGACGCGGAATACGAAGCGCGTCTGGAAGGGGATTCGATCGGTGAGAAGATATGCTTTGAATACGTCATTGTAGGTGTCGTATACATCACCAGAAAGGCGCAGGAGCTTTTTGCCCAAGAAATCATTGAGATTCTGAGTTAGGCGCTGAATAGAAACCTCTCCCTCCAGACGCCGAGAGAGCTCGCCTGCCGTATTTGGCATGTTTGCCGCGAGGGTCTTCAAGAGTGCCTTGTCTCCCTCTTCGAGACCCGCAAGATCCTCGTTGAAGAGATCTTCAGCACGCAATCCTCCCCGGCTCAGATTCGCTTGGCTAACCCCTTCCCGTGACATGCTGATCACGTGAGCGCAGACGCGCTTGAGAAGCCATGGGAAACCAGCAGAGAAGGTCAAGAGCGCCTCTGCCAGGGGCTGGGACACTGGAGCACCAAGCTCACTCGCCAGGCGGTTAAGGAGCGCACGCTCCTCAGGCGGGCTGAAATCGTCGAGGCGGATAGGCCTGCTGAGCTGGTTCATCTGTAGTAGATCAATGGCAGCACCCTCGTCGTATGTTGCCGCCAGGTCGTTTTTGCGAGCCATAATCCAAACAATAGGCAAATTGAGGCTAGTGCAAGCAATGAGAAGATCCAGGATTGCCTGGAACACTGCCGGCCGCGCCAGCAGAGCTTCGAACTGGTCGACCTGCAGGAGTGCTAGCTGATTTTGTGATTCAAGGTGCCTTCCGACGGATGCGAAGGCCTCCCCAATGTCATCCTGTCTGGCTGGGATCGAGATTTCCGACCCCGCAGAATAATTTACGAGCTCGACCAGTTCCGCAGCAATCAGACGCAAGTCTGCCGGAACGCGGAGGTTTCGCCCATCGACAGTTACAGCCGCGATACCTCGGCCGGACGCAGCGACCTTGAGAAGGAGCGAACTTTTTCCGACACCCGAACGACTTAGTACTTGTGCCGCGCGCAATGTCGTCGATCCACCGCTGATCTCAGCAAGAAATTTGTCGATCTCGATCAATGCAGCCTCGCGACCGATAAAACATTCTGGCGGGCTGGGAAACTTGTAATCAAACCAGCCGGATCCAGCCACCACGGCGGGAAGCGTCTGGGCCTCATTATCAGTCCTGACCTGAGGCGCCTGTGGTGCGAGAAGCCTAAGCTCCTTAAGATCAGAAACCTGATTCGACAATCTGGTGGCTTCCGTATCGCTAATAGCGATCCAGTCGCCCGCGAGCGAGAATACAGAGAACGCAGTGGCAGTCGACATCACATTTTGGCCCAAGCTCAAAACGAAGAAGTCGCCACGCTCTGCGACAACGATCCAGGCATCAAAAGCTTGCAATCCGGTTTCGCGTTGGACCTTGTCGCGAAGATGTGATTCGGGAATCCCGATCCCCCTTTCGGCCAGAAATCTGGGGATTTCATCACCAGCCAACGTCCGCAAGGTAATCCCAGCGACAGTAGCACCGGAGCTTTTTAGGCTCTCCAAATAATCGTTGGCTTCAGGAGTGAAGGGTGATGTCGAGATAAAGAGCCCATCCACTCCGCCAGCGCTCAGGGATAGCGGCAGGAGCTTGCCAACAAATGCGGACGCTTCCTTGCCCGACATGGACGCTTCATGCGCCTTGGCCTCACCAAATAGTTTGCGACTATGGAGTGATGAAGTCGCTTCAATGTCGTACTCGAGACTCGACCTCTTGGCACGCAGCTGCACATCTCGGTACCCAGACATCTCCACAAGCCTGGCCGTAAACCGTTCAAACAAGGTCCCCTTCTTGTTGCTCGTAAGCTCATTTGAGTCAGCATCAAAGAAGGCGATTTGCACGATCGTCCCGATCTGAGAGGTCAGATATGCCAGCGTTGCAGGTGAGTTGATGTTGGCACGAGTGCCCTGTGCTCGTCAGGGTTTTGACCCGGAACGTCCAGACCACGGGCCTGCTCCCCCGGTGGAGCGGCGTCTCCTGGCGAGGGCGGCAAGGCGTCCAGCGCGGTGCCACGCCAGTCACGAGCCTGCCGCTCATGCTCCACTCGGTCCTGCCTGCAAGGCGGCGTAGTCGTCGGCCTAGGCGCTCGACAGCGATGCCCACACGTACAACGTAACTCATGTGCCAGAAGAGCTCTTTGCCCATTGGCCAGCACCTTCGCTTGACAACACTAGATAACGATGGGGCACGGGGGGTGCAGACCGGGCTCGGGGGCGTAACCGAAGCCCACGTCCTGAGGGCGTACGACGACGTAGAACCGTCTCTCCAGCGGGTTTTCGCAGATCTGACACAGGCGGTGCTCGAAGCAGCGATCGCGTTTGATGGGGTCGGCGGTACCGAAGGCGACGGCGTCGTTGTGCTCGAAGGACAGGTACGGGACGACGAGACCGCCGCGGCGGGGGCGGTGGGCGCACGCCGCCGGGATCGGGGTCGCGCTCACCGCCCGCCACCTGCCGGCATGTCGACCTGGGCGGCCCCGGGTGCGCGCAGCCGGTTGAGCAGTCTGCGGATCCTGTCGGAGCGCCCGTACTCGTCTCCCGGGAGGGTGGTCGCGAACAGGTCCTGAGCCAGGCCGATGTCCACTGTGTCGGCGTCGACGCCGAAGGACGGCAGCGCCTGGCGGATCACCTGGTCGCGCTCCTCATCGGTGCGCCGGATTTTCTCCGCCCAGTCCCAGTAGGACATCACGGCCTTGCCCCGGACGAAGGGTTCGCCCATGGCGGCCGGATTCCATACGAGGTGGCCGGTGTCGTCCGCCAAGGCGAGTGCCGCCTTGAGGGTCCAGTCGCCGTTGTGCGAGCGGAACATGACGGCCGCGAGCCACAGCTGATGCTCGGGCAGATCCCTGGTCGGCACCCACCCCCACAACGCGGTGTTCGCGTATTCGGTGGGGGTGCGGTGGGGGAAGCGGCAAAGGGTATCGGGGTCGAGTGCCGCGGCGTACTTCTGGGCGTAGTCGGTCATGGATGAACTCCCGGGGCGAAAGCGGAGGATCGGCCGGCCGGGGCGCGAGGGCATCCCGGCGAGGCGACAGGTGAGTTGGGGGAGCGAGGCGGCGCACGGCCCGTAGGCGGCGGCCTCACTCGATTTCTTTATAATACACGACTTTCTAGAGTTATGCAACGGTCAGGATTCGGCTACTCCCGCACTTCCAGGGATTGACAAGCGCCCGCGGTGACGCGGAACGAAGGCGCCAGCAGCGCCTGGCACAGCTCTTGGATGCCGCCGCTCTCCCACAGCCGGAGAGTCCCGGGCAGGGAGGCCGGCCACCACTGCACTGCCACTGCCTCCCCCACGACATCGGCCGCGACGCCGTATCCCTCGTCCCGGCTCCAGTCGGCCATCGTCACGTGAGGGGTCAGGGCCCGTACGACCTGTTCGTGAAGGCGGATCGCGCGTTCCTTGGCGCTTCGGGCCGCCATCCGCACCTGCGCGGCCTCGTCCGCGGGCACTGGTCGGTAGACGGTACTGAGGCCGTCGGCCCCGGAGATGACGAGGGTCCCGCGCTGCGTCCGGAGTACGGATTCCCGGCCGGCGGCCACGGCGAGCTCGAGCAGTTGCGGGGCGGTGACGGTGGTGTCGCATCCCTGGCCGGGCACCTTCGATGCCCGGTAGTGCTCGTGCTGGACCAGATCCACGGCGTGGCGGACATCCAGCATGGTGCGGGCCAGCTCGCTCGCTCCCGGTTGGCCGTGGGCGGTGTAGCGGACAAGCCGACTGTGGATCCGGGAGGCCTGCCCATCGTCGAGACGGCCGAACTCGCTTCCGGTCGCTTCGCGGATGATGAAGTCGATCACCTCCGGCAGGTAGCCGGCGGCGAAGGTGGCGCGGCGCAAGAGCCGAAGTTGCAACTGGCTGTCGGCGCCGCGGGTGGGGTTGTCGTGCATGAAGGGCCTCTACGCGTATGGGGAGTTGCGGTTAGGGGGTGTGGGGGAAGGGTGCGCGGAGGTAGTCCATCCAGGCGTCGTGCTCGGCTGCCGTGAGTACGGGGGTCGGGGTGATGGGAGCTCTTCCGAAGCACTTGTCGCACTGGTTGAGTCCGGAGACGTCGACGATGGCTTCTGCCGCCGAGGTCTGAACCGGACTGCCGCACAAGGCCGCGCCTTCTGCGGCGGGCGGCGCCAGCACCAGGTGCAGGTCTGTGCCGGCGACGACGGGAAGGATGCTTACCTCCTCGGCTGTGTCGGGTCCGGGAGGACCGAAGTGGCGGGACAGGAGTTGTACGACGAGGCCGTATGCCGCCTCCCGTCGAGCACTCAGGGTCCTGACGTCGCGAGGAGGCTCCTCGACAGCGCGGAGGGCGGGGCGCAGTTCCGAGGCCAGGCGCTCGGTGAGGGCTTCGGCCTCCGAATGGAACTCGGTGGTCTCTCCACGGGGGTCTGGGCTGCGTAGCCTGGCCCAGACCCAGGAAGACGGCAGGAACGCGGCGAGGCTGTTGAGCAGTTCATAGGAACTGCTGACGGCTGCGGTGACGTAGCGCGAACACCCGGGGTGGTTGCAGGTTCCGGCCGGCGCCTGGCACATGCGCAGTTCGAAACGGATGCCCAGTGCCGTGGCCTGGGGCCGGACGATGCCGATCTCTGCCTCGTCCTTGTCCGGCCAGGTCCTGAGCCACCAGGCGGGTTCACCGCCCAGCATCGGGCCGGCTTCACTGGGTCCGGCACCCTGCGGCCCCGCTGCCCGGGCGCTCGGCAGTGTGTCGTGGGCCGAGACGACTCGGCCGTCCTCGATCAAGAGATAGGTCATGGCGCTGGCGGCTTCCTCCTGTGGCCGGGCGCGGAGGGCGCCCGGCCGTCGGCGTTCTGGCGTGCGGGCGCCGTGGCGCCCGGCGGGAGGGATCAGGACGAGACCTTCTTCTTCGCGCCCGTGGCCGCGCCGCTCAGGCTGCCCTTGGGCGCCTTCTTCACGGAGACCCCGCCGCCCTTGGGCAGCTTCTTCGACCCGTTGACGAGGTCTTTGAACCCCTGGCCAGGGCGGAAGCGGGGGACAGCGGTCTTCTTGACCCGGACCCGCTCGCCGGTCTGGGGGTTGCGTGCGTATCGGGCGGGACGGCTGACCTTCTCGAAGGAGCCGAAGCCGGTGACCGAGACCCGCTCCCCCGCGACGACAGCGCGGACCATCGCGTCCAGGACCGCGTCCACCGCGTCGGAAGCCTGCTGGCGTCCGCCGAGCTTGCCGGCAACCACCTCAACGAGCTGTGCCTTGTTCATGTCGGAACTCCTTGTGCTGGAAGGGAGAAGGGTGCGCGAGGGCGCCCTCCTGGGCGGTTTGGGGATCGGGTGCCGGAGTGGGCCGCACGGCGCACAACGGCCGAGAGGGCTCGGGACGGTGGCCGGTCAGTGGCTTGTCGGCCAACGAGAACTAAGTTACACGTCATTATCGAGTTAGGCAACATATATCGTCGTATTGACTTGATCCCTGGTGTTGTGTCAGGCTGACATAATGACAGCGGGTTGCAGTGCCCGGCGACTTCACGCCGCGCTCCCCGCACAGCGCTTGCCTACCGCCTCCTTTCGCACCATCACCCGGGAGTAACCGTGATGAAGACGACGTCCGTAGCCTCGGCCACCGACGACCCGCAGACCGCCGCATTCCTCGGCACCCGTCCCCTCGACTTCCAGGCCGCCGACCGAGCTGCCGGGGTCCTCGTCGGCGCCGCGTGCGGCGATGCGCTCGGTGTCCCGTACGAGTTCAAGGCCCGGCTGACCGACGACATGCGGCCCGCCATGATCGGCGGTGGCCTGGGGCCCTACGAGCCGGGCGAGTACTCCGACGACACGCAGATGCATGTCTGCATCGCCGCCGTCGCCAGCACCGGCGCTGACCTGACCAGCCCCTCAGCCCTCGACCAGATCGCCCGGAACTTCCAGGCGTGGCGCGCGGGTGGGGCGACCGACATCGGAAGCCAGACTGCTGCTGTGCTGCTCGCGGCGAAGAACAGCGAGATCGGCTCGCCGTGGGAGGTCATGACGGCGGCAGCCGATGCGTACACCGCCCGCACCCGATACAGCGCGGGCAACGGCTCGCTCATGCGGACCGGGATCGTGGCGCTCGCCTACCTGGACGACCCCCAGGGCATGGTCAACGCAGTCACTCTGATCAGCTCGTTGACGCACAGCGACCCCGAGTGCGTCGAGGCGTGCATTCTGTGGTGCTCCGGCATCCGGACCGCCGTGCTTGAGGGCACGTTCGACGGTGTCCGGCAGGGCATTCAGCTGCTCCCGGCCGACCGGCAGGAGCTGTGGGCCGCGCGGCTGGACGAGGCCGAGAACAACCCGCCGCACCACTGGCCGTCGAACGGCTACGTCGTCACCGCGCTCCAGGCGGCATGGTCGGCCATCACCCGCACACCCGTCCCCGAACTCGCGCCGGAGCGGCGTTCGTTCCCCGCTCAGCACTTTCAGCTTGCCACCCAGGCGGCCGTACGCGCGGGCAACGACACCGACACCGTGGCGGCGATCGCGGGCACGCTGCTGGGCGCGCGGTGGGGCCTATCGGCCATCCCGCTCGCCTGGCAGCAGGCGGTGAACGGCTGGCCGTCCCTGGCCGGGCCCGACCTCGTACGCCTGGCCGTCCTGACGGCCCGAAAGGGCTTCGATGACGCCGACGGCTGGCCGACGACCCCGCGCGTACCCATCCCCGCATACGCCGGGCAGGGGTTCGTCGCGCCTCATCCGGAGGACCCCGGTGTGCTGCTGGGCAACCTCCCGCTGACCGAGTACCGGGGCAGCGCGCCGGTTGACGCGGTGGTGTCCCTGTGCCGCGTCGGGCAGGAGCCGATTCTCTCCGGCACCGACGTCGAGCACGTCCGGGTCTGGCTGATCGACAAGCAGGGCGCGAACGCGAACCTTCACTACGTGCTCAACCAGGCTGCCCATGAGATCGTGCGACTGCGCAAGGAGGGGAAGCGGGTGCTCTTGCACTGCGTGGCGGGCCGCTCGCGCACTCCCGCCGTCGCCGCTGTCTACAGCACGCTGCTCGGCACCCATCCGCAGAAGGCGCTGGCCGAGATCTACCGGGCCCTGGGCCAGCGTTGGACGCTGCTGGCGCACTGGCAGCTCCACGACGCCGTCTATGAGCTGTCCGGACTCCAGCCCTACCGGCCCAAGCCCCGTCCGCTCCCCTCCGCCGCAGCGTTCAACGGCAGGTAGCGTTCAGCGCTTCGTCGCCCGTGCATGTGTGAAGCCCGGCCCCTGGAATCCGCCTCGGGGGCCGGGCTTCACACATGCACGGGTTCTATCTGGGGCCGAACCGGCCCGGCCCGGGCCGATGGAGGATGTGGTCGTACACGGTCTGGCGGTACCAGTGATACGCGAAGACCCGGGGCTTGCCCCCGTCGTCCGGCTTCCGATCGGCGAAGGGGATCTGCCCCCTGTTGTGGTACGCGACCATCGTGTCGTGGCCCACGGGCGTGCCGCGGGTCGCGTTCCCCAGGATCTCGCCGAAGTCGTCGATGTCCAGCAGGTCCCTGGGGTCGCCGGCGGGAAGGGGGTTGACCAGTACCGGACCAGTGCCGGCGAAGGCCGCCCACACGTGGGGCCGGTGCACTTCCACCCAGGCGTCGATCTGAGTCTGGTCCCACTCGCGCTTCGGCCGTGTGGTGACCGGGGTCGGGAACGGCTTACGGACGACCTTGCCGCCCTCCGTCTTCTCCTTCACCTTGGTCCAGCTGGCCACGGTGGGCTCCGGAACACTGAACCGCCTCGCGATGCCCGCCGTGTCGAGCGCCACCGACTCGGCCGTGCGAGGGCGCTTCGTTCCATCTGCAGGGCGCCGAGCGGCCACCTTGGCCGGCTTCGACTTCACTGCCGGCTGCTGAGCCGCGGCCCACGACCTCGGTCGGTAGCTGCGGACCCAGTTGTCCACCGCGGCCGCGGCGTAGGTGCCGAGGCCGTTCGGGCCCGGGAATCCTTCGGCTTGCGTCCAGGCCCGGGCCGTCCGGCCGGTGACCCGGTACTTGCCGGCGATCGCGTCGGCATCGAGCCGCTGAGCTCCGGCCGGGCTCATGACCATGCTCGCAACGTGCAGCCAGGCGTCCTCGAGCAGCGCCGGCTCATCGCTCGCCGCCCTGCACCTGACGACGCATACGCTGCCGCGGGCGGTTGAGCCACTGCGACGCGGTCTTCCAGTGCCACATCCGTTCGGTGACCTCCGGGTGCTTGCCGTCTCCGGGGGTCCGGTCGGCTGCCGGCATCGTGCGCTTGGAGATGTAGCCGCGCAGGGTGGCGATGGGGACGGGCATGTCGCGTCCGAGGATCTTCGCCTCGAGCTCGGCGATTGTCTTGAGGGTCACGAGGGTCTTCGGGCCCATGACGGGCAGGTCATACGGATTATCCGATTCCTGCCCCTTGGCCCAGTGCACCGGGAAGTTGACGTGCAGCCAGTCGTCGACGGCCTCGGACTCGCGCACGAGCATGCCGCCGACGACTCCGACCGTCCGCCCCTGCGGGAATCCGTCCATGCGAGTCCAGTTGTGTACCTGGCTCAGCGGGACACCGTATGTCTCCGCGATCTCCTCTGCGGTCAGTACCGCCTCTTCGGCATCGGCTGGGATCACCGGTCTCACTCCTTCTCGGGCCGGCGGTGGTGGCGCTGGCCGGTTCGGCGGCCCCGCAGCCGGAGCGGGCGCTGGTCGTGTCGGACGTCTGGTTGTCGAGGGTGCTGCCGGCATCGCCGGCTCCTTTCCGAGCCGGCCCCGGATCGTGCAGGGGGCGCGGCGTGCTCAAAGTACCGGCTTTTATCGAGGTATGCAACAACGAGGCGGGTGGGCCGGCTGCCTCGCGGTGCGCCCTGGCGGAATCTCCGGGTAACCGTGTGGGGCCGGACGCATCACGTCCGGCCCCACACGGTTACCCGAGGATCCAGTCAGTGGACTGTCTCAAGTACCTTCTCGGAACGCATCTTCTTCGCCGCGATCTTCTCGTCCCGAGCGCGCTGCAAACTGCCGAATGTCTCGCTCCCTTGGCGCTTGAGTTTTCCGGCTGTCGAATCGACTGTTCGTGATGTTCGTAGAGGGCCGTGACCTGGGACATCCCGACCTCGTCTGCCGACCGGCGTCGTGATGTTCGCGATGTCAGCGGAGTCGGCATGGAGGACACGTGGCACAGAGACTGGCAATGGGTCGGCTCAGGGTGCAGAAGGTGCGGCACCGGGATGGAAGCCGTTCGTACACCATCTTCGACTCGATGAGCGGGCTGCATCCGGCGGCGGAGCGTTACGACGTCCGGGAAGACGTCGGCGTGCCTTTCGTGCGCGAGATCGATCAGGTGGTCTTCGCGCCCGCCGAGGCTGTAGCACCACAGGAAATTGTCTGGGGCGTCCTGTTTCACGAGCTTCTGGAAGCCGGAATTCCCTCCTTTCGCAATTGTGAGTTCTGAGTGAGAAGCCATTTTCGCGGGCTCCGCTTCGTCGGGCTGGTCACATCGCCGTCAACGTTGTTCATTTCTTCGCCTTCGTGAGGTCGGGGGTCGAGGGGAGGCCGGGGCAGCCGGCGTGGGAGCGGGTGCACGCGTGGATGCCGAGCGCGGTCACGCCCCCGTCGGCCATCGCGAGAACTGCAAGGCCCTTGGCGATCGCGGTCCGTGCCGTGCCCTGGTGGCGGCCGCCGAACTGGGCGTCGTCGCCGTGGCTGGCGATCGCGTCGCAGCATTCGGAGCGGATGCGGTCGATTTCCGCGTCGGACAGGTTCCACATCTCGGCCAGGCAGAGGGGGACCATGAACTGCAACCAGTCCGTCCAGAGCTCCGGGACGGAGGTGTTGCTCTCGGGGTCGCGGACCACCAGCCCCAGCGGGCCGTGAGAGTCGGGAGCTGATCGTTGAGAGGGAGAAGGCACGGAAACGTCTCTCTGCTGATGGGCGCGCCGGTGGAAGCCGGCTCACCCGGTCGGTCAGGAGGTGGAGGCAGGCGCCGGGGGCTGCGCGCTGTCGCGATGGGCGACCAGATGACCGGCGCCCGGGCACGGCTCGATCGCCGGCGGGACACGGTGCAGCGCGGCCAGGGCGCCGATCCGCAAGAGGGTGAGATGGCCGCAGTGCGAGCACCGTCCGGTGGGCCGTTTGCGGTCGGGGGCGAGCCAGACCGTCATCGGCCCCCGGACGGAGCGCATGTAGCGGTTGATGGCGATCTGCCGGACGCCGTCGGAGCGCCAGTGGTCGGCCGTGGTCTGGAGGACGTGGACCTCGTGAACGCTGCGGTCCTCGCAACTGGTGGTGTTCTCGTAAAGGCAGTCGTCGGCGAGATCGTCGGGGTCCAGCTCGTCGGCGAGGTACTGCCGGATGGCTCGCGGGCTGTGGGCTATCTCGACCGGTATCTCGAAGTCGCGATCGACCTGGTAGGTGACCAGTTCGGAGAAGGCGACGCGCACCCTGATCTCGGTGAACTCGTCGGATTCGTCGGTCTGGTGGACGGTTGCGGTCACGGAAGGGGCCCTTTCATGCAGGGCGCCCCCGGCTCGGGTGAGCCGGGGGCGCCAGTGGGGGTGTGGAGTCGGATCAGTCGCCGCGTGCGCGGCAGCCGACGGCGTGTGCGGGGGAGAGACGGAACCTGGGGGAGCCGCCGAGAGCGTCGCGGGACCGGAGGAGGTAGTCGCCCAGGTCCTCAGCGCGACCGATCTCTTCGGTGGGCACCGGCTCGTGGCAGTACGGGCACGTGTCCACGACGTCGAAGACGAGACGGCGCCGGTCGTTGTATGTGGCCAGGAATCGGAGGGACCATCCCTGGTGGGACAGGAGCAGAGCCACGGCCGGGTAGTGGATGCCTCCGGGCAGGAGCATGTGGCGCTCGTCGCTGTGGCCACTGATCACTGCCGGATGGTTCGCCAGGCCGAGGCGGTGGCGAAGCAGCCGCGCCAGGCCGGTCTGCTCGTCCGGCGCGGTGTGGACGGATGGTTCGGGTGCCAGGTGGACCGCCTGCCTGGTGCGTGCGCGGTTGATGGCCGCATCGACGGCGGCCGACTCGATGGGGGACAAGGGCGGCGTGGTACTGGAGCGCGGCATGTCATCTCCGAGGGTCGGTGGGGCGGCGGTGCCGGTGGTTGGTCCTGGCCGGCAAGGCCTGTGCCGGACTCAAAGGCCGTGCGGGGACGGCCATGCGCGGTTCTGGAGGGTTCGCCCCCCATCCGCATGCAACTATAGTACCCGCCATTATCGAGTTATGCAACAATTCGGGTGGAGGGAACCGTCCCCCGCGCGGTACGCCGTGGAGTGTGCGACGCGGGGCGCCGGGGGTTCTGCGGCGGAGGTCGGTCTACGCGCTGACGGCCAGTTGCCCGACCTGGTCGAGAAGGAGCTGGGCGCGCTCGAAGGCCGCCTCTTTGTGACCGTACGAGGGGACGACCAGGTGCATGGTCTCGTGTGCCAGAGCGCGGTCGGCTTCCTCACGGGTCGCGACGAGGGCGAGGTTCACCGCCATCAGCGGCACGCTCAACCGGGCCGTCTCGGGGCCCCGGTAGACCTGGGCGGCGTAGTGTGGGTAGAAGTCCATCCCGGTGACCGAGGCGTACGCCTTCAGGTCTACGACCAGGTGAAAGGGCCGCTGGGCGATGTGCGCGAACATCTTGGCGCGCCAGCGCAACCAGGCCAGGTCGACGGGGAGGGCACGCTCGTGCTCGGGCAGCGGGCAACGCAGAGCTGCGTGCCGGGCGTCCGTCAGCGGGTGTCCCCGGTGCACGGTCATGAGTTCCTCCTCTCGCTCCGGTTCTGGATCTCGCGGGCCAGGTCAAGCAGAGCCTCAGAAGCCACGCCGAAGTGGGCAGCGAGGCCGTTCAGTACGGCTCCTTCAAGAACAGGCGCCGGTTCGCCGGCCGCTTGTACGGCCACTGCGTGAGCCTGGACGACGACGTCGGTGTCGACCTCCCACGAAGTCGCCAGCCTGGACGCCACCTCGGACTTCAGACTGCGGGTGTGCCCGTTCTCGAGCATGGCGTACCCGCTGCGCGTAAGCCCCGCCGTCGCGGCGGCGCCGGCCTGGTCCTGGCCGGCGCCGCACCGGAGGTCCTCCATCGTGGTGGCATGCCCGGGGCGCAGCTCTTCGACCGTGCTCGAGAGGCCTGCTGCGAGCACGAGGAGGGTTCTCCACTCCGGGGTCCGCCGGCCGTCCTCGTAGGCGCAGATGAGGGAGGGGGCGATCGCCGTGGCACGTCCAAGGTCCTCCTCGGACATGCGTCGGCTCGTGCGGATGGACCGGAGCACGGCTCCATCAAAGCCGCGAACGCCGCGACGTCGTGCTGCCACGCTGCTCACCTCCTTTCCCCTTCAGCGTTGGGCCGGCCCACAGGCCGGACGCCGCCTCGCGATCTGCGGGGCCGGGAGACCATCATGCCAATACGCCTGCCGACGCCCCGGGCGCCGGCCCGTCAGGCATAGCGGCCCTGCCAGGAGTCCGCGTCCAGGCGCCGCAGCGCCGCATCTTCCTCTGGGGTGAGCCGGCTGGTGAAGTCCTCCCACCGGGTCAGCTCTGCCATGTCGGTCTCGTCCGCCGGTTCGACGCGGGCCCGCTGGCCGGTGGCGAGGTCTATCTCGACCACGTCGTCGACGAGGCGGGCGCTCTCCCACTGCAGGGAGCGGCGCCGTGTCATGCCGAGGTTGAACAGGTAGCCGTCCGGCGTGTCCTGGCCGCCGGTCAAGGGCCTGATCCACACGATCTGGTCGTCGACGAAGCGGTGGTGTCGGGCGAGGGCGGCCCGGAAGACTTCGCTGCCGTCGGGGTCGAAGACGACCAGGCGCGCGCCGGCGTCGACGGCGTCGCCGGTGGTGCTGTGATTGCCGGCGAGGAGGTCTGAGAACCGCTGCTGCCACTGATTGTCCGTTGTCATCGTTCAGCTCCTCGTATCAGCTGTAGTAGTCGTCCAGGCACAAGACATCCTCGACCGGCTTGCCGCCGAGTTCGGTGATGCCCCGAGAGGCGAACGAGGCCAGGATCGTCTGGCGCTCGCCGGCGGACGCGCACACGATCCGGCTGGGTGCCTCAGCCCCGAGCAGATCAATCCCGTTCCCGAACATCACCTCGTTGCCGTCGCTGCTGAACTTGGCAATCTTCATCGGGTTCCGGGTGATCGCGTTCTTGCTGTAGTTGTGGTGCTCGGGGTTGATGGCGCCGTAGTGGTCGCCGTTGTAGCCGTAGTAGTCGCTCCGACGCATCAGAACGCTGGGGTCGTCCCAGATCAGCGTTCCTCCGCCCAGGTGAGAGCCGCTGTGCTGAACCCGCAGGAACACGCTGTTGGCGCCGCCGGTCATCTTGTCGCTCTCCTCGCTCATGCCCACGCCGCTGCCGATGCCCATGACGGCCCGCTTCTCGGCGCTGGCCAGCACACCGGTGCCCAACAGGCTGGCGAGGTTCCCGCTGTGGATCTTGTGCATCAGCGACCTCCCCTTGAAG
Organism: Streptomyces sp. ITFR-21; assembly: GCF_031844685.1. Lineage (NCBI taxonomy): Bacteria > Bacillati > Actinomycetota > Actinomycetes > Kitasatosporales > Streptomycetaceae > Actinacidiphila > Actinacidiphila sp. ITFR-21. The sequence continues at coordinate 284,937 of NZ_CP134606.1, forward strand.
GCGGATTTGATCTCCTCCTGCTTGCCGGTGACGTCGAAACGGGACCACGACAGCCACTTCCCGGTCGTCGCAGGTGTCGGCTCGTACCCGGGGCTCGCTGCCAGCTCGGCGCCGCTCGCGAACCCGGAGGCCTTGGCCACGGCATCCCGCACCACCTCGACCTTCATCGGCAGCACCTTGTGGGCCGCCTCCAGGTGGATCCGCTTCATCTGGGTCTGCAGGGACTCGGTGTCGAGCCCCATCAGCGTCTCCATCCGCTGGTGCACGATCTCCTGGACCTGGAGGTCCTGGAGCCCCTGGGCCGTTTCCATGGCAGCCTTCATGCCGGCCGCGTTGCCCAGCCCCTGGGCTTTGACGTTGTTCGACAGGTACGTCCACTCGCCCTCGGCGGCTGTCATGGGTTTGTTCATCAGGTGCAGCTGCTCCAGCCGCTCCACGAGTTCCTTCCCATGGCCGGCACCGGCCGGTGCGTGGACCTCGAGCTGTCCACGCAGCGAGTACTCCGTGGAGGCCGGATCGTTGTCCTTGTACGGCCGGTAGACCGCCTTCCAGCCGTCCCCCATGTCGATCTCGTACTCGGTGCCGTTCGCGGTGCTGCGGGTGGTCCCGTCCCAGGAGCTCTGACCGGTCTCGGTGTCCAGAGTCGCCTTGATCCGGCTGGCTTTGCGCACGGTCGCCGGGAGGGTTCCCGGCTCCGGCTCGCCGTCCGGCACCGGGACCTGCTTGGTGACCGTCTTGGTCTGGGTAACCTCGTACGGGGCCATCCAGGGCAGCGGGGACCCGCCGTTGTCGATCTTGTCCTTGACCAGGTTCAGCTGGTGCAGGTAGTGCAGGGCCATGGTCTTCTCGTCGTCGCTGATCGACGGATCGTGGAGCACGTCAGAGACGGCGTCGACGGCCGCTTGGTGCTTGGCGATCGACGCGTCCGACATCGGCAGGTCGTGCTTCAGCTTGTGCTGCACCGAGCTGACCGCCGTTGAGGTCAGCTCGCCCAGCTTCTTGTCCTTGTCGAGGCCGAGGCGGCCCTTGACCTTCTCCTCGACTTCGACCTCTTCCATGTGCGTGCCCGGGATGCTCAGAGCGTCGAGCAGCTTCTCCTCTGCTTCCTCCGAGACGTGGGTAAGGAGGACCTCCCGCGGACCGTCCGCCGAGTCGTACGCCACCAGAGCGGCCTCGGAGTTGATGAAGTCGTCCCCGCCGACCAGGATCGGCGTGCCCGTGGGCTGTCCGACCGGGAGAGCTGCCGGCACCGGCGTCAGCGGAGGGTCCGTCTCTTCCTCGGCCTCGGACTCGGCCTCCTCGGCGAGCAGCAGATCCGCGTCGCCGGCTGCTGGCTCGTCGCCGGTCTGCTCGTCCGCATCTGGTGCGGTGCTCTCCGGTTCGTCTTCATCGGGTGCGGCCTGGATGTCCTCCTCATCAGGAGGTGCGCTGGATGGGAGTCCCTGGCCGGGCACGGCCTCCTCATCGAGTTCGTCCACGACCGGGTCCGGGACGACGTTTCCGGCGTCGGCGTCGGCCGGCTCCGCAGGGGCGTCCGGCTCGAGAAGGAGCTCCTCGACCTCCGGGATCTCGGCCACCGTGCCCCCTGCTGCTCCCGCGAGAGAGACACCCTCGTTCACGGCCGGCGCACCGTCGAGCTCCACCGGGGCGGCCGGGCTCTCCGCGAGCGCGGTCGGGCTGACGGCGTAGCTCTGGTGACTGGACTTCGATCCGGTGCCCATCAGCTACCCCCGTGCTTGAGGGAAGCGCCGGAAGGCAGCTTGAGTTGCTTGACGAAGAAATCGGCGAAGTTCTGACGCAAGGAGTTCTTCCTCTCAACTGCGTGGTCCAGGAACGCGTTGGCGATCTGCTCGTGCGTGACCTGGGACTGGGGGATCTTCAGGGCCTTGGCGGCCCGGCTGCGCATCTGGGGCACCCACGCCACGCCCGCCTTGGCTCCCTCGTGGGCGGTGGAGTGCAGAACGGAGCGCAGCTGTGCGTCCGGGATCGACTCGAGCTTCTTGATCACCGGATGGGCGGCGGCCGGATTGAGTTTCACGCCCTTGGCGAGGCTCCCGCCGAGCGCGGCCTGGTAGAGGCTCTGGTGGACGGGGGTGAACCCGCCTCCGCCACTGGGGGCGTAGTCGATCGAGAGCTTGTCGGCGCCGAAGTGCTTGAACGCCTGGCCGCGGTCGATCTGAACCAGACCTCCGGAGGGGGTCTGCAGCCAGTTGTTCTTGTGACCGTCGTGTTCGCCGATGAACCACGAGCCGACGTGGGACCGGACGACTGCGTCAACCTGGGACTGCGTCCACTGGCTCGGGCTGGACCCGAACTGCTCCGCGCCCTTGAGCATGGGCTGGATGGAGCCGGCTGTCCCGTCGGGCTGCTTGTGGTGGTAGACGGGCACCGACGGGACTCCGCCCAGCGCCAGGATGTGTGAGGCAGCCGCTTCGGTGTGCCCGAGGGCTCCGCCGTGGTTGTGGTCGGCCTTGAACAGCCACTGGGAACCATCCGGAGCAGCGTGGACGGTCTTGGCGTACGTCCCGCCCAGGTTCGACGCCGTGGTGCCGGGGCCGAAGGTCCAGCCGGCGACTTCCTTGGCGTCGACGCGTGCCGGCACGTCCTGGCTGGTCGCCTTCGCGTGCTGTACCTCGGCCATCAGCGCCTGGATTTTCGCGTTGAAGGATCCGGGCTTCGGTACCTTCGCCGGCTTCGGAGCGCTAGGCGTGGCCGGCTTGGCTACGGAGTTCGCTCCGTTCGTATGCAGCTTGCTCGCCAGGGCCTGGACCGCCTCGTCGGAGGCCAAGCCGTGGTCGGGCTTCGCCGCAGGCGCCGCGGCGGCCGCCGCTTTGGCAGCCTCCTTCTTCGCGACGTCCGAGGTGACCTTGTCCTTGATGGTCTGCTGGTCGTACTTCTTGTTGAAGCTCGCGGCGATGTAGTTCTGGACCTGAGCCCGTGTTGCCTTGGCGTTGTTGTCCATCCCCAGCTCGGCGGCGACGGTGCGCAGGTCAGCGAGCTTCTGCTCCTTGGCCCACGCCTTGAAGTCGCTCGTGAGGTCGCCGGGATGGATGTACTTCCCCGGCCCGAGGGCCGGGTGCTCGGCGTACATGTTCTCGCCGAGCAGGTGCTGGGTGGTGTGATACCAGCCGTTCACGCTCGTCTGCATGTCCCGGACGTCGCCGGCGTTCTTCGCCCATGCCGCGATGACCTGCTCCGCCCCCGGGTCGCCCGCAGCGGGGAGGTTGAGCGGCTGCCCGGCGCCGGGAGCCATCGCGACGTGCGCGGCGTAGCCGGCGTCGAGGTTCGCCAACTGCTCCTGCCGCTTGCCCGCCAGAGCCTTCAGGGACTCCGCTTCGATCTCGGGTGTGGTCGGCCGCATCAGCGTCACGACCTGGCGGCTGCTGAGGTGCATCGCCTCGGTCTCGGTCAGCTGACCCGAGGCGAGCCCCTCTTGCACCAGAGGCCCGACGTCCTTCGGATTGAGGTACGTGGAGTTGAGCGCCTGGTCGACGGCCGCCTTGGCCTGAGCCTTGGCCTTGTCGAGATCCTCGCCCATCTCGGGGCAGTTGGCCGAGGCCAGCTTCTGCTCGGCCGCGAGCATCGCCTGCAAGGCCTCGCCCTTTTCAGACTGAGGCCCGTAGGTCTTCTTCACCGCGATCCAGGCGTCGACCGATTCGGTGACCGCCTGTGCTGACTCGTTGACCTCCCCGGGCGTGGCCGTCCACGAGCCGTCGCTGACGGGCGGTTCCGTGCCTTCGAGTTGGTGCAGGTCGGCAAGTGTCATCCCGCCGACCGTCCCGCCGGCGAGCAGCTCGTTGTACCGGTCGAGCGCGGCCGCCTGGATCTTCTGCTTGGACGGGATGTCACCGGGGTAGGCCGGGTCGAGCCAGTGCACCAAGGGGTGCTGGCCCTTGCCCGACAGGCCGACCAGCGCGGGATGCTCGAATCCCTTGGCCTTGGCGATCTCACGCAGCTCTTCCTCGTCCAGGGAATTGAGGAAGGCGACCGTCTGGGCCTTCAGTGCTTTGGTGTGGGCCTCGATCTCCTCCTCGGAGGCCCCGGCCTCCTTCAACTTCTCGATGGCCGCCTGGGCATCCACGACCTGGCCGACGAACAGGTCGTAACGCTCGACCGGGTCAGCGGGGACCGCGTCCTCGGGGTCGATCGCAAACGGCGGATCGGCGATCTCCTCCATGAGGTTCGTGGCCACCAGCAGGTCGGCCTTGGCCTGGATCTCCTCGTCGGACATGGGTTGTGCCGGTGCCTCGGCGACGGGTTCCTCCGTGCCCTCCGACGTGGCCGTCGGCCCCACCGCATAGGAGGCGTGGCTGGACTTGCTGCCCGTACCCATCAGGCATCCCCCCGCGCTGGGAGAGCGGGGATGACCTCGGCAAGCAGTTCGTCGAGAACGAGGTCGGCCGCGTGGGACAGGTCGAGCGCGCCCTCGGGAATGGTGGCGGGTTCGAGAGCGCAGGTCCCGGACTGCGCGAGCCAGAGCTCGACGTCCTCGGGCCGGGTGTTCTCGCCCAGGCGCTCACGCCAGGGGTCGGCGGGGTCGTAGACCAGTGGCACCCAGCGAACAACGCGATCTGCCGGCTGATGACCGGTGTCGAGGGCCAGCACGGCGACAGGGTCGACGGGGAGGCCCAGGGCCGGGTGCCAGACAAGCAAGATCCACAGCCGCCAGGCGGAAGTGTCCGGCGACGTCGTGGACGCGCCGGCCGTCCGGTCGGGCTTGTCGGGGTCGGTCGTCATGAAGGCTCCTCCCATCAGGGGTTTCACCTGCTACAGGTGCGGGAGGAGCCGCCGGTGTGACAGTACGGGCGAAGAAGTTTCAGCGGGACGGCAGAAGCGACGCCATGTACTGGACTGTCGCGGCGAAGGCGTCCTCGGGGCGGGCGTGGACGTCCTCGCGACCGTTCGCGGTCATGACGGCGCCGTGCAGGGCGTACTGGTGCGGGTTCTGGGAGATCAGGGTCAGCCGGGAGCCGAACAGCTCGACCATCTCCGCGATCCGGTTGGTCCGGGACAAGCCGGTGAGGATGACGGGCATGTCCTCCGGGAGGTTCGCGGCCAGCAGGTGCAGGCCCGGCCGCTCCCAGGTGTCCCAGGTCGAGTTGTCACGGACGGTCTGCACGTTGATGGCGATCGCCGGCGGAGGCGCGTCCTCGATCCAGGCCAGGTAGCGCTCCAGATCCTCCAGCCGGAACCAGTAGACATTCGGAACGACAGGCACGCCGGCCTCGGCGAACTCCTGCGCCAAGAGCAGGCACCGTCGCATGTTGAGCAGGTGCTCGGTCCTCGGCCAGTCCCCGTAGATCGAGAAATTGCAGGGGAGCACCAGGTCCCACTGCTGCTCCGCGATCCGCTCCACGAGGTTGTCCCGCTGGCGCCTTGTCCAGAACGCCTCCACAAGCGGATCCTCGCCGTAGCCGACGAGTACGGCCTTCTGGTGCGGCTTCAGGGAGAGGGCCTGGCGGGCCGACTGTTCGGTGAAACGGGGGTAGAGGGTGTGGGTGTCAGGGGAGAAGACCCGCCTGAGGCCGACTCCGTAGGCCGGCCAGTTCAGGCTGGCGTCGAGCTTGGTGACGGCGGAGCCGTCGGTCATGGGGATCAGGGACGGCAAGCCGTCGGGCAGGGTGCCGTCGATGCTGATGTCATCGAAGCCCAGCGTGCCGCCCACATCGGCCATCCACTGGGCGATGTCGGTCCGGCTGCCGCAGCGGATCGGGCACTTCCTTGTGACGCAGGCGTTCGCGGGGGCGTCCGCTTCCGTCGCAGCGCAGCCGCAGAACCGGCAGTCGGAGTTCGTGCCCGAGCACAGCGGCTCGACGGTGGCGGGGCCACCCCGGCCGTCGGGTCCAGCGTAGAACGCGCAGGCGTTGCAGTCGCAGCCCCGGCCGGGGAGGGGAACGCCGACGGTTGGAATGGGCAGGGAAACACTGGTCATGCTGCTTCGGTCCCTTCATCATGGGTGCCGCGGCCTGACGGGGCGGGCGCGGCTTCGTCTTCGAGGTGGGCGCTCAGCTCGCGCAGCGCGATCCGCAGGGAGCCGCGGTCGTAACGGGAGATTTCCTTGCCGGCTCGGACTTCGACCAGCAGGCTCCGGACCCCGTCCAGCGCGGTCCGGATGACGTCCGTCTCCACGGCCGGTCTCGGCGGGCCGGGAGGCTCAGACTCCGCGGTCTGCGGCGGGAGCGTGCCGTCCCCCGGCGCCGAGGGGTCGGTGTCCTCTACGGGGTCGGGCCCGGCGGTGAAGCCGTCGCTGTCGTCGAGTTCGTCCTCCGCCTGGGTGGGGACGCGGGTGAGCTTCGCACGCCGGTCGGCGTTGGCCGCGTCCTGCCGCTCCTCCGCCTCCGCGATGATTTCCTCCGGCCCGAGTCCGGGCTCCTCCAGCCCCACGTTCACGGCAGTGGGCAGCAGGTGGAGCCGCTTCGACGTCTTGAGCGCTGCCCAGATACCCGCGGCCGCCTCCGCCCGCCCGTTGCGCAACTCGGCATAACGGATCCTGGTGTTCAGTCGGATCGCTGCCTCGTCCATCTCCTCCGTGAGGTCTCGCGGCAGCGCGCGGAAGGCACGCACCAGCTCGCCGGCCTTGCGCTCGTTGAGCTGGAGCCCGAGCCGGTTCAGCACCTCGCTCCACGGCGCGGCACAACTGTGGTCGCTGCCGCGGATCTTCTCCAGTGCCTGGAAGCGCTCCGCCGGGTCGGGGATCGCGTAGACCTCCTGCGACACGGGCTTGCCGGCCTTGAGTAGCTTGCCGACGAGGATCGCACATCGCTGGTACAGAAGGGCAGCGGCCTGCTCGCCCGGCTTGAGAGGCTCCCTGGCGAAATTCTCCACGAAACGCCACATGTGACGTTCCTCGTCGGACAGCGGCCCGGGGCAGACCACGGCGGGCAGAGCCGCGAAGTGCGGGTTGTCCGGCCGGTTGGTAGCCCCCCATCGCATCGCGCGCAGGCGGCGTTCTCCGGTGACCAGCCGGATCGTCGGCGCCTTTCCGCCGACAGCGATCTCCTCGGCCAGGACCGGCTCCAGCAGTCCGACGACGGACATCGAGGAGATGAGGTCCGCGAGTTCGGACGGCGGGAGGGAGTCGGACGGGTTCCGCGCTTGGGCCTCTGTGAAGGGGGCGCCCGGCCCGCGCAGCGGCAGCATCTCGAATCGACGCTGCCGCAGCTTGGCACTGCGGTGCAGGATCTCGGTGAGCCGGATCATGCTCCCGCCCTCGGCCGGAGCCTCGACTGAGGTACTAGTCATCGCGCTGCTTCCTTCTCGACCGGTCGGACGCCGGCTACTTCGTGGAGAGGTAAAGGTCGGTGGGTGACGGCCGCGCCGAGGGGGTCCCGCGCAGCAGGGGAGTGAAGATCGGTGCGCAGGGGCCCTGCTCCTGGAGCTGCCGGAGGGTCGTCACCCCGATCGCCATGTCGCCCTTGAGCCGGCTGAGTCGGATGTCTGCGGCGGTCCGGGTGTAGAGGTCCTCCGCCCGCGCCGCGAGCCGCTGCGGCCGCCGGTCGGGCTGGCCGGCCCGGGGCGGCGCCGCGTCGAGGATCACCAGCACGCGGGGGAAGACCGGGTAGCTGTACATCCAGGCCGGCCGTGTGGCGTTCGGCAGCCGGCGGGCTCGGTCCGGGCTCTGGGGGACGTACTCGTACAGTCGCCCGTAGGCGGCCAGCTTCGCCGCCAGCCGTGCGGACGTCATCGTGGCCCGGTCGACCTCGATGAAGAAGCTCAGCATGGTGCGCTGGCCCCGAGTGATGTGCACGTAGTTCAGGACGGCGTCGCTGATGACGTGGTCGTCCTCGAAACGCCGCTGACCGTCCCTGATGCGGTTGGCGACTTCCGGCGTCCAGTCCAGAGGGCCGCACTCGTGCCCCAGGCGGCGGGCATGCTCTACGAAGGCGGCACCCACGTCGCTGACCGCGAGCGTGTGCGCCTGCCGGGCACCGGCCACCGAGTCCGGCGTCACCCGGTAGGGGCGAACAGGCAGCTCGCCCGCCTCTTCGACGGACTCGGCACCGGCCTCCGTGAGGAACCACAGGTAGGGAAGGTTCCGGACCCGCCCGGGGCCGCCACTTCCATGAGCCCGCACCCGACTCACCAGCCCCGACTGCCGGAGCTCACCGAGCTGCTGGCGCAGGTAGACGGGACGTTCCGGTCGGCTCTCCGGCTCGGTGAGAAGGATGTGCAGCTGCTGCGTGGACAGCACCCGGTGCTGGTACAGCAGTTCCAAGGCGCGGCGTCCCAGCGCATGGAAGCTGCGGCCGCTGTGCGGCGTGATGAGCGGCGGTTCCTCGGTGTGCAGGGTCATCATCCGAGCCTCGACTGGTTGGGGTTGAGCGGGAGGACGTTGCTGGGAGCCTCAGCCGCGGCGTCGGGTTGTTCGCCCCCGATGACGGTGCCCTCGCTGTCGTGGACGCGCGTCTTGACGCCGGACCGGCCGTCGGGAGAGCCGTTCGCGTCGGCGCCGTTGCCGTCCGGGTTCGGCTCGTCCGGCGGAGGAGCGGATGCCTCGGGGCCGTCGTCATCGTCCGGCGGCACCTCAAGGGTGACGATGAACCGGCGCAGCCTCATATCGAGTCGGCGCAGGTCGGTGAGGATGTCGCGGACGGGGCGGCGGGTGAGGTTCTCGTCGATCGCCCGGCTGAGACGGTCCTCGTTCTGGGGCCGGTAGTACTCGGCGTAGAGGTCCTCGACCGAAGCGCCGCGGACACGGAACGGGTCGGACTGACCGCCGTCCAGGGTCACCGACATCACGTAGTGGTACCGGTTGAGCTGGGTGATCGTGTCCGGGGAGACCTTCTTGCCCCAGCGGCGCGTCACCAGCGTGGCCTCGTCGACGTCGGACGCCGTCGTGGACAGGACGGAGATGTTCTGCAGCAGTCCCTGCCGCGTGGTGGCGCTGAGCCGCTGCGCCATCTGCGTCATCGCCAGCAGTCGTACGTTGAACTTGCGCAACTGCTCCGCGATCTGCGCCAGCGTGCCCTTCGATGCGCCGTCCACGCTCGTCAGCTCGTCGATGAACGAGAAGAAGTCGCGGCGCTTCGCGACGGGGGTGTCCCTGCGGGAGAGGCCGGCCCGGAACAGGTCGTAGATCAGCAGGCTGCTGATGATGCGGTCGACGTCGCCGGTTCCGGCCGGGCAGACGAAGACGATCTTGCCAGTGTCCATGGCGTGCCGGATGTCGTACGTACTGCGGCTCGAACCCAGAAACGCCTTGATCGCGTTGGACGACGAGAGCCGCTCGATGATGTTCGTGACTACCGGGACGGCCTCCTTGGAGTACGAGGGGAAGACGTTCTCCCAGAAGTCCCGCACGTCCTTGGGCAGGTATTTCAGGACCGTGGTCCGCCAGACGGCGTCGGTGAGGATCGTGCGGATCTGGAAGATCGTGGGCGCCAGCTCAGGCCTACCGGCGCGGCAGACGTGCCAGGAGAGGTACACCAGGGACTCGACCGCCCTGGTGAGGATGGTCTTGGCGCGGCCGGCGGAGTCGCTCCAGTTCAGCGCGGCGGAGAACCCGGTGACGATGTACTGGACGATGTCGGGGATCTCGGACTCGCGACGTCGCTCCATCGACAGCGGGTTCCAGGAGCCGACCATCTTGTCCAGCTCGGGGGAGGTCAGGTCGATCTCCCAGATCCGGTCCGCGAGTTCGCGGTGGGCGAGGTAGGGCCGTGCCCGTGCCCAGCCGTCACCGTGGGGATCGAGGAAGAGCAGCCCGTGGCCGTTATGGGCCAAGGCGATCGCCTGGACCAGGGACATCTCCGTCTTGCCGTAGCCGGCCTTGCCGAGGAACAGCGCGAACAGCAGGTATTTCAGCGGAAGTCCGGCGAGCCGTTCGCCGCCACCGGGCTTGGCGACCCATCCGAGCGGCAGCAGGCCCCGCTGCCCGTTCCAGGACGGCAGTGCGGCCGGCGGGGGCGGGACGACGCCGCCCGAGCGACTGAGGTTGGCCGCGCCGTTGTTCTTCGTCGGGGGTTTGAGCAGCCCGGCTATCTCCTGAGCCGTGACCCAGTTGTTCCGCCGCTGCTTGAAGGCGCCCGTCTCGAAACGGCGGTCGAAGGCGCGCCGGTAGAGCCAGGAGTCGGCGCGGACGCGAGTGATGCCGAGATTCAGACCGACGGGCCGCAAGTGGTTGTCACCCGACCACGGCTCCAGGGCGGCGAGGACCTGGTCGAGCAGCATCCGGGCCCGCGCGGGGTCAGGAGCGCAGGTGCGGACCATCATCTGCAGGGAGAAGACCGGCTCGGCGCCCGGAGCGAGCTTGCCCAGGGCTGCCTTCATGTCGGTCATACGGTGTGTGCGGTGCGGGCTGGGACGATGCGGTCGCTGGCTCCGCCCCTGGTTGCCCTTCATCTCAGAGGCGACCTCCGCCAGCACCGACGACAGATCGAAGCCGAAGCGGCTGTTGTGCTGAGGCATGCCAGGTATGGCTGGCGCGTCCGTCGGGTTGCGGCGCGCCTGCGCGAGGAGGCGCCTACGCCGGCTGCCGACGCGCGACGGCGCGACAGGGACGAGGTCGAGGACGACGTCGGCGCTTTCCCCGAGGTCCTCACGGACGTCGGCGACCGCCGTCGCCAGCGCCTCGAGCGGGTCGGGAGCGAGAGGGACTTCGCGCAGGGCGAGGTGGTCGGGCAGGGCCAGGGCGAGCTCGGTCCGGGCGTAATGCATCCGTGGACGGGAGCCTTTGTTGCCGGCCGGCTCGTCCTTGGCCAGGTTGACGGGGGCGTCGGCGTCCCGTTCGGGTGCGGAGGTCATGAGATTCCTGTTCTGCGTCGTCACGCGGCGGCGGGCCGCGGGCTTGCCTGGGACTGGGCGCCAAGCTGGATCTGCGGGCGCTCACGAACGGGGAGGCCGTCCTCTACGAGCTGCATCTCGCACTGGGCGTACCCCTGGTGGCGCAGGACGGACAGCGCCTTCGACGGGCCCTCCACCCGCATCGTCAACGGCCCTCCCGAGCAGTTGAAGCGGATGCGGATCGCGGTGCCTCGGGCAGGGGTGAGGTTCCAGCGGGAGATGCTCTTGTGGGCACGCGTGAGCTGGTGAGCGAAGCGGATGACTTCCTCCACCTTGGGGTCGAAGCCCGTCGTGGGCAGCAGCTCCAGCGCGCCTCGGTCGGCCAGCGGACGCCTGGCAGCGAGGAGCCGGCCTGCGCCGACGGCGCCGAACACGGCGAGCACGAGCAGGGCGATCCACCAGGCGTTGCCCAGCGTCCACTGGGCAAGCCGGTCGGCATGCGCGGGAAGATCCTGCAGCACGCCGATGGCTCCGTCGATGAGGTCGTTCGTGGTCATCGGCCACCGTCCGGCACCGGGCGACGGGACGGTCGCTTTGTCGCGGCGACGGTGAAGGGGAACTGCGGGAGCACGGCGGCACCTCCGAAGAGCAGACGGGTCATTCGTCTGCTACAGGTGCCGAATCCGAGCCCGGTGTGACAGCCGGCCGAGAATTTCCTCCGTCTGCTTCTGTTTCCCCGCCTGGATCGGCGTGCGGGCCGCAGCGCAGCTCCGGTGATGGTCGTTTCGCTAGGGTCGTCGTGCCGCGCCCGGTACGGCACGGCGTCGACGACGAGGAGGACCGGTGCCCGACGCTCACCCCGCTCACAGTGGGCTGCCGTCGCTCTACCTGGCCGAGGTCGGAGTGTTCCGCGGCCGGTGGACGATGTCCGTCATCGGCCCGGACCAGGGCGTGGCCGCGGGTCCGAACCTCGACCTGGGCCCCGCGAAGGCATTCACCCAGGCACACCCCGACGATCCAGGCCGCTATCTGATCGCAATGACTGGCCGGGTGCCGGTCCTTCCCCGGGACAAGGCTGTTCGGATGCTGGCAGAGCACGGCTTCGTGGTCGCCGGCGCCGCCCGCGAGGAGGCGCGGACCGACTGCGGCTGGACTCAGGTCGCCGGCTCCGAGTGGACCGCACCCTGCCAGCCCGTCGCAGCGCCCTGAGCACGAGACGCCGGCAGCGTGGCGGCGCGCGAAGGGCGCAGGGCTGGCTCAGCCGACCCGCCTCATCCGCAGGATCTGCGGCTCCCAGTAGGACAGCGGCTTGATCCGCACCTTCAGGCCCGTCCGCGGCGCGTCGATGACCTGGTTGTTGCCGATGTACATGGTCACGTGCTCCGGACTGGCGGCGCTGCCGACGGCAAAGATCAGGTCCCCCGGCTTCAGGTCTTTCACCGACTTCACTTCTGTCCCTACGTTGACCTGGTCGTAGGTGGTGCGCGGAAGGTTCACCCCCACCGTGCTCCAGGCGTACTTGACCAGGCTCGAGCAGTCGCACCGGTTGGCCCCTTCGAAGGGCGGCCGGCAGTTGCCACCCCACAGGTACGGCGTGTTGAGCGCGCTCTCCGCAGCCTCGATGACCTTGCCGACCTTGCCGTTGACGGACCCGCTGCCTTCCACGGGAGCGGTCCACTTCTCGGCCAGGGCACGGATGTTGTGCACGTAGTCCTGGGTCTCCTTGTACGGGGGGATGCCGTTGTACTTCTCCACGTTGTAGGCGCCGGCGTTGTACGCGGCGAGCATGTTGTCGGTGTCGTCGCCGGGCACTTTGCGGACCGCATCGGCGAGTTCGCAGTCGTACTTGACCTGTGAGGGGATAGCGTCGTCGGGGTCCAGAGGGTCTCGCTTGCCGTCCCCGTTGCCGTCGATGCCGTGCGTCTGCCAGGTGCCGGGGATGAACTGCGCGATGCCCAGGGCGCCCGCGCCTCCGTCCGGCGGGTTCTTTCGGAACCCGGACTCCTGGAACAGCTGCGCGGCGATCAGCGACGGCGTGGTCTCGGGGCAGCCGTACGTCTCGACGGCCTTGGTGATGATCGGGCGCACCCAGTCGGGGATCTCGTCGGTGACGGCGAGCCCGCCACCGAAGCCGGCGTTCTCCATGGAGTTGCTGGTGTTGTCATCGCCGATGGCGGAGGTGAGGGCCAGGACCGCGGCGAGAATCAGGCCGAAGCCGAGGAGCGGCAGACCGAGGAGAGCCATCACCAGGCGCCTGCCGACCTTCGACTGTTCCTGCTGCTCAGGCATCGGGCAGCCCCGTCACGTACCAGTGCCCGTCGTCGGTGCGGCGGAGCTTGAGCGCGACGTGCTGGACCGACACGGAAGACGGACCGCTCACCGGCTTTTCCGTCACGCGGTAGGCGACTCTGGCGAATCCCGCGTCGGGTGTGGGGGCGGGCGCTCCGTCGGGGAGCGACACGCCGATCACTGAGGCGGTCACCTGAACGCTCCGGGCTGTCCACCGCAGCCACTGCTGGGCCGCGGCGGTGCCGCTCTTGTGCGTACGAAGGTCGGCGGCAAGGTCGCCCACGGCGTAGGCGGCAGCGCGCCGAGACGCGTCGTCGTAGGAAGTGTCGCGGCCGGGGCGCGCATCGTGGCTGGCCCACGCGATCGTGAAGTCTCGTGCGGCCTTCTGCATCGGAGCCGGCAGGGAGGAAGGCGCCGGGGACGCCTCGGCGGTCTCAGCGGTGTGCGCAGAGCCTGTCCTGGGCGGCGTGGGAGAACTGGGGGAGACGGTGCCCGCTTCCTGCGGAACGGAGCCGGCAGCTGCCCGCGGCCCGGCGCGCTCGGCGCCGCCGTGGCCGGTGAACAGCAGTCCCAGTCCCAAAGCCGCCAGGGCGGCAGCCGCGGCGAACAGGGCTATGGTGCCGCGCCGGGCGCGCTTGTCATCGGTTTCAGGCATGGGAGTCCCCCGTCGGGTGGTTCAGCTGTCCAGGTCTGGGCGGCCGGGGCTGGAGGCCCCGGCCGCTCGCGATTACGGCCGCGGCTTCGGTGGCCCGGCGGGGCGGGTGGCCCGTCGGATGGCCCGAGGCGTTCCCGCGGATTTGGCCGTGCTCTTCGCGGCGGGCGGTGCCGGCGGTGCAGGGGTGGGCGGGGTCGGCATCATCGGCACCGAAGTCGGCGTTGCAGCTGGGGGCTTGGACACGCTCGGCGTCGCGGTGCCGGGCACCGCCGGCGCGATCGCCCCGGCCCGGGGTCCGGGCGGGCCCGACGACTTGGCGTTCGGCTGGATCGGTGCGAGGCCCAGATTCACCTGGGCCTTGGTGCCGGTCTGGGCGACGAACTTGCCGGCCGCGGCGACGTTGCGCTTGTACTCGGCGCTGAAGTCCTTGGCCTCCTGGACCTTCTTGTCGACCGCGCGTGCCTTGACCGCGGTGAGCTGGCCGCGCACCTGGTCGGCCCGCGCCTTGGCAGCGGCTGCGCCCCGCTTGGTCGCGGCGACTCCGCGCGGGACGCCCACCGGCGCGCCGACCGTGGCCATGAAGGCGAACTTCCCTGCCTTAGCGCCGTACTTCGCGGTGGCTGCGGCCGCCTTACCGGTGGCCATGGTGGCCCGGCCGCCTCGTGTCTGGGACATCTTGTTGGCGGCCGCCGTGGCCAGGCGCTTCTTCAGGGTGGCCTTCGCCGCCTGCTGGGCTGCGACCTTCGTCGCCGCGCTGGCTCCGCTGGTGCCGACGGCCGCGGCCGCGTTGGTGGCCAGCCGGGCGGCTGTCCGAAGGCGGCTGGCCTTGCGGTTAGCCTGCGGCGATCCGACCCAGGCGCTGCGGGCGGACTTCAGCCCCTTGCTCATCGGCTGGCTCACCCGGCGGGCCTCGCCGCGGGCCTCGCCCCACATCTGCTTGAGGCCGGGAGCGGTCTCGGCGTAACGGCCCGGGCTGTTGAACACCGACCGGCGCGAGCCGCCGACCCGGGCGTTGACCAGCTTGCGGTTCAGGTTGACCGCGATGCTCTGCGCTGTCTGCTTGATCCGCTTGTGGCCGGCCAGTCCGGCCACGGCCGTGACGTCGATGACGATGAACTTCACGGCCAGGACGTCGCCGGTATCCGCGTCGATGAGGGCCAGGACGATCAGGATGAAAATGGCCAGGAAGAGGATGGCCAGGACGATTCCGAGAACCGCTTTGGTGATCGCGGAGAACCACCGCCAGAGCGTGGCCCGGCCCCCGCCCGGCAGGATGCCGGCGCACAGGGCCCAGTGACCGCGGATCGCCTCAAATGCCAGCCAGCCCTGCGCCGTGAGGAATCCGCCGGTGACCAGCACCATGAGGACGGCGACGATGATGGCCGCGATCGCGACGAACAGGGCGCTGAAGGCGAGGTCTGCGGAGGCGCGTTTGGCCTTGGGCTTCTGGTCGCCGCACTGTCCCTCGAACTTCTTCGAAGCGTCGTTGAGCCCCTTGATGAAGTTCGTGTCGTAGATCGAGTCCATCATCGCGGCGTCCCAGTAGTCCATGCCGCTCTGGTCCAGGTCGTACTCGGCCAGCTTGAACTCGCGGAACGCCTCGTCGCAGGCGCCGTCGAAGGTGTTCCCGTAGACCATCAGCTCGTTGGGCTTGACGACGAACGCATCCACCAGGGCGTCGGTGATGGGCTTGGCGACGTTGTTGGGGTCGGAGCTGCCCTGGGCGTGCTCGGGGTCTTCGGACAGCACGATGCTCGCGACTTCGAGGGTGAAGTCTTTCGCTTTTCCCAGCAGGCCGTCGTTGGAGAGCAGCATCGTCGAGCCCTGCGGCTGGGGCTGGTCATGCTGGCCGAGCAGCACCTGGGCGGGCGAGACCAGCACGGTCGTGGCAACCGCGGCGACGACGAGGGAGACTCCGATCTCGGCGAAGCCGCGCGAGCGTGCCCGAAAGAGGATCTGCCAGCCGGCGTAGAAGCCGGCGAACAGCAGGAAGAGACCGGGCAGGCCCATCCGGTCGATGACCTGGTTCTTGATGGTGGTGGATATGTGGTCGACCGGTCCGATGAGGACGTCGGCCAGTCCGAAATTCAGCGCCCACTTGATCAGCCAGCACGTGAAGCCGATGACCCACTTCGCGACGCCGAACAGCAGCTGCGCGATGATGTTCCAGATCTTGAGGTCGATGTCCTTCCATCCGCCTGTGTCCGTTTTGACGGTGTAGGCGGAGATCGGCACGCCGTCTTTGTCGGTGACGTTGAAGGGCTGGAGGATGCCGTCACTGGCGTCCTTCTTCTTGAGCAGGTCGTCTGTCTTCGAGTTGCCGGTGCCGTCAGCGGGCTGGCCCGGTGTAGGGGACGCCGAAGACCCGGAGGTAGGGGTGGGCGACGGGTCGGCGACGGCGGCCGGGGCCAGCACGGCGGTGAACAGGATCAGCAGCAGGGCGACCAGGCCGAGGCGGCGGGCGGTCGGCCGCCGGCTGGCGCGGCTCATACCAGCGCTCCGTCCGCTGGTGCGGCGAGCTCTGCCACCTCGTCGACTTCGTCGTCGCTCTGGCCGGGGGTGGTGTAGATCGCCGCGGCTACGTCCTCGTCCGCCGGTACGAGGACCTTGAGACCGGCGATCCGCTTGCGGAGATCTCGGTAGAGGCACTCGCCGGCCCGCAGGCCGCGCTCTGCGTCGCTGACGTTGAGCGGGCTGAGGTTCTCGGTGATGACCTTGAGCATTTCGCTGTCGGCGGGGTCGAGGTCCAAGAACTCCAAGCAGCGGGCCGCGAGTGCCCGGCCCCGGTGCCGGAAGACGAAGATATGGGACAGCAACGCCCTGATCTTGTCCCCGAGTTCGTTCTTCGGGCCGATGTCGTACGGGTCGTGGCTGCCCGCGAAAGCTCCGGCGTTGTGCTTGCGGCCGTCGGCGATCATCTCCAGCAGGAGGCTGGAGCCCTCGGCTGACGAGGTGAGCCACCAGCACTCGTCGAGGAAGACGCCGGCGAACTCGCTCGGGTCGGCGAACGCGATCTCCCTGCAGAGCGCCGTCATCAGGTACATCAGCCGCCAGCCGAACCGCTTCTCCACCTCGAGCGAGCCGAGCCGGTGCTCGGACAGTTCCTCCTTGGTGGGCAGGCCCAGCCGGTCGACGGCGAAGACGATGGAGTCGGCCGCCGTGATCCTTACGACGGGCAGCGAGGCATCGAAGATGACGCGGCCGAGGTCCTTCTTCGCCAGCGAGCGCAGCTTGCGGACGAGTTCGGAGGCGGCGGCCCGCACCGCAGCGTCGTTCGGCTCGTCGGGATCCGGGGTCTGGGCCCGTGTGGCGAGGGTGCTGATGAGTGACGTCATGCTGGGCTTGGGCCCCAGGCGGGTTCCCTCGATCGCTTCGGCGAGCGTGATGCCCTCGACGCTCATGGAGCTGATGTCGAGGAGCGGGGTGAGGAAGGACTCGGTGTAGCGGGCGGCGCGCGGGCCGCGGAAGACGCGCAGGGGGTCCAGGCTGACGCCGGCGTTCTCGTCGACGTTGATGATCTGCGTGGTGCCCGGGCAGGCGCTCGCGAACCGCGACCACTCCTGCTGTGGGGTCCGGTCGATGACCAGGGCACGGCCGCGGGAGTTCCTCTGTCCGGTCCGGTGGCCTGTGGTGAGGATGGAGTACATCGCGCACTTCATCGCCACCGACTTGCCGGAGCCGAGCTCGCCGACGAACGCGGCGCTCGCGCTGGCGTTGACCCGCGGTCCGTGGGAGAAGTCGACGAGAACGGGGCGGACGCCGCCGCCGTTGAGCTGGAGGCCGAAGAGGCTGCCGGCGTCGTCGCCGAGACCGGCGCCGCAGAAGGGCATGCTCATCGCGAAGTCCCTGGCCAGGAGGAACTGCGTGTAGTCGAGCATCGGCTTGGGCGTCTTGGTGCCCGGGAGCATGCCGTGGAAGAGCGCGACCTGGTCGCCGGTGGGCCGCACCAGGGTGTAGTCGTTGCCACCGAAGTGGTTGGCCAGGGAGGTGGCCTTCTCGTCGGCCTCCTCGGCGGTGGTGCTCCAGACGCAGGTGGCGACGGTGGCCCGGATCTCTACCTCGGTCGAGGAGGCGGTGAGGCGGTCGCGGTACTCGTCCAGGGCGAAGCTCGCCTTGTCGAGGGAGGCCGGCACGCCGGAGGTCTCGCCGTCGTACTCGCCTCTTTGGTGGGCGAGCTCGCGCTGCTGGCGCCGGCTCTTGGGTTCGGCCTTGGAACCGGACTCGACGTGCAGGCGGACGGCCCAGTCGACGGGGAAGTTGAAGTCGTCGAGCGCAGCGAGGTACTCACTGCCCGGGAACCGGAAGGCCTCCGGCATCTCGGAGAGTACGCAGAAGGCCTGGTAGCTGTCGCCGAACTCGGAGGTGGCGCGCAGGTAGCGGCGCTTGAAGGGATTGGTCGGGCCCTTGGAGGGACGGTTGCCGCGGCCGCCCTCGTCGAGGATGACCTGGGTGTGGGCGGTCACGGTGTGGCCGCGTCCGCGCAGCGCTCGCGGTGCGCCGTCCTCGGGGAGCAGGGGTTCGCTCAGGCCGCGGCGGGCGCTGTGCCCGTAGATCCACAGGATCTCGGCCTCGGTGGCGGGCCGCATCTTGATGCCGGAGGGCCAGCCGGCGGCCAGGCGGGTGGCCTGCTCCAGTCGCTGGTGCTCCTCCGCCACGGATATCGGTCCGACCGGCAGGCCCAGCGTCCCCATCACCTCGGCCTGCAGGGAGGTGACGACGGCGCGGGCGCTCTGCTTGAAGTCGAGGTGGGCCAGGGGGACGGCCAGGAAGTCCACACGGCCGGTCAGCTCGAGGTCCTGGAGCTGGTCGAGGATCTTCAGCGACAGGTCGACGTACTCGGGAGACTGGTCGAGGTCGACGCCGGCGGTCATGCGGGTCACGACCGACGCGGCGTCGACGCTCGGGCACAGGCTGAGCAGGAGCGCCTCGCCTCGCAGCGACTTGAAGAGCGCTTCCAGCGAGTCCAGGCGTTCCCGCTTCGTCGACTTGCTGGCGTGCGTGTAGTTCTCGGTGTCGACGCGCCAGACCGCCCACACGCTGGCGGCGGTGGTCCAGATCAGGTGGCCGCTGATGTGCCGGACGGGCAGACGCATGTCGTTTCTGCTTTCTGTGCTGGTGCGATGGAGCGACGAGAGCCGCGTAGCGGCGATCAGTGCTCGTCGAGTGACGCGAGGAGGGCCTGGAGGCCGGTCTTCGGCTGCTGCGCGCGACCGGTCTGGGGAGCGGGCGGAGTCGTGGCCGGTGCCGGGGCGACCGACCGGGCCCGCTTCGCCGGGAGCCGCTTCGCTTCCGGCGTCGGCGCAGTCTCGATGGCGGACCGGGCGCTGCTGCGGATGCGGACCGTGCAGGTGGCGGATGCGAGCCGGGGGCGGGCGGCCCGCATCGGTTTGCCGGCGAGTCGCCCCTGCGCCGGGGTGGAGGAGTAGATGAACAGGCTCCGGACCGCCCGGGCCGGGTCGCGTCCGTCGAGCCGTGCGTAGCGCAGCACCCAGGCCAGCCCCCAGGGGAGCAGGACCATCAGCAGGAAGTTCATGACGCCGAAGTGCGCCCACAGGTCCTTGGTCATCACGAGGAGACCGAAGGTCAGCACCATCGTCATGACCTGGGTGATCGTGTACGGCCCTCCCGGGAGCCGGCCGGCTCCCGGGAGCTTGCCGATGACCAGCGGGTGCCGGCGGGCCCGCGTGTACGAGTGCCCGATCAGCTCTTCCTCCGAGGCGCTCACGACAGCCGCCAGCCCTCACCCGTCAGCGCGGGGGAGTCGCTCGCGACCTGCACCACGGAGACGGAGGCCGCACTGTCGTCGATCTCGGATCCGACCTTGGTCTTGAGGATCGCGAGGTTGCTGATGCCCCACAGCACGAGAGCGGCCAGGACGAAGGCGACGAGGGTGCCGACCCAGGACCGGGTCTTCCACCACGCGGTCAGCACAGCGATGATCGCCATGACGCCGGCCGCAGTGAGCACCAGGGTGCGGACCTGTCCCAGCTTGAGGTTGGCCCAGTCCATGAGGTCGCCGGCGAGGACGACGTGGTCCGGGTTGGAGAGCGTGTGCATGAACGATTCCTCTTTCTTAGGAGCTCGAAGCCGTGGGCGTGTCCGCCGCAGCGTCGGGATCAGCGGTGGTGTGAGGCGCTGCGGGGGGGCGCACTGCTCGCGCTGATGGCCGGGGCGTCGTCGACGGAGGCGACCTCCCACCGGCCGGCGCGGGACTTGAGGGTGAGCGCGTAGCTCAGCGAGGCGGTGTTGCCCGCCTGGTCCGTGGCGTCGACGTCCACCAACTGGTGGAGCTCCGTCCCGTCAGCGGGAACCTTCTGCTGCTCGGAGCTGGTGGAGTCGTCCTGAACGCCGGTGAGCTTGACCGCTGAGTACGGGGCGGGACTGATGGCCTGCAGACGCACGCCGGGGGAGGTGTACCGATCGAGCTCGACCGACCCGGTGAGGTAGGCGGACAGGAATCCCTCCGCCGTCTCGACCGCCGGATCGGCGCTGCTCGTTCCGCGGTCGGACTCGTACACCAAGGTTCCCGGCTTGAGCGATGCCGGAGCGGCCACCTGCGCCGGCAAGGACGTCGCCGCGTAACCAGCCGGCGCCGCCGCGGACTTCGAGGCGCCGCCGGCCGCCGCAGGACCCGCCGCCTGGACGCCGACGCGGAAGTACTGCACACCCAGCTGGCGGGCCTTGCCGTCGGCGTCCTTCGCAGTGACGTCGGCAGCCACGGTGATCGACCAGTAGCCGGGCTGGATCTCGCGGGAGGCGATCACCGTGGACCGGGTCGCTTCCCGTGAGCCGGGCTTGGCCGACAGCACGATCGACCCCGAGTAGTAGGGCGCCAAGTCCCGCTCGGTGCCCTGTCCGGCCTCCAGGTAGGCGGCGACGAACAGGCTGGCGAAACCGGCCGGGCCGGTCGCCGACGCCGGGGTCGAGGCGGCGGCCGGCTTCGCGACCCCCTGCGCCGGAGAGGAGGAACCGAGAAGGGCCACGGCACCGAAGACCGGACCCGAGACGATCAGCGCCCACACACCGACGCGGGTCAGGCGCGCGACTCCCGACATCTGCGCGGTGCTCGTCTTCCAGCCGGTTTCATCAGGCTCGGCAGGCGGGGCCTGCTGCGGCTCCTGGACGTCCTCGGCCCACTCCTCCGCCTCGGTGAGCTGCTGCTTGTCCGCCTTACGCTGGCGGCGCCCGCGCTTCACGAAGCCCTCCGTACGGCCTGGGCGGTCAGCACCGTCGAGATCCGCTCCTTGAGCTCGTCGGGCGTGCGCGCAAGCAGGACGTCCCACGACGCGAGGGCAGGCTCCGACTCCTTGTCGAGGAAGGTCCGCATCCGGGCGTGCAGCTCGCGGTCCATGGGCCGGCTCACCAAAGCGGCGGCGATCTGGGTCAGGTGGAGCGAGGCACGCGCCACCCGCGCCTCGTCGGCATCGAGGAACTGCCGGCCGGTGTCGGCTGGGGACGAAGTCGTGGTCACGTCGGTTCTCCCGGGATCGAGATCGGAGATGGGGGGCTGCGGTGGGTCTGCTGGGTTCTCGGTTGCTACAGGTGTCGGGGCGCGGCGCGGTGTGACACTTCGGCGCAGGTTTTTTCGAGCGGCTCATCTGCGGATGCCGGGCGGTGGCTCAGGCCGCGGCGAGGTACTGGGCGAGATCGGTGCTCGTACGCAGAGTCCGGACGGCGCGGCTGGCGTGCTGCCGCAGCAGTGCGCCCTGGGGGCCCATGGCCCGCGTGGTCATGTGCTCCTGGTCGGGGCGGGCGGAGGCGGAGAGGTAGTAGCGGGCGATGCGCTGGGCTTCGACGGCCTTCAACGCCCCGATCTCCACCGCCCACAGCAGAAGTTCGAGCACCTCGGTGCGGGCCTCGTGGCGGGCCAGGGCGGGTTCGTCGGCATCGACGAGCTCCAGCTGCGCCGCCCGCAGCAGCAGGTCGGCGAGCTCAACCGTGTCGTGCGGGGTGTCCGGGTCCTCGCTCGCCACCACGTGGGCGAAGCGGGTGTACTCCTCGGCTTCGGCGAGCGGCGCGACGCCTGCCGCCAGCTCCTGTACCTCTTCCACCGGGTCGATGTAGGCGGCGAGGGTGCGGCGGGCCAGCGCGAGAGTGTCCAGGGCCAGGTTGTTGAAGATGCGGTGCGGGCGCCGGTCCAGGGGGTAGGTCCGCACCACCTCGAACGCGGCGCCGAACACTGCCGCGCACACGTCGTCCCACGGCAGCCCGGTCCGCCTCTGGGTCTTGGCCATCAAGATCGCCTTGGGCAGGAGGATCCGGACGGCTATCCGCCATGCGAGGTCCCCGTCGAAGCCGCCGGCGGCCGCGCGCTCGACGAGGAGGCGCATCACGCCGTCGTGGCTGTCGGTGTCACCTCGGCGGTGGTGGTCGGCGATGGTGGCGACCACGTCCTGAGGGCAGGTGGCGCCGGCGAGTTCCGGGTGCTGCTCCGCCCACTGCCCGACATGGTCGGCGGCGCGCAGTTCCGCGCAGAGCACGTCCCAGTCGCGGTTCATCGAGCTGATCGTGGTGTAGCGGAGCACGGACTCGGAGGAGTCGAGCACCGGGGTGATCTGAGTGGTGGCCACGTCCGTGTCCGTCCTTTCGCGTCATCCGGTCTGGATGGCGCTCACACTCCTGACACCCCCCTTGTCCGCGGTCTGGCGGCGATGGCCACGGCGGGCGGTCCAGGGGAAACCGCTGAGTGCCGGCCGTCCGCCAGCGCGGACAAGGGGTCGGTGGTCAAGGGGTGAGAGAGGCGGACAAGGACCCGGACAAGGGGGCCTTGCCGGATGAACGTCATCGCCTGGCCGGTGAATGTCATCGGCTGCATCACCCGGTGCGATGAACGCCGGGGGCGCAGGGCGGGCTGCATCGCATCGGCCAGGTACGCCGCGGCGGCGGCGGAGCGGCGGACCGTGCATTCATCGCATCGGGTCGCGACATCCGGTGAGTCCGCGGATGAATCTGACCCGATGGACGCACCCCGGTGAGCGGCCATCGCTGGTCTTCTTCATCGGGACCTGGCCGAAGGTGCGCGAGCGCGCGCTGGTGAACCTCGACTCCCTACGGAGGGGGACCTCACCTGGATTCCGAGAGACGGGCTGCGGCCGCCCGGCCGGCTTCAGTCGTCGCTCCGTTCGGCTGAAGCCTGGGGCGAAGCTGGCTGGCCGCCCACCCGGCGGCCGCCCTCTCCGTGTCGTCGGCGTTTCCCCTGGACCTCGGGCGCGGTCCAGGGGAAACGCCCTGGTCTCGCGCCCTGGTCAAGGGGTAGGCGCCGAGGGTGGACCAGGGGTACCGGCCCGGGCAGGCGCCCTTGGTCAAGGGGTAGGCAGGATCGGCGGACACGCCAGCGTTGCCGGGCGGAAACCGGTCCGAACGGGGAGACGCTCGCAGGGCTCCCGACCGCAGGAGGCGCTCGGCGGCCCGTGCGATGAGCCGCACTGTCCCGGTCACGCACCGCCCCGTCAGTGGGGCTCATCGCTTCCGTTCATCGGGGGAGTGAAGGACGACGCCTTCACGGAGCCGTTCATCGCGCTGGTGCGCGGATGCGGTTCATTGCGATGCAGTGCAGCGTTGCGCGATGAAGTTCATCGGACTTTCGCGCACAGATCTCGTCGGCCTCCATCGTGAATCCACATCGAGTGAGTCGGCTGAGGCGATCACCGGCGAACTCGATGTAGTTCACTTCCCGCGCGATGCAGCTCACTGGCCGCAGGACGTTGCCGAGGACGGACAGCGGGGATGAGCGGGTGAGCGGTTCGGCGCGGCGTGAGCCGGAGCGGCCTCCAGCAAGCGGCGACCTGTGCCCAGGCGGCGCCCGTGGTCGCGACCGAGAACTGGTCAAGGCCCCCGGGGGATTCCGGGAGCGGCCCCTGGTCCAGGGGGAGCGGCTCTGTCCCGGGAATTGGTCAAGGGGTTCGTGGGAGGAGCGCCCGGAGAAGCCTCTGGGGTGAGGGACAGGCTCGAACGGGGCGGCTCAGCTGAGGAACCCGCCGGAGATGCGTCCCGCCCACCGGATCGGCGGTGCGAGGCATCGCGCACGATGAACGGGGATGGGCCCCGTGAACACCGAGCCCGTATCGGCGACGCCAGCCACCGCGTCACGATGCGACGCACTGCAACCGGCGGGTCCGGCACCGCACGCACAGGCCGGCTGTCCCGAGTGCCGGGCGCGAACACCCGGCCCCGTTCCATCCGGCGCACGCTTCGACGTGCGCCGGTGCGGTTCGGATGAGCGCGAGTACACCGGCATCCTCGGTCCGGCACAGCGGGCACAACCCGTCATCGAGCGCCCGTTTCACGTGCAGGATGCGGCATCCGCACCCGCGGCAGTGGCTGCGAGGAACCGGCGGAGCGACCGGTGACCGCGGTGGCTCGACGAGCGGCTCGGCACGCCGGGACTGGTCCGGTGCGCTGTCGCGACGACGGTCCTGAACGATCTCTTCGCACACCGAGCAGCGGCGCCCGCTGCTCCACAGCACGCCGGCTTCGCAGTCGAAGATTCCGCAGCCCCAGGCGGGAAGAGCGACCCCCAACAGCCACCGGCCGGGGTCGCGGATGTCATCGGCCATGGTGCGGGCGTAGCGCTCGACGAGGCGTTGGCGCAGGCGGTCGTCGGCGATGCCGGCGCGCAGCTGGCGACCGACCTCGCGGGCGATGCGCCGCTGCATGTAGACGTTGGCGCGCTGGTAGAGCCAGCGCACCGGCTCGAGCACCGCGTGCACCCGGGTGCTGATGGTGAGCGGTGGGCCGGAGTACGTCCGGGGTCGGTGGGAGGAGGGGTGGTTTTCATCCGCGCGAAGCGCGAGCCGCCCTGGTGCTCGGGGCTCCTGAGGCTGTTCGTCGGCGTTTTCCACAGCTTCACCCACCTGTACTTCGCCTACGGCGGGTGAGGAGAGTGCGCGCTCGTCATCAGGTCGGTCAGTCTTAGGTTCTTCCTTGTACGCGAGCGATCCCGCATCAGCTGCGGAACCCGATCCCTCACCAGCACCAGAGGTCGTCGGGTCCTCGTCGTGCTGTCCACCGGAGGCTGGCCGGACGTCCGGGAGGATGTCGTGGGCGGTGAAGTGGTGGCGTCCGCGGGTTCCCGCCCTGCGGTCGACGGTGATCCACCGTGCGACTTCAAGAGCGTCGACGATCTCTCCGGCGGCCGCGGTCGTCAGCGGCTGGCCGGCCCTGCGCCCGCTGTGGTGGTGCAGTGCTCCCGCGATCTCCGATTCGGTCAGCGGGATTCCCTGGGCCTGGGCGTACGCGATCAGTGCATAGACCCGCAGTTGCCTCGGTGTGAGGTCCTCGGCGGCAGCCACCGGGATCCAGACGAAGCCCTCTGTTGCGGTGACGGGCCGGGTACGGCGCACTGCTGATGTCCCGCATCCGCCGGGCCGGGTACGGCGCACCGAGGAGAGTTCGACGACGCCGTCGGGACCGGGCCGGGTCAGCTGGGTCATGCCGCGTTCGACGGAGGCCTTGGACAGGCCCAGGTAGTCCGCGATCGTCGCGGTGGCGGCCGTGCAGCCCTGCGGGCGGGAGGCCAAGGCGCCGATCTTCACGTACACGCTCACCGCGACGTCGGCGTACTGCGATGTGGTGATCAGGCGCAAGGGCACCTTCACCCGCTGGCGCCGGGGAGGGCGCGCGGCCGCGCCCGCCGGCGGCGGGTCGGTGGATCGGGGTACGGCTGTTGTGCTGGGCACGCTGCTCCTGGCGCACCGGCGCCGCTGGGCGGCGGTCACGGTGCGCTGGGTCTCGGCGGCGCCCCGGGTACGGGGGGCCGTGTCTGGGGTCTGACTGGCCGGTGGCCTCGGACGGAAGCGAAGGATCAGGTCCTTCGGTTCCTACGGGTGTCGAAAATCCCGGCGGTGTGACAGTTGGGCCGGGGAAATCGCCGACGAGTCTGTGACCAGCAGGTCAAGGGGGCGGCGGACGCCCGGACAGACCCCTTGACCGCGAGCGGACGTGCCCGCCTCGCGCGGTCTGCGGATCACCGCGGCGGTGCCTGGAGGCACCGTGCCCTGCGCGGGCCGCGGCTCGCCTTGCCTCCAGCCGCTTCGGCCGGGCACGCAGAAGCCCACGCGCAGTGGCGGGAAGATCACGGACGAGCGAAAGATGGCCGTGAACACCGGGTTGCGGAAGCGTCCGAGCTGACAAAGAGCATGGGTGTACTGCAAGATGGACCCCGTTCTCCCGGGTTGCCTCGGGAAACGACGAACCCCCGATGGGGGGATTGCTGCTGGAGGGCAGTGATTGCCGGACCAACTGGTCTGGCCTTCGCTCGGACGAGTTGCTACCTCGTCGGAGCGGTGACGGTCGGCAGAGGAGCGGCTAACTCCGAAGCCGGCGGGGAGGGCGAGGAGCGACCTTTGCTAGAGGCGCCCGCCCGGGATTTCTACGACATGATCGAGTCCCCCCTCCGGGGGCAGACCGGCACCCACGACAGGGCCGCGCACGCCGCGCGGAGACGGCTTGGTGTCGGCCGTGGCAAGCGGGTGCACATCATGGGAGAACCGCCTTCTCGGTTCATCGGGTCCTGGCCCGCCGCTATCGGCTGAGGTCCCGAGGGTGAGGCGTAGTGGATCAAGCGGATGCCACCCTATCCCTTGGACAGGACGGTGCACACGCATTGTGCGAGCCGTCGCGAGGGCTTCTGCGACCGCTTGAACAACCGTCATAAAGGCGATTAGTTGGGCGCTAGTCGAATCAAATAGTGTTCTATGTAAGGATTGTCACTCTATCCGCCCGAACTACCGTCACAAGATACGAGTTCGGTCGTTCGTCAATGAATCCGACTCTTCGGACTTCAAGGACCGTTGCGCTGCGCCCGGCTCGGAGGAGTTCGCCCTCCTCGGGGCTCGCCGGCCGCCCAGACCATTGGCTGGCGTGTCCCGTCTCGTGCGCCTCGGCGCCCGCGGGGAACGGGGCTCCGGCGACGCCCTGGCCGCGAGGTGCCGTGGCCGGCTTCGCGGTGAGCAGCGTCTGCAGCGCCCACGGCGCGCCCGCATGCAGCAGCACCGCCTTCCGGGCGAAGAGGGGGGTGTGCGGTGCGAGGCTGAGCGCCTCGGAAGCTCGGGGGTCGACCCTGCGGCCCTGGACCTGGAGGAACTCGTAGGCCGCGCCCTCCGGCTGCGCGGGTGCGAGGAGGCCGTCCCCCGCCAGCCGGGCTTCCATGAGCGGCGCCGGCTGCAGGACCCGGGCTCGCCGCCGCGGCGCCATCTCCACGAGCCCTTCGGACTCAAGCACCTTTAGGGCCTGGCCCATCGTGTTCTGCGCGACGTCGTACTTCTCCGCCAGCTCCCGCTGTCCCGGCAGCCTCTCCCCGGCGGCGAAGGTGCCGTTCAGGATGTCGGCGCGCAGCGCCGCCGCAGCCTGCTCGTGCGGGTGATGGGACGTCATGCCCACATCTTGCCGCACCAGCCAGAGCTCTCCGTCCAAGATGATCCACCTCTTCCTTGACGTGATCCGTTTCGGCACGCATTATCTGACTCAACTGACGCAAGTTAGTTAAGTCAGATGGGCCGTGTAAATGCAAGCGGTCTCCAGGGCTGGTTCCCCCGGAGACCGCAGCGCCCCATCCCATCCCGTCACAGGAGGACAGAACGCATGAACGCCATGATGACAGCTCACCCGCCGGCCCGGGCCCAGCTCCCTGACCAGGGTGAAACCGACATCGCCCAGTACGTCGCCAGCGCCGAAACGATCGATGCACTCGCCGCCGGCGGCTACCTCGTCGGCCGCGACGGCCACCTCATCGTCCGCGAGCTGCGCGCCCCGCAACTGCGGCGAGCGCTCATGCACTCGGTCTGCTACGCGATCCAGCCCGATGTCGACGACTTCTACCAGGAGGACGGCGAGCCGGCGGCCGACTGGCGCCGGCGCCGGACCAGGACGGTCCGCAGCCACTGCTCCGTGTGCCCGGTCCGCGCCGCGTGCGCGGAGCTCGCCCTCTGCGACGGGGACACCCAGGGCGTCCGCGGTGGCTTGGCACCCGAGAAGCTCCAGCGCCGGTTGCTGAAGGAGGCACCGCGCCTGGAGCAGGCCCGCGCCCGGGACCAGAGCGCCGCACTGCGACGGCAGAAGCGCATCGAGGCGGCCGCGGAGGTACAGCGGCTCGCGCGCCAGTACCTCGCCGGGTCGGTACGAGCGGACAAGCGAGAGAAGAACCGCGAGGCGATCGGGGAGGCAGTGCGTCGCCGCGACCAGCTGGTCGCCGAGCACCGCCTCGCCGCCGGTTGGACGGAGGCGGCATGAGCTTTCGCACCCTCGCCGCGCGCCTCACCCGGACGCTGCGACGTTCCGCAACTACGGACGCTCCAGGGCCTCGGCACCTTGCCGGCCGGCATCGTGCCGCCGACTGCGCCTGCGACCTCAACCGTGCCCTGATCAGCCATCTCGCGCGTCGCGACGAGGCCGTCTTACTGCCCGTCCTCGTCCAGGCCGACGGAAACCTCCCACCCGTCCACCCGCTCACCGTGCTGCTCCTGGCCCGACTCCGCCAGGTCACCGCCGAGCGCGACGCCTACCGGGCCTGGGTCACCGAGGATCCGGTGCCGCCCACCGATCAGCAGCTGCGCGCCACCGCCGCCGAGGCGGCCGGCTTTGTCGCCAGGAGGGATTCTCCGTGACGCTCGACCTCGTCCCCCGCGGCTCAGCCGCTCTCGAACTGCTCGGCAGCTGGCAGTTCGTCGCGGGCGCCCTGGTCCTCACCCTCGGTCCCGCGATCGCCCTTCACCGGCGCCGCCTCGCTCTGGTCACGATGACCGACGCCGAGCGGACGGCTGCCGCCGACTCCCGCGGCCGTCGGATCGAGGACCTGCTGGCGGTCGTCGTCGCCGCCGCCCTGTCGGCAACCGGCCTGCGTCGCGTCGGCCAGTACCAGATGGGCCTGCAGGATCCCTTCGACCTCCTGCCGTTCGTCGCCCTCGACGTCGCCGCCATGGTCTGGGGCCGCCGAGCGCGCCGCCGAGCCCGCTCGGGGCACGGGCCCGGTCTGTCCGGCGCCCTGTTCTGGGTGCTCGCCGGCGTCAGCTCCGTCTTCTCCGCCGCGGAGGCGGACTCGCTGCTCGGTTCCGCAGTCCGTGCGGTATGGCCGGTCCTCGCGGCCGTCCTGTGGGAGATCGGCTCGCTCGAGGAGCGGCGCGCCGCCCGCAGCCCGGGCGGACGCCCGGACCGCCTGGCTGGCCATCTCGGTGTGAAAGAGCAGTCCCTGAAAAACCAGCGGCAGCGGGGCAGTAAGCGACGCGCTGAAGAGACTCCTTGACGGATTGCCGTAGGCATGACAAGTATTGAAGTTTTCCCCTCCTTCTGAAGCGGTGCCTGTGTGTGCGGATTGGATGACGCGTCGGCGCGGTGGCCACCGCCCGCGCTCGCAGTGACCCCCACCCCAAGCCAGTAGCGGACACCCTGGTGGATGGCGGAGACGCTCCGAATGTCTACATGTCATGACCTTGATAAATCGGAGGTTCCCGCACCCCCCGGGGGTGTTGCCTGCGTCCGCGCCACGTAGAGCCACCCGACGCCCCCTTGGCTGCGCCCGTGCCGGCACCCCCGGCGTCCCGCCGGCTGCTCGGCCTGCTGGCGTGCGGGTCGGATGGAGAGAGCGTCAAGGGGCGAGCCGGCTGCCTGTCGCTGCCTGTCGGTGGTGGCCTTATGTCCGATTTCGTCCTGTCGGCCGACCGTGTCGGAGCCTGTCCCACCCTGTCGGCCGAGCCGTCGGCCGACAGGGTGGGTTGACAGGCTTTTATGCGCCCTGACCTGCAATGACAGGCCAGACAGGCATTTTTCGTACCCCCCTAGAGGTCCGAAAATCGCGGGATTCGGGCGGTTGGTCGCCCGTTGGCCGCGGTGATGTGACGCACGCCACAATCAAACGTACTTGGTACTCGTACCAAGTACGTTATGGTGATGGCACAGCACACCACGAACCACCGATGGGGAGACAGGCCATGGATGCGTTGCAGCGGCTCAGCGATGAGATCAGCGACCTGGTGATGGACATCCGGGTTTTGCGTGCACACACCCAATTGGACCTGTACGAGACCGCTCTCAACTTCATGCCGCGGATCGCTCCGGCCACCCCCTACGTGCTGGAGACCGAGGAAGAACGGGTGATGCGCGAGAAAGGTGAGCAGTTGCTCGCTGACGCGCTGGCCGCCGAAAGCGACGCCAGGTGGCTCGCCGACCGCGCGGCGGATGCCGCCGCGAACGCCTACACCATGACCCGCGCGGAGTTGGGAGCGGAGTACGCGGCGCACGTGGAACGGCTCGTCCGCACAGTCCGCGCGTACGTGCTCACGCACCGGCCGGAGCATGTAGTTGCGGCCGGCGAAGCACTTGAAAGGGCGGAGTCTGCTCGACGTACCGCAGACGTTCAGGGGGCGGAGCACGTCGGCGCCACCATGCCCAAGATCTCCGCGGTGGTCAGCGTGGCACCGGACGCGGCCCCCTCAGACCCGGGTGCGGCGAACACCTGGGAGGGGGAAGGCGGCGCCGTTCCAAGTGTTGACACCCCCCGCGGCCCCGAGGCCGGCCCGACTGCCGCCCAGCTCGGCCCGGTACCCGGCCCGGGGGACGCTCCCGCGAACCGGGCGAAGCCTGCCGGGCGCGGTGACTGCGCGGCGGCAAACGCGTGTGGCGGGTTCGGGGTGCTGCTGTGGGACGTGCCCGGCTGTGCTCCGCGCTGTGCCGAGTGTGCCGCAAAGGTCATGGGGTGCTCTCCGGCAGCGCTGCGGGCGCTCACCCTGCCTGGGGATGTCGTGGAGGCGGAGGAAGAAGCCGACGCGGCGGACATCGTCATCCGGCACACCCACGAGGACGGGACCACCGTTGAGGGGTCCTCCAAGGGTGACGGGGTGTGGGAAGCGCTGAAGCCGTTGGGCTGGGCCTACCGGCGTGACCCGGGGATCTTCATCCGCGGTAGCCGCTACAAGGGCGCCGACCGGTGGAAGATCAACCGGGCCGCGGACGCGGTGCGCGCACTGGGCCTGTCGTGCGCCGTGGTGATCGAAGAGACCATGTCGTTCGCGGAGCGGGAGGCCGCCCGCGTGGACGCGGCCGAGGCGCGCGCGGAGCGGTTCACGGACCGGGCCGGACGTGCGGCGGCCGAGTCCGACCGGCTGTGGGACGCCCACAACTCCATCGGGGAACGCTTCGTCATGGGTCAGCCGATCCTGATCGGGCACCACTCCGAGCAGCGGGCCCGCCGTGACCAGGAGCGCATGTGGTCCATGGCGCGCAAGAGCGTCGGCGAGCAGCGGCGGGCGGGCTACTGGGCCAACCGCGCGGCGGCGTCCGAGGCGTACGAGCGGTACCGGACCAACCCGGGGCGCACCCTGCGCCGTATCGAGAAGCTGGAGGCAGAACGCCGCGGCGTGCTGCGGGAGCGCGACGGAGTTGACGACACGGGCCGCAAGGCCGATGTGTGGCGCCGTGAGCCGTCCGAGGCGCGCCGGGAAGAGCTCACACGTCGTCTGGCCGAGTACGACGAAGAGCTGACGTACTGGGCGGAGACGATCAAGGAGGCGGAGCGGCGCGGCTTCAAGGTGTGGGGCAAGCCGGACTTTGTCCGTGGTGACTTCGCGCGGTGCCGGGGGACCTGGTACGAGGTGACCCGGGTCAACGCCAAAACGGTGACGGTGCCGCACATCCACGCCGCATTTGACGGCGGCGCCGTAGGCGCGGTCGACGGCTCCCGTGTGGTCACCCGCGCGGCAACGGAGCAGACCCGGCACAAGGGCAGCACGTACACGCTCCCCTACAACGAGGTGAGCGGGCGCATGTCGGCCGAGCAGATGCGGGCCGCCCTGGCAGGTGAGCCGATCCCCACCGACCCGCGCGACGTCACCTCCGAGCCCGCCCCGGAAGCCGCCGAGGCGGAGCAGCCGGCCGACGCGCACGACAGCGCCGCCGACCTGGCGCAAGGACCCGCCGCACCGGGCGGCGGCGCGTCGGCCCCTGCGGACGTGGCGACCGTGGCGGAGCCCGCGGAGGTATGGGAAGGGGAAGGCGGCGCCGTGCCGGGCGTCGGCACCCCCCACGGCCCCGGAACCGGGCCGACGGCCGCGGAACTTGGCCCGGTGCCCGGACCGGGCGGCGCCGGCATGGTCACCGCAGCGGGCGCACCCGCGGCCGACGCTGCCCCGGAGGGAAAAGGGGACTCTCTTGAATTGTCAGGGGCGCGCCAAGAAGAACAGCCCCGGGCCGCCGCGCCGGACGTGACGACCGAGACGGACCCTGCAGAGGTGTGGGAGGGGGAGGGGGCGCCGTGCCGGGCGTCGAGACGCCGACCGCGGCTGCGGGTGACGTCGACCAGACGGCTCCCGAGCCGGTGGCGGTGTTCATCGCGTCGAAGAACAGCATTCCGGCGCGTACGCGGGTGTTGTGGTGGATGCCGCGTTCCGATGCGGTGCGCCTGTGCTCGGACCCGCGCACGTTGTGGGCGTCCTCTGCGCTGCACTGGACGGCGGGGGTCGACCCCGATGCGCAAGGTACTGACTGGGAGTTCACCGAGGATCGGTGGCCGCAAGAGACGGCCGCACTGTTCGCGGAACTGTTCGTCCGGCCGCTGTCGTGGGAGGAGGTCCAGGAGCGGAAGCCCGGCACGTGTCACCCCGATCGCTGGTGCAACGACGCGTGGCCGTGCGGACGGGACTTTGCGACGTGGCAGGCGAAGCAGCCCAAGAACAAGGGCCAGCTCCGCCGGGAGCAGCAGGAAGCCGCACGGGTCAGCAAGGCTGCACCGGCCGTGATGCAGTCGGAACAGCCCGAGGGCGACGCGCAGGTGCACACCGCGCCCCCGACCGTCACCGGTGCCGAGCCTGCCCACCCCGCCGCACAAGACGAAGTCGTGCCCATAGATGTGGCGGAGGAGCCCGACCACCCCGCCCCCGAGGAGGTCGTCCTGACTCTGTTCTGACGAGATCACCCCCTGCCTGATCGAGACTGACCGCCCTGCCCGGGGCCGGTTCCTGCACCGGCCCCGGGCACGTTGACTGCGCGACCGACCCGCCACACTAGGAAGGCCCCTGCCATGACCGCGCCCCGCACCCGAAGCACCGACCCGGCCCGCACTACAGCTTCCCGGCCCGCCGGCACCCGCACCTACCGGGGCCGCACCCTGGTCGGCGTCGCGCCCGGCCCCTGCGGCGTCCCCGTCGTCATCGTCGGGGAACATGCCCCTGGCACGCCGGCGGCCGAGCAGCGCAACACGACCATCCTCGGCACCTACGGTCAGCAGCTCGCCGAACTGCTCGACCGGGTCCGCGCCGCGCTCGATGCGCTCGATGCTGCACCGCTCGACGCTCTCCGGGCGCAGCGTCAGCCCTGGTGGTACGACCCCGCCACGATCGAGACGTGCCCGCGCTCGGCCAGGCTCGCCCATCCCGGCCCGCGCGGACACCTCGACCTGCACGCCCGCCGCAAGGGTGAGAACTGCACCGACCCGGACTGTGTCACCTACCGCCGCAAGTCCGAGCGCCGCAAGGCCACTTCGTACGGCATCACCGGCCGGTCGGTCTCCGCGCTGCTCGGCGCGGCCGGGTACGAGGCCCGCACCGACCGCAGCCCCGGCGGCTACGCCGCCGAAGGCGACACGAAAGCCCGGTGCGTGTGGCTGCACCCCGGCCGCCAGGACGCCGAGGGCCTGGCCGCCGTCCTCACCGGCCGCGGCCTGGTGCCGCCAGAAGAACCACCCCGGTGTGCACATCGACGACCTCGCCGATGACCTCGGTCACCGACCCCGCCTCCCTGCCCACCTGGTCCCCGACCTCACCCCGCAGCCGACCCCTCGCAACGCACCGCCCACCACCCGCTGACACCCCGTGTTCGGCCCGGCCCCGGGGGCCCCGTGCCGGTCCCGGTCGGGCGGTCAGTGCCGGCCGGATGCAGGGGAGTGGCGAGACCCCTCCCCTCCCCCGGCCCGCGAGGCCGACGGTCGCCTACTGCCTACCTACCGCCCTACCTCTGAACCGGGCGCCCGCGAACGACGCGCCGGCCGGATCCGGCGCCCATGCCGCCCGTGCGACGTTGCTTAACTCGATAAATACTTGTACTGTGAGGATCGCCGGAAGAAATTCCGAGGTCCCTGTCACACGCAGCTCGCGCAGCGCACCTGTAGCAGACGAGCGCACCCACACATCTCAGGAGCCCCGCCGTGTCCCACGCCCGCACCATGCTGATCGCCACCGCCGCCGCGACGGCCGCCCTCCTTCTCACCGGCTGCGCTGACCAGCCTGTCAAGCACGGCGAGATCATCGGCAAGCACGAACACCCCGAGGGGTGGGTGCCGGTCTACAAGGACATCTACCGCGAAACGAACTGCCGCTTCATCACTACCAGCGCCTTCAACATGTCGCTCTCCCGCACCACAAGCGGGACCAGTGGCGGCAAGACGCTCACGTCCGGCGGAAGGTCCGGCACGTCGTCCACCTCATCCGGCAGCACAGGCAAGGCGCCCATCTCAGGCGGCTCGACCGGCGGGAAGTCCCCGACCTCAGGCGGCTCGACCGGCGGGGCGAACCCGGGTACGTCCGGCACTACTTCGGGCGGATCCCACCCGTCGACGCGCTGCGACAAGAAACTCGTGGGCCGGAAGAAGACCGGCCAGCGGTGGCAGCCCGGCAAGTGGGAACTCAAGCTCCGCGACGGCGACCGCACGGGCTGGATCGAGGTCACACACACCAAGTACCTCACGGTCGACCTCCACGACCACATCTGAGTCCGGCACCTGAATCACGAAGGAAGCCCAAGACCGTGGACCACCAGCCAGCCACCAACCCCTACGAGTACATCACCAAGGCCCAGCTCGACCCCGACCCGGAATCACTGTGGATCGGCCAGACCGTCCACGGTCCCCATCGCACCCGGTACGTCGTTCAGCGCGTCTACCGAACCCCTTTCGGTGCCGACGTCGCACTGTGCCTCGAAGAGCATTACAAGGCACTCCGGCTGGAAGCCACCGACATGCTCTCCACGCCCCAGCGTCCCGCCGTCCGACGCACGGCCTATCTCCGCAACTACCGGCGCCTGCTCGACCTCCACGGACTCGTCGGCGAAGGGAAGGCCACACCACGGACTCATCGCGCCATCGCGCGCCGCTCCGCCTTCTGGGAGCAGTTCCTCTATGCCCGTATCTACGTCGAGGCTGCCCTCCTGGAGCAGGTGAACAACGGCGACCGACTCGTCACCTCCAACGGCGTACAGATGACCGTGCTCGACGCCGACGCCGCGCGTTGTCCGCTCAAGGGATGGCGCACCCACATGCGCGTCGAGATCGCCCCCGAACGCCGTGACCTGGCCGACCGCTGGAACTGGGACCAAGGACAGACGAACTACTTCATCCCGCACGAAGGGTGGGGACTGCTCCCCACCCTCGACCTGGTCTGACGCCACAGGAGCCCCGTTGAACCGCGCCCCAGCACGCTACCCCCGACATGCCGGCGACCCGCTACCCAGGGACCAGTTACTCCACCCCGAACACCCACAACGAAGAACCGGACATGAGGCCGCGCTCACCCCTGAGCGCGGCCTCTCCCCTCTGCCGAGGAACCTCCATCGCTGCCCGCAGGGAGCCAAGGCCGGCACACCACGCGACAGCGAAGCCGACGCGACTCCTCGGCGGCCATAACCCGGTCGGCGAACCGCACGCACCTGCGGCTCCCCACCACCCGCAAGGCCCAGCACCTTTGAGGTGCCCCGAAGCTTCCGGACAGGGACCCAATAGGGTTGTCCTGTCAAGGAAACGAGGAAGCACGAAGTGGCGCCACCCAGTAAGTACACCCCGGAGTTCCGTGAGGAAGCTGTCCGGGTCGCACTCCAGTCCAGTAGGACCATCTCTGAGACGGCCCGCGAGCTCGAATTGAACCCGGAGACGCTCCGGGGCTGGGTGAAGAAGTACCAGAAGCAGAACGAGCCAGCGGCAGGTTCGCCGTTGACGCTGGATGAGCGGGCACGCCTGAAGGAACAGGACCGGCGTATCCGTGAACTGGAGATGGAGAACGTTTTCCTGAAAAAATGCGCGGCGTACTTCGCGAAGGATCCCCGGTAGTGAGCAGGTACGAGTTCATCGAAACGATGCGGCCCGACACCACGGAGTACGCGCATCCCGTCGAGTTCATGTGTGAACGGCTCGACGTGTCCAAGTCCGGCTACTACGAATGGCGGAACCGCCCGGATTCTGCCACAGCCCAGCGGCGCGAGGAATTGAAACTGCTCATCAAGAAGGCATTCGACATGTCGGACAGCACCTACGGATACCGGCGCGTCCACGCCCAGCTCGTCCGCTGGGGCCGCCCCGCCGGCCTGGAGCTGGTCCGCCTGCTGATGCGTGAGCTGGGTCTGGTGCCCTGCCAGCCCAAGCCGAAGCGGTGGTCGCTCACCCAGGCCGCAGCCAGCGACGTGCCGGACCTTGTCAGCCGGAACTTCACCGCCGACGCGCCCGGCGAAAAACTCGTCGGCGACATAACCTACGTAAAAACCGGAGAAGGATGGCTTTATCTCGCGACCGTCATCGACTGCTGCACGAAGGAAGTCATCGGCTACGCGATGGACGACCACTACCAAACTCCTCTCATATCCCAGGCCATCCGCAACGCGGCGCGGAACAGGAAACTCGCCGACGGTGCAATATTCCACTCCGATCGCGGATCGAACTACATGTCCGCCGAGTTCGCGGCGACGCTGAAACAGTTCGGACTCCGCCGGTCATCCGGACGTACCGGCGTCTGCTGGGATAACGCGATGGCGGAATCATTCTTCGGCGCTCTGAAGAACGAGCGGGTTTCCCGCGTGACGTACCCGACCCGAGAGGACGCCCGACAGGACATCACCCGATACATCGAACTCTGGTACAATCACAAACGCCTCCACTCGGCTGTCGGATACCGCCCACCGCGAGAAGTTCACGCCGAATACATGGAGTTTCGTATAGCCGCGTGAAATAAACTGTCAGATCACTGTCCGGAAAATGCGAGGCCCCTCACACCCATCGAGCACCGAGATTCCGCACTGCGTCGACCCGTCGCTCGGGAGTGATCCGCCCTTCTTTGTGGGCTCAGCCGAAAGCCACCGCGGGCCGCCAGATCCTGAGCCGCGCAGTTGGGCCGCACCTGCAGGGCGCGTTAGCCGCAGAGGCCGCGGCCCAAGCGACGCGCCGGCGGCCCCGTGTTCGGATGCCCCGGCCTGCGCGGCGAGGCCGCCGCCAGGCTCCGTCAATCCGCCGGCGAGAGGGAGACTTCTCCCCCCGGAGCCTTCCGGAGGAGAAATCTCCCTTCTACCCATTCGCGCAGCGAACCCGGCTCCCGAGGGGAGATTTCTCCCCCTTGGGGTGGGGAGAAATCTCTCCCCCGGAGTCTCCGGAGTCTGGCCCCCTGAGGTACGGAGATTTCTCCCTCACCCCCGAACTGCCCCGGGGTGGGGGGAGAAATCTCTCCCCCCACCCCGGGAGCTACTTGCCCTACAACTTGCCCTACAACTTGCCGTTCAACTTGCTGTTCAACTGGCCTATCAACTTGCTCTACAACTTGCCTCACCCGCCCCGACGAGGTCGGAGAACCGGCACGTCAAAGGCGCGGACAAGGGGCGCCCAGCACGCCGACTACTTCTCTACGAGACCCCCAAGGGAAGTGAGGACATCAGCGAAGAGCAACGGGTGAGGAGATGAGGGAAGGAAGAGACGGGCAGGAGTCGGGCGGAGATCGGTAACGGCAAGTGCGGTGAGAGGAAGAGAGGAGACGAGCGGAGGAAGTGCAGACGAGCGGAGGAAGCGCAGACGAAGGAAGAAGAGCCGAACAACAGAAGGACCGAGCGAACAGAACAGCACGTAGGCGGAGAACAGGCAGAGGTGTCGAGGACGGATGCGGATCGGAAAGCCGGTCGCAGCGCTGCGACGCATGCGCGGAGCGGTCACCGTGGCGCTGCGGCGAAGGCCCGGGGCCAGCCTCCCGCGCCGGGGCGGGAGCGACCCGACACGGGGGCGCTGCATAACTCGATAAATCGGGCGGCCCCGCTCAGCGAGAGGCTGAGCGGGGCGGAGGGGGCGGGCGGCGGTCCTACTCGGCACGCCGGATCATCCGCAACGCGGCGGCCCGGCTGTTCGCGCTCAAGTGCTCCCGGGCGTGGATGCGTGCGGCCCGGACCCTCCGGAATTCGGCGGCGGCGGCCGTGTCCCCTTTCGCCGCGCGGGCGAGCAGAGCCACAAGTGGATCGGTGTTCACAGCATGTCCCTTCTGCGGGCGGGGGTTCAGATCTGCGGGTTGTCCTCGGTGGTCAGCGCCAAATCCGTTCCCGAGGACGAGAGACGAAGCCCGGCCATTTCCAGGGTAGCGACAACCTGCGCCCGCACGCCCCCTTCTTCCCACGGGGTGGAAGAAGCCTCTCGCTCCTCTTCGGTGGAGTACCACCACCACACGCCCACCTCGCTACCGGCAGTGTGGACGTAGACGCCGCTCCCCATCGGCTGCATCCACCGGGCCATCTGGACATCAGCGGCCCGGAGTACCTCCGCCACGGCCTTTCCGAGCCGCTCGTTGCCGTCGATCCGGGCGCGGTTCTCCGCCATGATTTCCTTCACGTCCGCTGCGGTGGCGGGCCGGTAGTGGCTGGTTCGGCCTGTCCGCTCGTACGTGATCGTGAGCGACCCGTCCGCGTGCCGCTCGGTCGGGTTGTGGTCGGCCTGAGCCTGGACGACGTGCGCTTCGCTGATGCCGCGTCCACCCGTTGACCCGTTCCACTGGTACCAGGCCACGGCGGAGGCGGGGGAGTGCGTCATGAGAAAGCCTTTCGGTGCAGAGCAGGGAGGGAGAAGGGCGGGCGCACCGTGGGCGCCCGCCCGATGGAGCTGGTGACTACCACCAAAGCGGGGCCGGACTGGCGAACGGTTCGATGCCCGGCTGGCAGCCGTACGCGCTCGGCGCGAGGTTCCGCAGTGCGGCGAGTTCGCCGTGCGACCCGCACTCGACGCACGTTCCGCCCCGCTGATCGCCGTTGGCGTCCAGGTCACAGACGCGGGCCGTGGTGGGCGCGGGCGGCCCCTGGGGGGGGTTGGGGGCCGCCCGGCCCGGGTCGGGGTGCTTACGCGGCCTTGTAGCCGTTCAGCTTCTCCGTCAGCTCCGCCCGCGCGAGCTGGAGCGCCTTGATCTGCGAGTCGATCTTGTCGATCTCCGGCTGGATCGCCTCGGCCCGCTGGCCGTTGAGGAAGGCCGCGTACTGCGCCTCGCGCTTGGCCGTGGCCTTGTCGGCGCGGTACTCCGTGACCAGGGCGGTCACGAGGTCGCGGACCTTCTCGAACGTGGCGGTGCTCGCACGCCCGGAGGGGGCGTTGGTCGGGAAGTGCGCGCCGAGCACGGTCCGGTGGAACGTGATCTTCGGGTTGGGGTCGCTCTTCTCGTCCTCCGGGTTGACGTCCAGATCGGCCGGGTTGACGAGCTGGTGACCGACCACGTAGATCAGGTCGCCGTCGCCCAGCATGGGCACGTCCACCCGCTCGTGACGGTCGGTGCTGCCCTTGCCGAACTGGATGTTCAGCAGACCGGGGACGGCCGGGTTCAGGTTGTAGTCCGGGTGGACCACGATCGAACCGATCGGCATCGCGCCCTCCTGGAAGACGCGGGAGAGGTCGTAGACCGCCTCGCCGTTCTCGCCCGTCTCGACGGAGTACGAGTAGGTGGAACCGGCCTGGGTGGTGAAGGACTTGGTACCGGACATGAAGATCCCCTCCAGAGGGTCAGTGGTGAGTCGGTTTCTCGGCCGGTTCTTCGTTCCCCCGACCTCGTGATAACTACAGTACATGGGTTCATCGAGTTATGCAACACCCGAACGGGACACCCCTACAACGCTTCACCGAACCAGGCCCCTACTAGGAACTTCGCCCACCCAGCCCCCCACCCCGGCCCGCAACCCGCGCACCCCCGACCGACCACCACCCACCCCGGGGCCGACCGGCACCCGCCGCCCGATCCCCGCCACCGAATCAGGAACGCGAATCTAACACCATCGGGAAAGCCGCCCCGCCATCCCGGGCGCGAATCTAACGCGCCGCCCCCGCACCTCCGTTGGAGCGGCCCGGATCTAACGCCACCGGAAACCGGCGAATCTAACGCCCCGCCAACTCGGGCGCGCGAATCTAACGCCACCTCCGGAAAGCCCAGAAAGGCCCCTCACGCCCCCGCCCGGTTACCGCCCTCTCTCACCTTCCCTCCGCCGCCCCGGACGCTGTAGGCTCCCACCAGAGCAGTACAGAGGGGCGCACGACACCGGCCCGGGGCCACCCCGGGCGACCGGCCCCGATGCCCCATCAATTCCCGTTGCATAACCTGAAAAAGGCGGCCCCGGCCCCCTATACTGGTTCCACACAGCAGGACATCGGACCCGGACGAGAAACACCCCGGAAACCCAGAGAAAAACCGCCGAGAAACCGCCGAAAGGCCAGCATGAAAACCGGGGACGCCCCCACCACCTAGCCAGCCAATCGGTAACCGCAACACCCGCAAACAGAAAGCCTGATAACCACCGCGACCACCCACCGGCCCCCGGCCCGCCCCGCGGGCCGGCTCCCGGCCGGCCCCGCGGGCCGGCCGGTCAGCGCTCCGCGCTGACGGTCTGTCAGAGGGCGCCCCGCGCCCTCTGTACCCGCTCCGCGGG